>NZ_JBXAHL010000017.1:0-155483 GCF_058795055.1 Cupriavidus sp. GW823-FHT06D04 | reverse complement strand
CTTGTTGTTTCGGTCATAAGGGCGTTTCTTTCGATATCGTCTCATGACCTCAACACACAAGAAATCTGACAGGCTCCGGGGGCGGTATCCCACGCATTGCCGCGGCTTTCAGGCGCGCAGCAGTTCGCCAAAACTAGGTACGTCTCGTCCAGTTGCCGGCTGTCCTGGCCTTGACCAGCCATGGCTTCGAGGGCGCTCAGGAGAAGATCGGCGACGACATATTGTTCTTGCTCGCATGTCCGCCTGAACACGGCAAGGACATCGTCATTCAAATGGACCTTCCCATGGGAGGAAGGTCAAGCAACGTCGGCTGTTCTTCAGGGCAATTATGAATGCCTGCCTTCTGACGTACTCATCCGCGAACGGCATCGCCGACTGGACAGGCTAGTGGCACTACAGCTTACCGGCATGTAATGGCTGCGTAACGCCCCGGTGAGAGATAGCCTCATACCATTGATTCAAGAGGTCGATGCCTCGAAACTTCAATGGAGTGCACCATGAAAACCAACAAGTCCGTGGCTGTCGCGCTGGTTCTTTCGGCGTTGTCCATCTCCACAGCATGGAGCACCGATAAGTCGAAGACCAACGCCGGCGACGACGTGGCGCAGCATGTTCAGCGCCAGGCCGCAGAACCCGCCGCAGCTCCGGCAGCAGCGCAGGTAAGCGCAACGCGTGTCGGTTCGCAGGCCGCCCTTTTTGGCAGCCAGGTAGCTGCAGGAACAGCTTCCCGCACCGTGGCGGTGACCTCCGGCATGAAGTACGTCAACGTTGCGTCCAGCGAGACCGTGACGTTCAGGAGTGGCGAGCAGGAGGCAACGTGGAAGTTTGCCGAATCGATTCGCGGAACGAACGTAGACCTGGGGGTCCTCTTGCCGGGCGTGCCGGATGCTCAAGGTGTACGCGTCTATATCGACCGTAGTCATCTCTTCACCGGCGGCTGACCTCGCCCCTGAAGGCGACTTCTCGTTGGCGGCCAACTCATCCTGGACCCGAGCGCGTTGGCCTTTGAGAGCAGTCCAGCCACCGTGCCTCCTTGCCCTTGACCTTCCAACGATGGGAACCTCTAAGCTGGCGTCATCAGGCGTGACATGGACGTCCCATCTCGAATGGCCGTCATCTTCGCGTAAGGAGCGTGTCATGAAGGTAAAAGGCAAGCCGGATGACGCAGTGGATGCCCGGCCCAACAACTGAAGGAAGCCAGGATGAACAGGACAAGCAACGAACGCGATGCAACCGAGCCTGGCCGCCACAGCGCCGGTGCACATACCTCGGCTCAGGATCAGTCCGATCCTGGTCATCATCACGAGCATGCGCATCACCATGACCATGTTCATGAACAGGCTGGCACTGGCGCCGGGGCGGCGCAGCCAGCTGCCGAGGGAACAATCTATACCTGTCCCATGCACCCGGAGATCCGCCAGGATCATCCGGGCAACTGCCCCAAATGCGGCATGGCGCTGGAACCGTTGTTGCCGGAACTGGATGAAGGAGAGAACCCCGAGCTGGTGGATTTTCGTCACCGCTTCTGGTGGACGCTACCGCTCACCGGTGTGGTGTTCGTACTGGCCATGTTCGGGCATCGCCTTGGCTGGATGCAGGTGTCGACCCAGAGCTGGGTAGAGCTTGCATTGGCGACGCCTGTGGTGCTGTGGGCGGGCTGGCCGTTCTTCGTGCGGTGTTTCCAGTCGATCGTCAACCGCAGTCCGAACATGTGGACGCTGATCGGAATCGGCACAGGTGCGGCCTATGTCTACAGCGTCATTGCGACCGTCATACCTGGCGTATTTCCGCAGGTGTTTGCCGAGCATGGCCGCATCGGTGTCTACTTCGAGGCAGCGGCGGTGATCATTTCCCTCACGCTGCTGGGTCAGTTGCTTGAACTAAAGGCCCGTTCCCAGACTTCCGCCGCCATCAAGTCGCTGCTGGGACTGGCGCCAAAGACGGCGAGGCGTATCGGCCCCGACGGAGCCGAAGAGGACGTGCCGCTCAGCCATGTCCACGTGGGCGACCTGCTGCGCGTGCGGCCCGGCGAGAAGGTGCCGGTCGATGGCGTGGTAACGGAAGGCTCCAGCGCGGTCGACGAATCGATGATAACCGGCGAGCCCATTCCGACCACCAAGCGCGTCGGCGACCGCGTCATCGGCGCCACGATGAACACGTCGGGCAGCCTCGTCATCCAATCCGAAAAGGTAGGCTCCCAGACCGTGCTGTCCCAGATAGTCCAGATGGTGGCGCAAGCGCAGCGATCGAAGGCGCCGATGCAGCGGATGGCGGACAAGGTTGCCGGCGTCTTCGTCCTCGGTGTCATCGGCATTGCGGTGCTGACTTTTGTCGCGTGGGGACTCTTCGGCCCCGAGCCGAGCTGGGTGTTCGGCCTGATCAATGCGGTCGCGGTGCTGATCATCGCATGTCCGTGCGCACTGGGTCTCGCCACGCCGATGTCCATCATGGTCGCAAGCGGGAAGGGCGCTTCCAACGGCGTGCTGTTCCGCGATGCCGCTGCAATCGAGAACCTGCGCACGGTCGATACCCTGATTATCGACAAGACCGGGACGCTCACCGAGGGTCGGCCGGTTTTTGAGCGCGCGATCGGCACCAATGGCTATGCCGAGGAGGACGTGCTGCGGTTAGCTGCCAGCCTGGATCAGGGCAGCGAACATCCTCTGGCTGCCGCGATTGTTGAAGCAGCCCGTGAGCGCGGCCTGCAGTTGGAAAAGCCGGAGGGCTTCGAGTCGAGTTCCGGGATCGGGGTAAGAGGCAAGCTGGGCGGCAGGAAGGTCGCGATCGGAAACACGGCGCTCATGCAAGCTGAAGGAATTCCCATTGATCGGCTCGTGGCGCAGGCTGATGCGCTGCGTGCGCAAGGCGCCAGCGTGATGTATCTCGCCGTCGAAGGCACGCTTGCTGGCCTGCTCGCCGTCTCGGATCCGGTCAAGGCCACCACGCCGGAGGCGCTGGCGCATCTCAGGGAAGAAGGTATCCGTGTCGTGATGGCGACCGGTGACGGGATTGCAACGGCAAAGGCGGTGGCCGGGAAACTCGGCATTGACGAGTTCCACGGCGAGGTGAAGCCGGCCGACAAGCTTGAACTTGTCAGTTCCCTGCAACAGGCAGGCGCGGTGGTGGCCATGGCGGGCGACGGTATCAATGATGCGCCGGCGCTGGCGAAGGCGGACGTTGGTATTGCCATGGGCACGGGCACTGATGTCGCGATGAACAGCGCTCAGGTCACGCTGGTCAAAGGGGATTTGCGCGGCATTGCCCGTGCCCGGAAACTCTCGCAAGCGACCATTCGGAACATGAAGCAGAACCTCGGTTTTGCGTTCATTTATAACGCCTTGGGCGTTCCGCTGGCGGCGGGCGTTCTGTATCCAATGACAGGCCTGCTGTTGTCGCCGATGATTGCGGCGCTGGCGATGAGCCTGAGTTCTGCCTCGGTCATTACCAATGCGTTGCGGCTCAGGAAGGCTGCTACATGAGCCGTGCCGTCAGCTCGGGGCGCCGCGATCCTGTTGCCTCGATCCCATTTCCGCTTCTCCCTCTTGGTGTATTCGGCGATCCGTTTCAAGCGTCCGGGGTGAGGTGCGCCCCACACGTGTCATGCACCGCAACATTTCCACGTAAATACATGTAACATAAGTGCCTTATAGTGCACGTTTATTGTCATGTTTTAAAGACTTTTTGGGTATATACCTAGGGATCAAATTAGAGGAAAGCCTCTAGGATTCGCACTCGGATGGTGCGCTGCAGGATTGGTGGCGCTGCCAATCCGCAAGCCATACGGTGGCGGATTCAATTTGCAGCACTCTTGCGCGAATCCGTTCGATCAATCCACAGGAGATTTCGCATGTCCCCTTTTATGCCCGAGCAATTTGCTGCAGTGCAAAAGTCCAGTCTGAACCAACTGTTCGCGCTGACGAACATGGCTTTTGACGGCTTCCAGAAGTTGACCGAGTTGAACCTGCAGGCAGTCAGGACGACGCTTGCCGAAGGCCAGGGCAATGTCGAAGCGGTGCTGGCCGGAAAGGACCTGCGTGACGTGTTCGCCGTGCAGAGCAATCTGGCCCAGCCCGCCGCGGAGAAGGCGGTTGCGTATGCACGCCACGTGTACGAAATCGCGTCGAACACGCAGGTGGAACTGACCAAGGCGGTCGAGGGCCAGTACGAACAGCACAACCGCAATGTGCAAGCCTTCGTCGACACCTTCGTGAAGAACGCGCCGGCCGGGTCTGAAGCGATCACCGCGCTGCTGCAATCGAGCGTAGCGGCCGCCAGCAGCACCTTTCAATCGTTCCAGGACGCCGCAAAGCAGACGGCTGAAGCCGCCAAGGCCAACTTTGCCAAGACCGCCGCAGCTGCGTCCGGCGCGGCCCAGCAGGCGGCGCCCCGCGCTTCGAAGCAGTAACGGCGTGCGGCCGGCCGTGCCGGCCAGGCCAGCGCGCTGAACAGAGATCGCAGGCTTGCAGGCCAGGGGCATCAGTTCTCCTGGTGTGAAGCACTGCGACGCCAATCTTCCCGCATCGGCATACAAGCCGGGACCGGAATCATCCGGCCCGGCTCGCCCTCGCTATTTTCGCGCCAGGGCAGTGGGAATATGGTCGGGATAGTCAGGGCAAACGCCCGTCCCGGCAAGGCAGGGGTCTTTCAACTTTACGAGAATGAAGCACGCAGCATGACGAAGAGAATTGCACTGGTAACAGGTGGTATGGGTGGGCTGGGAGAAGCCATCAGCATCAAGTTGCACGACGCAGGCCACACCGTGGTGGTGACGCACTCGCCGGGCAATGCGAACGCCCAGGACTGGCTTGCCGCGATGGCCGCCAGCGGCCGCGAGATGCGTGCCTACGAGGTGGATGTCTCCGACTACGATGCCTGCCAGGCTTGCGCTGCGCAGATCCTGGCTGACGTAGGTCGCGTAGATATCCTGGTGAACAACGCCGGCATTACCCGCGACATGGCCTTCAAGAAGATGGACAAGCCGAACTGGGATGCCGTGATGCGGACCAACCTCGACTCGGTGTTCAATCTCACCAAGCCGCTTTGCGAAGGCATGGTCGAACGCGGCTGGGGACGCATCATCAACATCTCGTCGGTCAACGCATCCAAGGGCGCCTTTGGCCAGACCAACTATGCAGCCGCCAAGGCCGGGATGCACGGCTTCACCAAGTCGCTGGCGCTGGAAGTGGCAAGAAAGGGCGTGACCGTCAACACCGTCTCTCCGGGCTACCTTGCCACCAAGATGGTCAACGCCGTGCCCAAGGAAATCATGGAGACCAAGATCCTGCCGCAGATTCCGGTCGGCCGCGTCGGCAAGCCGGAAGAAGTCGCCGCACTGGTTGCCTACCTTTGCTCGGAGGATGCGGCCTACGTGACCGGGTCCAATATCGCCATCAACGGCGGGCAGCACATGCAGTAAGGGCGCTGGGCCAGGCGCCGCCAGGTGAATGCGCGGCGGGGCCCTCGCCCTCGGTAACTGAGGCTCAGGCCTCAGTTACGTCTTCTCCGGCATGGCCGACGAGTGATGGCTTGTAATGAGCCATTGCTTGCCGTCCCAGTGATAGGTGTAGGTAAAGCGGGCCTTCACCACGGCGCCCGTTCGTGCGAAGGTGAAGGTGTAGAGCCCGGAATCCACCGCGGAATTGCATCCCAGCTCAATGGTGCGGAAGTCGATCTTCCCGGACGGACCGTTTTGCAGGAAGTGATGGAAATAGTCCTCTTTCTCCGCGACGGTCAAGCGAGGCTTGTTGGATACCGTCGGAAGAAGAATGGACCGTTCCGCATAGTTGGCCACCACCTTGTGTGGATCGCCTGTCTGCAGTGACCGATTCCATCGATCAAACAACGCCGCAATCTCCTGCTCCGACGTCATCTTGCAGCTTTCTGTGCGCGACGCCTGCGCCGTGCCTGGCGCGCCCTGGTTCATGGCGCATCCCGAAAGCACGAACGCCAGGGCAGCAATGCGAAGTAGCTTCATGGCCGGGTTCCTCAGGTTAGGGGGTTGAGAGCCAGGGGGACACTGCCTGAAGTATGGTATATCCCGCAAGCGTTACCTACCCGGCCTGCTTGCGGAATGCCCAGCGCCCGGCCAGTACCGTGAAACTTGCCACTAGCGCCACCAGTACCCAAAAGCCGTGCGGGTGTCCGGCCAGCGGAATGCCGCCCACATTCATGCCGAAGAAGCCGGCCACGATATTGATCGGAAGCGCCAGCACAGTCACCAGCGTCAGCGTGAACAGCGTGCGGTTGGTTTGCTCGTTGAGCTTGGCGGCAATTTCTTCCTGCAACAGCTTGATGCGTTCGACCAGCGCGGCCAGGTCGTTGAGTACCAGCGAGAATTCTTCGGTCGATTCACGCAACTCCTGCAAGTCCGATTCATGCAGCCAGGCCGGCGGCCGGTTCAACAGCCGGAACAGGGCGCCGGGCTCGGGCGCCAGCAGCCGTTGCAGCCGCACCAGCCCGCGCCGCATCGAACCCAGGTCGGCGCGGTTGCCGTGCAGGCGCTGCGACAGCAACTGGTCCTCGATCTGGTCGACGTTCACACCGGTCTCGCGCACGATCTGCACCAGCACGTCGGCCTGGTCACGCAACAGGTGCACCACAAGGTCCAGTGGCGAGCGGAATGCCTCTCCGCGCCGCACCGCCTCGCGCAGCCGGTCCACGGAACGCAGCGGCCTGGCGCGGGCCGTCACCAGCAAGCGGTGGTCGGCGTGGGCCCAGAGCGTGGAGATATCCGTCGACGTGACGCCGAAGTTGTAGATCACGTCGTTGACCACGGCCAGCAGGGCGGCGTCCAGGCGCTCGATCCGCGTCGAGCGCGAACCCTGCCGCAGGGCCTCGAAGAATTCGTCCGGCAGGGCCAGCTGGCCCTTCATCCAGCGTTCGCATGCGCTGTGCGACAGGTTGAAGTGTAGCCACAGGAAGGGGCGATGGTGCGCGGCGTCCGGCGGTACTGACGGCATCTGCTGCAGCCATGCCGCTGCGGCGCGGGAATCAATCTCGCGCACCGGTCCGCCGGGTTCGAACAGAAAACCGCTGACCAGACCGACCGGGTCCGAGCCATAGCCGGCCTCGACAATGCCCGCTTGCATGCAAACGCCCTCCACATCAAATGTGCCTCGCGCGACGTTAGCACGGCACGATGATGGTTGGGGCCGCTACAAGGCAGCTGGACGCCTACCACCCCAGGCGATAGTCCCTGGTCGGATGCAGCCACCACTTTCCGTTCCCGGGCAGTTCCAGGACCTGGTGGTGGAATTTCAGCAGAGTGGGGCGGTGGCTGACGCTGACAAGCGTCGCCTGCAGGTCGGCCAGCAACTGGTACATGCTTTCCTCATTGCGGATATCCAGGGCACTGGTCGCTTCGTCCAGCATGACATAGCGCGGTTTTGAGAGCAGTACGCGAGCGATGGTCAGCCGCTGTTGCTCGCCAAGAGACAGGACTTTCCCCCAGTCCACTTCCGTGTCCAGGCCGCCAAACCGGCCAGCGATGTCCTTCAGGTTGACCATCTCCAGCAACTTCAGAAGCTCCTCGTCCGGGATCCGCTGGCCAATGTGGTTCGGGTACAGCAGCTGGCTGCGCAGGCTGCCGACCACCATGTAAGGATGCTGCGGCAGGAATAGCATTTCCTGCGGCATTGGCCGCACGATGCATCCCGTGCCGTTGTTCCACAATCCGGCGATCGCGCGCATCAGGGAACTCTTGCCGCCGCCGCTGGCGCCGACGATGAGCAGGCCCTCTCCCGGGTTGACCGACAGGGTCAGGTCGGTGACCAGCGTTCGCTCTTGATTCGGCGTGCGCAAGGTGACATGTTCCAGCGCCAGGCGGGAGTCATGGATGGACTCGATCGTGGTGGCCGGCTTCACGGAGGCTGCTGCCGTCCCGGTCAGCGCGATGGAGAATGTGTCCAGTCGATCCAGCCCCGCCACGAACCGGCTCAGGTCTTCAAAGTTGTCAACGATCACGGTCAGCGCGTTCAGTATGGCGGCAAACGCGCCGGCCGCCTGGATGGCGCTGCCTACTTCAAGCTCGCCGGAAAGCACGCGTGAAGCGACGATGGCGCTGGGCAGCAGGATGGTCAGGAAGCCATAGGCATACTGGAACATGTTCAGGCTCAGCTGCCACTTGATGAGGCGGTCGAAGTTCTGGAAGGCCTTACCGAAACGGCCGCTCACATGGGTTGATTCCAGCGCTTCGCCGCGATAGAACGCGATGGACTCGGCGTTCTCACGCACCCGGATCAGGCTGAAGCGGAAATCCGCCTCCCGCCTTAGCTGGAAGAAGTTCAGGCCGATCAGGACGCGGCCGAAGAAGAAGATGGAGATGAATGTGCCGGCGATGGCATAGATGACAAGAAAGTAGACCAGCTCCCTGGAGATCGACCACAGGACGGCGCTGAATGCAATGAGCTGCAGCAGCGCGCCGATGCCGATCGAAAGGAAAAACAGGGATTGCCGCGTGAAGGTATTGATGTCCTCCGCGATGCGCTGGTCCGGGTTGTCGATCGCGGCATCTGAATTGAGCTTGTAGTAGACCCGGCTTTTGAAATACCGTTCCAGATAGTGACTGGTCAGCCAGCGCCTCCAGAGCAGGCCAAGCTTATTCCTCAGGTAGTAATAAACAGCGTAGATGGGAACTGCCACCATCAGGATATAAAGACACTTCGTGATCGAGGCCCAGAAGCGATCCGCGTCTTGCGCCGCCAGGGCCGAAGTGAATTCACCGGTCTGCTTGACGATCAGTACCTCGGTCTGGGTCTGGCCCAACAGCAGCAGGATCAGCAGGACCAGCAAGCCCGAGGCTTTCCATTTTTCCCGCGAGAACCAGTAAGGTTTTGCAATGGCCCAGTATCGGGTCCACACGTGCCGGGTGGAAGTGACGGGGCGTTTCCCTGGGGCCGAAGTGGTGCCGGTGACTCGCGACTCAGGAACGGCGCTCATATCCCATCTCCCAGCACTAACCGGATTGCATACTCGCCACATGGCCCCGCCACGGGACACGCGGGAGAACGGCAGAAGACTATGAAATGAAATATAGGCTAGCAGAATCGATGCCTGGCTGATTCGTGCTCCCTGGCCGGGCTCAGGGACTGACCCTGGACAAGCGAGTGGAGATCCGACTTGACGCAGGCCGGGAACCTGATTCCAATCCGGAAGTGACCCTTCCGCTATGACAGCCCCCGCATGGACCGCTTCGACTCGCTGCAACTCTTTACCCGGATCGTGGAACTGGGTTCCTTCACCGGCGCCGCCAGCGCGTTGGACATGCCACGGGCCACCGCGACGCACGCCATCAAGGAACTTGAGGCCCGCATCGGCGCGCGTCTGCTGGAGCGCACCACGCGCCAGGTGCGCCCCACGCTGGACGGCCAGGCCTTCTATGAGCGCAGCAAGCGCGTGCTGCAGGACCTGGAAGACGCCGAGACCTCGCTCAGCACGCAGGTGGCCAACCCGCGCGGCACGCTGCGGCTGGACCTGCATGGCACCCACGCCACCATGATCATCCTGCCGCGCATCGGCGAGTTCCGGGAGCGCTATCCGCATATCGACCTGATCGTCAGCAGCGGCGACCGGCTGGTCGACCTGGTCGGGGAGGGCATCGATTGCGTGGTGCGTGCCGGCCGGCCGCGCGATTCCTCGCTGGTGGCCCGGCGTCTTGCGGATATGCCGGAGGTGCTGTGCGCCAGCCCCGGATACCTGGCCGCGCACGGCGCGCCGCAACACCCGTCGGAACTGGCGCAACACATCGGCGTGGGGTTCTTCTCGCGCAACCATGACTACCGTTATCCCTTCACGCTGACCGTCGATGGCGAGGTGCAGGAGTTCAAGGCGCGCGGCTGGATCTCGGTGAGCGATGCCGAGTGCTATACCAGCTCGGCCCTGGCCGGCTGCGGCCTGATCCAAGTGCCGCGCTTCCGCGTGGCAGAGCACCTGCGCGCAGGACGGCTGGTGCCCGTGCTTGAGGCCTGGCCCTGCCCGGACTTGCCGGTGTCAGCGCTGTATCCGTTCCACCGGCAGCTGGCGCCGCGGGTGCGAGTGTTTGTCGATTGGGTGGCGGGGTTGTACGTGGAGCGGTTCGGGCCGCTCCGGGGGGCGGCCTGAGCCAATTCGCGCCCGAATCTGCCGCCACGCCTGAGGCATTCGCCGCGCAGATCGGGGCCGATCATGCGCGTTGGGGGCAGTTCATCAAGGATGTCGGGTTCAAGATCGATGGATAAGGGCGAGACGGTGCGTCGGCGTGTGCGCAGGTGCATCCGCGTGGGTGGCGAGAGGCGGATTCTTGTCCATACTGAACTTTGACTAGCGGGCTGTCGCTGCCCGCCGGGATCAATTGCCCAAGGAGAAGAATCGTGTTCAAGCACATTTTGCTGGCTACCGATGGCTCAGAACTTTCAAGAATGGCAATGGACGCGGCCATTGGCTTTGTCAAAGCCGGTGGCGCCAGGCTGACGGCCTATACGTGCATGGAAGAGTATCCCTACGTGGCGTCAGGCGATTCCGGCCATCCCAGGCGCAAGGCCTTCGAGGAGCAGGAGGCCGCGCATGCAACCGCCAGGCTGGAAGAGGTTGTTGCTGCAGCCAAGGCCGCGGGAGTCACATGCGAAACGGATATGACGACCTCGGTACCCTACAAGGGCATCATCGATGCCGCCGCGAGGCACGGGTGTGACGTGATCTTCATGGCGTCGCACGGCCGCAGGGGCTTGGAGGGCCTGCTGGTCGGCAGTGAAACCCAGAAAGTTCTCACCCATTGCCGGGTCCCTGTCCTCGTCTACCGCTAATGAGGGGATTGCGCGGTGCCCGGCTACGGGCGCCGGCTTGCAGTCCGAACCTACCTCAGGGAGGAATCTGCCATGTCGGAAATCGAACAGCAAAAGGTCGTCGGCGTGCTCAATCGAATACTCGAAGCTGAGCTCGCCGGTGTTGTGCGCTACACGCACTATTCATTCCTGATATTCGGCTTCGGCCGCATTCCCATCGTGTCGTGGCTGCGTGAGCAGGCGAATGAGTCGCTGCTGCACGCGCACCAGGCCGGCGAATGGATCACGACCCTCGGCGCCTATCCCTCGCTTGGCATCGGCGGACTTCTGGACAGCCACACGACCGATATCGGCGCGATCCTGCGTGAATCGCTTGCGACGGAGATGCAGGCCCTGGATCTGTACCGTGAACTGCTAAGCCTGGTCGAAGGGCGCTCCGTCGCCCTGGAAGAGTATGCGCGGCAGTTGATCCAGTTGGAGGAACTGCACGCGGGAGATGTGGAGAAAATGCTGCGCAAGCCCGGCCTTGCGGCGGCGGTGCAGCCTCGGCAGGGTTGAGCAGTACACCAGGCGGTATCACCGCACCGGCCATCCACCTCCATCGCGCACCGCGCCGACCGACCCCGTCGCCAGCGCCAATGTCGCCGCAGCGGCGAGCGCCCCGTTATAGGCGTCGGCAGACGCATTGCGCGCCAGCAGCAACTGGTTCTGCGCCAGATTGGCTTCGGTGACAGGCCCCACGCCCTTGCTATACGCGGCGAAGGCAGCGTCATAGGTGGTCTGCGCGGCCTCGGCCAGTACCCTGGCCGCATCGTAGGCGGCCAGGCTCGATTCGAGCGCGCTCTGGCTGACCACGATCTGGCGCACGGACTCTTCCTTGGCGCGCGTCAGCCTGGCCGACGCGCTGTCGGCGTCGTTGCGCGCCTGTGCCAGCACCGCGGAGCGCACCCCGCCGTCGTAGATCGGTACGGTCACGCCCAGGAACACGCTGGCGCCGTAGCGGTAGCCGTTCAGGTTGACCGTGGGCGGCTGCTGGCCGACCGGCGGAATCGCGGTGATTGCCGAGCCGCCGGACGCGTACGACGTGAATGCAGACATGAACACCTTGGGCATGAAGCCGGCCTCTGCCGCCCTGACCTTGGCCTGGCTGGCGCGTTCGATGGCATAGGCCGCCAGCACGTCTGGCCGGCTTGCAATCGCACGTTCAACGATCTGCTCGATCGAGCTGCGCATGGCCGGCGACAGGAGCCGCACCGGCATCTCGGCTATTTGGGGCCTGGAAAGCGGGGAGATGCCGATGGCCGTGACCAGTGCCAGGTAGGCATCGGTTTCGGCCCCTTGCGCCTGCACCGTGGCGAGATTGGTCTGCGCTCGATTCTGCGTGGCCTGGGCGACTTCCACCACGGTGCCGATGCCGCGCTGGTAGCGCGCCTTGGCGGCGGCAAGCACGGCATCGGCGTTGTGCATCGCCTGCTGCACGGTGGTCGCGCGCGAACGCGCGGCCTGGTAGCGATAGAACGCCGTGCTGACTTCGTGAATGATCTTCTGGTGCGCCGCGGTAAAGCCGATGTTCGCGGCAATCGATGCCTGTTCAGTGGCATCGACAATGCCCGCGCGCTCGCCGAAATCGAACAACAGCCACTGCAGCGACAGCACCGAGACCGCGCCATGCGTCGACGCGTTTGCGCCCAGCGTGCCCAGCGCCGTGGACGAAGCGCTGTGTCCGTTCTGGTAGCCGCCCATCGCCGCCGCGGAGATGTACGGCAGGTAGCTGCTCCTGGCGATGCCGGCGGCCAGTGCGGCATTGCGCGCGTCGTTCCAGGCAATCCGGGTCAGCGGGTTGGTGGATTCTGCCAGGTCGATCAGCTCGGGCAGCGTGTAAGCGTGCGTGGTATCGAGTTCGGCTGGTGGGGGCACGGATGCCAGCGCGTTGTTGGCCGGCAGCGTGTAGTCGGATGGCCGGGTTGCCGGTGCCGGCTTGCTGGCCGCGCCCGGCACGATCTCGCCGGACGCGGTGGTCTCGGGCTGCCATGGCCGGTCGGAGGCCGGCGGGGCCAGGTCGAGCGACGCGGTGGCACATCCGGCCAGCGTCACGGCGGCGACCAGTGTCAGCGGGATCGCCAGCGAATCAGGTTTGCGCATGAATGGAAGTTGGAGAGGTCGCAGCCGGTGCCTCGGCGGGCGAATCCGCCAGGCGCCGGTCGACCAAGGTCAGCAGGGCGTGACGGACCTTGTCGGCTTGTGCATCGTGGGTGCCGTTGGCAGCTTGCGCAGTTGGTGCTACAGCGTCGGTAGCCTGCGGCGTGTGCAATCGCCGTGCAATTTCCGGGTCGCCGGGAAAGCGCTCCGCGAGTAGGAACAGGGGCCCCGCAATCGCATCGAGCGCGGCCAGGCGCCGGCGCCGGTCTTCGATCCAGTCCCGCCCCGGGCTGACCGATGCGGGTTCATAGTTGGCCAGGATCAGGTCCTGCGTGATCTCGCCGTGCCGTGCCATGGCGGCCGCGGCATGGCTGCGTCGGGCATCGGGCCGGCGCGCCTCGGTCAGTTGGTGCCATTGCGTGACCAGTGCCGCCAGTGCCGCCTCGATGCGGCTGGCAATACTGACTGGCCAGATCCGCGTGAAGACCAGGTACACAACCAGATTGCCCAGCACCACGCCAATCACCCGGTCGCGCGCAATGGTCAGGTCAAAGCCCGGTCCGGAACCCTGGATGACGCACAGGTAGTACGCAAACGCCACCTGGAAGCCTGCGTAGGCAATGCGCGGCGAGCCCTGCGCCACCCATGCCGATATCCACGTGCCGGCAAACACCAGCAGCATCAGCCCGCCCACCGAGGTGAGTGATGGCACCACGTAGACAATGGCTGCCGTGCCGATCACCGCGCCGACCAGGCAGCCGGCCAGCCGCAGCGTCAGCTTTTCCACGGTTTCCGCCGCGGTGCCAAGCGACACCAGGTAGCAGGTGATAAAGCAGGTATGAATGCCGGGCCAGTTCAGCTGCTGATACAGCAAGTAGCAGAACATTGCCGCGCCGGTGGTCTTGAGGGCGTAGCGGACATGGGCCGGATTCGAGAACGCGTCGGCATCGAGGAAGCCGCCATGTGCCTGGTCGGCTTGCTCCTGCGGCGCGGGGTCGCCTGGCTCCGCGTAGCGGTTGATGGCGCCGACCAGTTCCGCGGCAACCGCTTCCTGCACGGGCGACAGCCCTGCAAGACCGGGCACGCTCAGCCCGATTTCCACCGGATAGCCGCCGGCATCGAGCATGCGCGCCATGTCGTCGAGCGTAGTGGCGATGGGCACGGCAACGGCTGCCGGCAGTTGCGCCCCGGGCTGCCGGCGTGCGACATCTGCCGCCAGCAGAATCGCCATGGTCGACGACGCGGCCTGCCGCAGTGCCAGCAGATCCTGCGCGTCGATGCTGCCTTCGATCTTCGCCAGCTTCAGCCAGCCTGCGACAGGCTGGACGCCATCGCGCAAGGCCTCGTGCAGCGCCTCTGGGTCACCATCGGGAGCCTGCAGGCTGTGTGCAGCAAGCTGCAGGCAATGGGCCAGGCGGTCGGTCGCCAGCCGGCGCGGCGCCGGGCCCAGCACCAGGTTGACCACCACATTGACGCCGAGGGGAATCGCCACCATCAGCCAGGCATAGAGCAGGGCACGCGTAGCGATTTCGCCAGACGGCACCAGCCCGAGTTCGTCGAGCCCAAAGCCGATGATCATCGCCACGATGGCGCCGACCGGCCGCAGCTTGCTGGCCGAGGCCAGGAACAGTACTGCCGCCGACACCACCGCCATGCACGCCACGCGGCGCAGCGGGTCGTCGACGCTGAAATCGGCGAGCCATATCACCAGGCCGATGATCATGCTGACCAGCACCAGCGCGGCCACGCTCATGACGATGCTGGAGGTACGGTCGGCCCGGTTGATGAAGAAAATCACATAAGCGGAGATGGCCGCCTCAGGGGTGCCGTAGATACTGGTCACCAGTACCGTCAGGGTGCAGGCCACCGTGATGCGCGTGGCAGCTGCCGCACGGCCGGGGAGCGGCGCCAGCAGGGCCCGGATATCCGCCAGGCCCAGGCGCAACTTGTCAGCTGCAGGCTGCGCCATGCCGGATCTCGACGGTTGCGCTCGCGCCCACCCTGGCCAGCGCTTCCGGCGGATCTGCCAGCTTGATGCGCACCGGGAAGCGTTTGGCCACGCGTACCCAGTTCACGGATGGCTGGACATAGGGCAGGGAGCGCGGCAGGTTCACGCGGTCGGTATCGGTGATGCCGACACCGATGCCTTCCACCTTCCCGCGGATGGCCTGGCGCCGGTCGATCATCGAATAGACCGTGGCACAGTCGCCGACATTGATATCAGCCAGGTAAGTCTCGCGGAAGTTCGCCACCGCGAACCATTCCCCGGTATGCACCAGCAGGAACAGCGACTGGTTGGGGAGCACGACCTCGCCGGACAGCACCGTCAGCCCGCTCACGCGGCCGGCATGCGGGGCGCGCACCACGGTGTCGTCAAGCGCACGCCGCGCAATCGCCAGTGCCGCCTCGCGCGCATGCACGGTGGCGATGGCGCCGGCTTCATCACCGACCGCCTGTGCCGTGGCGGCGCGCTGCACGTTGGCCTGCTTCAAAGTCACCGCGGCGTCGCGCTGCGCCACCTGCGCCTGGTCCAGCTGCTGCCTGGGCACGTAGCCGTCCGCAGCCAGCGGGCGCAACCGTTCCACCGTGCGCGCCGTGAGCGCGTAGTTCTGCTCGGCCCGTGCGATCTGGTCTGACGCCACCGCCGCCGTGGCCTGCTCGGTGGCAATCGTGCGCCGCCGCGTGCCAAGGGTTGCCTGCGCCAGCTCCAGGTCGGCACGGGCCTGGGCCACGGCCAGCTGATACGGCACCGGATCGATCTCGAACAGGACATCGCCCTTGGCCACCAGCTGGTTCTCCGCCACATGGATGCGTGCAATCCGGCCGCCTACCGGCGACGCAACGTGGACCAGGTCGGCATCGAGCGAGGCATCGTCCGATGCCGGGAAGCGAAGCGTGCGATGGTAGGCGTAGAAGGACAGCAGGGCGGCCAGCAGGACGATGACCAGGGCGATCAGTTTGCCGCGCAGCGGGCTTTTGCGGAGGCCGGCCATTTTCATAGGATGTGTCCCGTACCCAGTAGCCAGACGATTTCAGCAATCATGACGCCGATCGCCGTATTGACCAGAAGCTGGTAGCGGACCGTTTCCGCCCAGCCCGTCATGATGAAGATCCGATAGGACACGACCGCGCCGGCAATGCCAAGCACGGTGCTCAGGAGCCAGAGCGGGAAATAGGCACCGAACAGGCTGAAGGACGGCGCGCCGGCGCAACCGTAGAGCGATGCCGCCAGCGCGGCGGGCAAAAGCGTGCGTGCCATATAGGTTGGACCAGGATCGATCCACGCAATATAGCAGCGCGGATTCGGGCTTGTCCAAGGCGCGGGCAGCGTGGGCGCGCCGGTTGTCGCGTCGGCGATCCAGGATGATCGCGAACGCAGGCGCGCGGCTATGGCAAATGCTTGCCGGGGAGCGTGGGTGCAGCTCCGCGCGCGTTGATCGGGCGTGCGCTACGCGGGTCGGCGGCTTGCCTGCCTGGCTTTGCCGTATTGAACCTGCGCCCGGTGGGCATGCCGCGATTGCTGTCGGTGCCGTGCGTCGGACCGGCGAACGCGCCGATCCTGACTTCCTCGCCCATTCCCCCCACGACATGCTGCGCAAAGGCGGCCCCCGAGGCGGTAGTCAGCATGGCCATTGCCATCAGGGGGTACGCGTGGATCTTCTTCATATGTGGCTGTTTTCCGTGTGGTGGGCCCGGGCGGGCAAGGTTCAGGCAGCGGAGGGTAATTCAACCGGATGTCCGTGTATGTAAGCTATTGTTAGCGACGCCGGCAGTCGGGTAGGGATGCATGATTGGCGCGAGTTGTTCCAACAATCAAGGAATGGATAAAAGTGCTGCATGGTGCGCACTTGATGCCGTCCGGAGCCATCCCCGATCAGGGGGGGCTGGCCCATTTTCCTGCCCGGTGCGGTGTCAGACGTGCCCGAGGAACTGCCACCAAAGCGGGCCGATCACCAGCCAGACGAACATGTAGATAAGGCTCATCAGAAAGCCAGCCTTCCACCATTCCCCCTGGGTGACGTAGCCCGCGCCGAACATGACCGGTCCGGAGCCGATGCCATATTGGGTCAGGCAACCGTTGACATTGCTCAGGACGCCCAGGGCGACCGCCGCGGTGAAAGGCGGGATGCCGGCCGCGACCATCAGCGCCATGGACAGGGGGAAGAGCGCGCTGATATGTGCCGTGGCGCTGGCGAAGAAGTAGTGAATGTAGCAATAGATCGCCGCCACCAGCATATAGACGGCCAGCCTGTGGAAGCCCTCGAGGTGCGCCCCGAACTCCTTGCCGAACCAGGAGACCATGCCGTACTCATTGAGCTTGGAGGCCAGCATGATCAGCAGACCGATCCAGATCATGGTGTCCCAGGCGGACTTCTCGTTCAGGGCATCGTCCCAGGTCAGCACGCCGGTGATGAACAGCAGCGAGACGCCGAGAGCCGCCGCCAGCGTTGCGCCGATGGCCAGGTCCTCACCGAAAATCCAGAGCACCAGCAAGCCAAGGAAAATTGCCGCCATGATAATTTCCTTGGCGGAGATGGGGCCCAGGGCGACGAGTTCCCGTTGGGCCAGGGCCGTTGCATCGGGTGTCTGGCGGATCTGCGGCTGGACAATCCACAGCATGGCGACCGGAATGATGGCCAGGCACACCAGGCCGGGAACCGATGCGGCCACCGCCCAGTCGAGCCAGCTGATCGAGACGCCCTGATCCGCGGCCAGCTTGACCGCAAGGGGATTGCCAGCCATCGCCGTGATGAACATGCCTGCGGTAATGATGTTCGCGTGGAAGGCGCAGAGGATCAGATAGCTTCCCACCTTGCCGCGGGAATCCGGGTCATCGGCATGGCTGCCGAGGACTTCCGCTATCGCCTTGGTAATCGGCAGCATCACCCCGCCGGCGCGGGCGGTGATGCTTGGCATGGCGGGCGAGATCATGAGTTCGGTCAGGGCCAGCCCATAACCAAGTCCCACGGTTCGCTTGCCCAGCAGGCGCATGAACAGCAGGGCAATGCGGCGCCCCAGCCCGGTCTTGATGACGCCTCGGGAAATGAAGAAGGCGAGCATCACCAGCCAGACCAGGTCGGTGCCCGTGGATTTGGTGACGTCGGCAAAGGACACGACACCAGCAAGCACGCCTGCCGTGGCGCCGATGATGGCGACGGCGGCCATGGGCAGGGGGGCGGTCATGATGCCGGCGATGGTGGCGACAAATACCGCGAACATGTGCCACGCCTTCACCTCCAGGCCGGCCGGCGCCGGCAGGAACCAGAGGACGATGCCGATTCCCACCGGGACTAGAAATCTCCAGAGATCTTTGAGATGCCCAGCGGGGGCCGCTGGTTTCGCGGCCGGGGAGCTTGCAGGCGGTGGAGCCTTGGCGGGCGATACATCCATGATCAGCCTCCTGGCGGCGGCGTGGTTCGGTACTCCGGAGCGTGCGCGATGTCCCTACCGGTCCTGCAGCACGCTGTCGGTCGCCTCCTTGACGATGCGCGCGCTGCGCCGCAGGCTCTCGCGCTCGGTGGGGTTGAGTTCCGGGTAAGCCAGCAACTGCGCTCCGCCGCCATTGACCACCATCGGCAGCGACACGCACACCTCTGGCACGCCTTCGACTTCGGGATGTACGATGCCAACCGTGAGAATCAGGTCGGCGTTATGCACGATGGCCTGGCAGATTCGCCCGATCGCACTGGCGATGCCATAGTGGGTGGCGCCCTTGCCTTCCTTGATGAGCTTGGCCGCCTCGTGCACGGAGCGCAGGATCAGATCGCGGCTGGCTGGCCCCAGCTCCTTGCCGGTCCTGGACAGGAAGGTTTCGAGGGGCATGCCGCAGACCGTTGCACCCGACCATGCGATGACCGCGGATTCGCCGTGTTCGCCGACAACGTAGGCGTGAATCCCCGGCGCCACGACGCCCAGCCGCTCGGACAGAAGCGATCGCAGCCGTCCTGTGTCGAGAGAGGTGCCTGTGCTGATGACGCGCTCCCGCGCGCAGCGCAGGCGGTCAAAAACGACGCCAGCCAACACATCGCAGGGGTTGGTCGCGATGACGTAGATGGCATCCGGCGCCAGGGGCGCAATGCGATCCACGATTTCCGCCGCGATGCCCGCATTGGTCTTGGCCAGGTCCAGGCGAGTCTGCCCCGGCTTCACGCCGACGCCGGCAGTGATGACGACGACGTCCGCGTCGCGCGCGTTCTCGTAGTCGCCCGCATAGAAACGATTGTTTCCCCAGAATGCGGCGGAGTGGGCGAGGTCCAGCGCCTGCCCTTCGGCCCGGATTCGGGCAACATCGATGATGACCACCTCCGCGCTCGGGATGGCCACGGCCGCAAACAGGGCCGCCGAGCCGCCAACCAGTCCTGCGCCGACCACGACAATCTTGGGTTGATGCATTGGCATGCCTCCCACGTGCCTGGATAGTCGTATACCTGAATTAGGGCCCAGTCCGTGAGTGCCAACGCAAATGTGGAGTGACGGGCGCGGGGCAGGCGAATAACCGTTCGTATGCTATGGTTTATAGATCTTTTCGGTAGAAGCGCCAGCGTTGTGCCGACGCCGCCGAACGACGGTATGCCACAGACGGGGCTCGAGGAGTAAGTCATGCATCCCAGCAAGCTAATCGTGGCGGCGGTACTTGCCGCGGCAACTCTTCCGGTGCTGGCACAGCCCGAGACTCGCGTGGACACGGTGTCGGGCGTGGGGGCTACCAAGACCACCGGCACGGTCAAGGCGACCGCCACGGTGGTGGCCATCGATGCCGCCACGCGCACCATTTCGCTCAAGAACAAGCAGGGCAAGGTCACGGACGTACAGGTCGGCGAGGACGTGCGCAACTTCGAGCAGCTCCGCGTGGGCGACATGGTCACGGTCGAGTACACGCAGGCCTTGTCAGTGACCCTCGCCAGGCAGAGTGGCATGCGCTCCAGCACCGAACGCGAGACCGCCGACCGGGCCGCTCCTGGCGCCAAGCCCGGCGGCATGGTCGGGCGCGAGGTGACGGTGACTGCCGACGTGGTGGCCGTCAACGCCAAGACCGGCATGGTGACGCTCAAAGGGCCAAGAGGCAAGACGGTGGACGTGCATGTCGAGGATCCGAAGCAACTGAAGGCGGTTCGACGCGGTGACCAGGTGCAGGCCGTCTACACCGAAGCCCTTGCCATTTCCGTCACGCCCAAGCATGCCCGCTGAGTAAGGCGGCGCCGGGTGGGAGCATGCCGATGGGTTTTCTGGGGTGGTTGCGCCGGCGCAAAGCGCAAGTCCACGCGCACGACAGGCAAGAGATTGCCGAGCTGACCGAGCGCGTGACCCGGATCTATCCGCGCTTGCGTCTGGTATCACGCTACCAGCAGCGGCTTCGGCCTGCGCTCGAGCAAGCGCAGGACTACGTGCGCGAACTGGTCCAGGGTCTTCCCGCGCCGCGGGAGGCCAGCATGCAGGCATGGGGTGACGATCCCTATATTCACGCCTTCTTCGGCACGCCGCGTGACGTGCAGCTGGCCTTCAGCCGTTCTCCTGATCTGCGAGCGTTCTTCGAACAGTCGCCCGATACGCCGCAGGCGTTTGCAGTGCTGGGGATGGCGATGACCGAGCGGCGCACGCTCGGGGTTGCGCTGGAAGGCGATGTCATGCGCACGGAAGTGCCGCAAACCACCGTCAGTTTCGGCGATCATAAGGTCAGGATCATCGCTCGCAGCGAGGCCGCGCTGCGCGAGGAAATTGTGCGGCGCATGTTCGATCAGTTCAGCATGGAGGGTCTCGCCCGTTTCGCTGCCGGCAAGTCACGCCGCGACGTTCTCGCGCGCGAGCAGGCGCTGCTGGTGGCGCGCCTGCGCCTGCTCCAGCAGCAAGGCACCGGCATGCGTTCGGTGCTCGGCGGCGATGCCGACGCAAGTCCCGGCGAGCAGGCCAACCTGAGCGGGCGGATTGCCGCGAACGAGCAGGAACTTGCGCAGCTCGGCCCCGAAACCGGGGCGCTTGACCGTCAACTGGAATGTCTGGCTGAGGTCCTGGCGGACGCACGCTCCTGCTTTTCCATCGAGCAAAGACATTTGCGGCTTAGTGCCATGAACGTGCTGCTCGCGACGGACAGCGCGGGGCCGGCATACGACATCGACCTGCTCACTGCCCACGTCCCGGGCGATCCGCCGCTGGTGCGATCCGTCGAACTGGTGCGTTTCGCGCGTGGCGACATGCTGTCGCCCACCGCCCTGATCGAGGAGGCGGAGCGCCTGCTGTGAAAGCGCGGCGGCGACGAGCAGGCGCGGAGTTGTCTGGCCGCGTCCGGCTTTTGCCCGCACTACGCCGTTCTTATCCAGGCACGAACGCGCAAATGCATCCTTGTGTGCACTTTTCCCCACCGAATTGGTGCACACAGCCAGGTGTGGCTTGACGCACAGGCAAACGCATTCGAAGCTTCAGGGCCATAGTTTGCAGCGATTCGCACGCATCGCGCAGACAGTCTCCCCTGGAGGGTCGTATGCGATTGCCAAGAGCTCTTCCGCTGCATCAGTACCTGTGGGTGCTGTTTGGCTCGCTGGTCTTTCTTGTCGGCGCCTTGTCGTGCGGCATCAACTACCTGATGACGAAGGCAGCGTTGGAGGCTGCCACTGCCGACACTACACGCAGGATCAGCCAGCAGATGCTTGATGAGGTCGACGAGTTGCTGGCGCCCGCGCAAATCGCCGTCAAGCTGGTCAGCCATAGCTCTCTTGCGGAGGCCCGGACCCTTCAAGCCCGCATGGCGCGACTCGGCCTGGTGCGCGATGCACTGGAGAACGCACCTGCGCTGCAGTCGCTCTACATAGGCTATGCGGACGGCGCGTTTTTCTATGTTCGATCCTTGCGCCAGGACTCGGACCGGGCCATTTTCAAGGCGCCAGCCACGGCCGCCTATGCCGTTCGCAGTGTCGAACGCAGCGGTACGGCGCCCACCGGGCAGACCAGTTTCTTTGATGCCGATCTGGCTCACCTCTCGACAGTTGACGACACGGACTTTGCGCGCCGGTTCGACCCCAGGGCGCGCGCATGGTACCAGGCCGCCATGGCTTCTGAGGCGCTGGTGCGAACGGATCCGTACCTCTTTTTCTCGGACCGGGAAGCCGGCAGCACCTTTGCCTCACGTACACCCGAGCGCAGAGCCGTAGTGGGGGGCGATTTCCGGCTGGACTTCCTTGGGCAGATGCTGGCAAGGAAGAAGGCCACTGCGAGCACGATGCTGGCGCTGCTTGATAGCCGTGGCAAAGTGCTGGGCATAGACAGCAGGCTGCCCGAATCTTCAACGGCGCCCGACGTCGCCCAGGCCGATCTTCACGCGGCTGCGGGCGCGTATGGCATTCCGATACTCACCGCGCTGGCATCGGCCATGTCATCCAGCGGGGGCGCCCCCAGGCGCGAGACGTTGTCCGTGGACGGGGTAACCTGGTACACGACGACAGACCCGATTCCCGCTCCGAAAGGCAAGCCGCTTTTCCTGTTGTCTGCCGTACCCGAGGACGAACTGCTGGCGGATGCAAGATACCAGGCGTGGATAGGAATAGCCGTCACGGTTGGCATCGTCCTGCTTTGCATGCCATTGCTCTGGCTGGTGTCGCGCCGCATTGCCAGGCCGTTGGACGTCTTGTCAGAAGGGCTGGAAGGGATTCGCCATTTCGACTTTCATCATCCATTGTCGGTACAGACCCAAATCAGGGAGGTCAATGCGCTCAGCAGCGCCACCGAACAAATGAGACAGACCATCAGGCGCTTTCTCATCATCGTGCAGGCCATCGCTGCCGAAGGGCGCCTCGAGCAGCTATTGCCTGTACTGCTGAAAAAGACGCTGAACGAGGCTGAAGGAAAGGCCGGTATCTTCTATCTGGCTGATGGCGATGATCTCGCAGTGGTTGCCGCGCAGGATTGCTACGGCAATGACATGGCACCGGGTCTGTCGCGGCTATCGCTTGGCCAGGCCTTGCCGCTGATCCGCACCGCTGCCAGTGAAGGCAGCCCGCAAAGCGGCTGCCTGACGAAGGACGAACTCCAGTCCGCTGCATTGGGGGCGTTGTCCCTGGGCGAAGTGAATCACGCCGTCGCGATGCCGCTGGTCAATCGGCAACACGAGCTTCAGGGACTCATCCTCGTGCTGCGCGAGACGCCGATGGAAGCCGCCCAGCTTGCCTTCGTGAGCACATTGGCCAGTCTCTACGCCGGGGCGATTGAGGTTCGGGAGCTCACCAATGCCCAGCGCGAGCTGTTCAACGCGTTCATCCGCTTGCTGGCGGATGCGATTGATGCAAAAAGCCCGCACACCGGTGGCCATTGCTCCCGGGTGCCAGAGCTGGCCAGGATGCTGGCTCAGGCGGCATGCGATGCCAGGGAAGGTCCCTTTCAGTCGTTTTCCATGAGCGAGGCGCAGTGGGAAGCCTTGCACGTTGCAGCATGGCTGCATGATTGTGGAAAGGTGACGACCCCCGAGTACATCATCGACAAGGCAACGAAGCTGGAAACGCTGTACGACAGGCTCCACGAGGTGCGCATGCGCTTTGAAGTCCTGAAGCGCGAAGCCGAGATCCGCTGCCTGCGCGGTATCGCCGCGGGGGAGGACGCCGCTGACGCCATCTCGAGGCGAGACACGACGCTGCAGGAACTGGATGACGACTTCGCCTTCGTCGCCGAATGCAACCAGGGTGGTGAATCCATGGATGCAGGCCGCAAAGAACGGCTGCGCCGGATTGCCGCACGCACCTGGACCCGAACGCTGGACGACCGCATCGGCCTGTCCCCGGACGAGCGCGCGCGCAAAGCCGGCATACCCGCTGCGGCACTGCCCGCGCAAGAGCCGCTGTTGGCGGACAAACCGGAACACCTGGTGCCGCGGAGCGTGCACGATACGATTGCCGCTGGCAATCCGTGGGGATTCAAGCGGAACACGCCAGCCTATCTGTACCACCGGGGCGAACTGCACAACCTGATGGTGGGACGGGGTACGCTCTGCGAAGAAGAGCGCTTCAAGATCGAAGACCACATCGTCCAGACGCAGATCATGCTGTCGCGTTTGCCGTTCCCCAAGCATTTGCGCCAGGTGCCGGAGATTGCCGGCAGCCATCACGAGAAGATGGATGGAACCGGATACCCGCGCCAGCTGCGTCAAGAGGATATGAGTCCGCTCGCCAGAATGCTGGCGGTCGCGGATATCTTTGAAGCGCTGACTGCGGCGGATCGACCGTACAAGAAAGCCAAGACGCTGTCCGAGTCGGTCCATATCATGTCAGTGGCCGCGGCACAGCACCATATCGATCCCGAACTGTTCCAGCTGTTCCTGGCATCCGGTGTCTATAAGCAGTATGCGCAACGGTTCATGCACGCTGACCAGATCGACGAGGTTGACATTGCACGATACGGTGTGCGAAGCACGACGCGCGGGAGCGCTGAAACATGACTGATCTGCTTGAGCGATGCCACTCCGCTCCCTGCAATAAAAATCCCCCGAGGCTGTGACTCGGGGGAGTTGCTGGTTTATGGCCGAGGAGGCTGAGTGCCGGACACGTATTTTTTTAAGGGACTTTTTTCTGTAATTCCTTACATGCTGTCGCCAACGAGTCGATCGCGGTTGGTGATTCATGCGCCATCGGTGAACGCGTCGCGTCTATCCGTGACTTTCGCCCCATCTGAATAGACGTCAAATTTTGTGGTCTTCCCCCCATCGGAATATGGGTCTCGCGGCCCCATCGTGCTGGCGCCGTCAGTGTAGACATCCCGCGCCCCGATGCCGGCATAGGCAATTCCGGCACTAAGCGCCGCACTCGCCGCAGCGAGCAGTATGACTGTCTTTATCATTTTTCTTACCTCCATTTCAGGTCGTTGCAAAAACACCGAAACGATTCTTCTTTCGCTTCAGCTTGAGGGTCGCAACTTCGCACAAGTGCAATGAAATGTAGGCCCTGACAGCAAGCATATGAATAAGGCTTTTTTCCGAAAAGAGGCTAGGGGATTGCCCTAGCCGGTCGGCAGGGAAGACTCACCCTGCATTACTGCACGGTGGCGATCGAATCCGTCCGGCCACGCTTACCGCGCAGGGGAGTTCTGAAGTAGATTCATAGTAGTGTTGCGGCACCATGGTTTTGCAGAACTTCACCTTGCATCGATTCGGTGCAGGCTAGTGATTTGCCGCAGCTGCATGGAACATTCACTTTCGCAAGAGTGTCGTCATTCCGCTTAACGATAGAAATGACTGGCTGTGACAGTGTCTGTTCCCGAGGATTTGAAGCGAACAATGTTTATTATCCCGCGCAACTTAAGGCTCAGACTTTTCGTCTATACCGGATTTGTCGCTTTGGCGTATTTCGCAAGTGCAAGGCTGGGACTGGCTTATGCAGTAGTGGGCGGTGCAGTGTCTCTGGTGTGGCCTTCCAGCGGCATCGCCCTCGTTGCGCTCCTTGTCATGGGCTTCGCAGCCGCCCCCGGAATTGCCATTGGCTCCTTTCTTGCCAATATGTCGGTCGGCGTGCCACTGCCAATGGCCGCGCTGATTGGCTTCGGCGCGACGGCTGCAGCCCTGACGGCCACGTTGTTGTTGACGCGCGTGGCCCGATTCCAGATCACCCTCGACCGCATCAGGGACGTGTTGGCCTTCGTCATCCTGGCTGCGGCGGTCAGCACGGCAGTGAGTGCCCTGATTGGCGCGACCGCCCTCTTTGGAGCGGGCCGGGTGTCGGCTTCCGAGTACGGCAAAGCAGTCCTGGAATGGTGGCTCGGTGACATGATGGGGGTGCTGGTGGTGGCGCCGCCCCTGCTCAGCTTGCTTGCGAGTCCTGGCCCTGTGCACTCCGCAAAGCAGGCCGTGGAAGCGTGCGGACTGGCCGTTGCCATCCTCTGGGCAAGTTTCCTCATCTTCGGCGCTCCCGAACTTGCCGGGCACGGCTACTATCCTTCAGCCTTGGCGATTCTTCCGTTCATTATCTGGGCGGCTCTGCGCTTCGATCATCTGGGCACCACCTTCGCAACTCTGATGGTCTCGATCGTGGCCATCTGGGGCACCACGAACGGCACCGGTCCTTTTGCCGCCGAGTCTCCAGTGGATAGCCTTGTGAGATGGTGCGCCTTCGCGAACGTCGTGGCAGTAACCGGGCTGCTGCTGGTGGCGGCACATGCCCAGGAGAAGCGCGTTCATCGCCTGCTGCAGGCATCCCACATCGAACTGGAGCGGCGCGTGCAGGAGCGAACCCGGGACCTGGAGCGGGCAAACCATGAGCTGAAGCAGGAGATGGCGCGTCGTCGTCTGCTGGAAGCGGAACTGATCCGGATCGGCGATCAGCAGCAGAGGCTCATCGGCCGGGAACTGCATGACGGCCTCGGGCAGCACCTCACCAGCCTGGGCTTCTACTGCGCCACCTTGAATCAAACACTGCAGAAGCATGGCCACCCGGCTGCCGCGGACGCGGCTACCATCGTCGGACTGGTGAAGCAGGCGTCCTTGATGACTCGCAAGATTGCCCATGGCCTGGACCCGGTCGCCATGGAATCGGGTGGCCTTGCGGTCGCACTGCAAGGCCTGGCGCAGACGATCTGCGCACTGGACGGCATAGACTGCACGCTGCGCATCGGGTCAGACGTGGACATGCTGGATCCGCCGATGCAGATCAACCTTTACCGTGCAGCACAGGAAGCCGTGAATAATGCGCTGAAATATAGCCAGGGACACCACATCGGGATCGACCTCGAGCGCGAAGGCGGAATGCAGCGCCTTTCCATCAGTGACGATGGGGTGGGGGTCGACCCGGAAAAAATGGAGCGTGCTTCGGGGCTGGGTCTTCACAACCTGCGTCACCGGGCAAGCCTCCTGGGCGGCTCCTGCACGATCACCCGCAATGCTCTGGGTGGCACCACGGTTGCCATCAGCTATCCGATACCAGAGAGTCCGGGCCATGCAACAGCAGCCATCTAGCCCGGGCCGCGCGACCCAGATCCTGATCGTGGATGACCACCCCATCATCCGGGAGGGGTTAAGCCAAATGCTGAATCTGCATGAGGACCTGCACGTCTGCTGTGCGGCCGGTAGTGCCGAAGATGCGCTGGCGTTGATGACCTGCCAGCCTGACATGGCCATTGTGGACCTCAGCCTGCACTCGAATTCCGGCCTGGATCTTGTCAAGACGCTTCGGCAACACTATCCAAAGCTGGCAATCCTTGTCCTCAGCATGCATGACGAAACGCTGTTTGCCGAACGCGCACTGCGGGCAGGCGCCAACGGGTATCTGATGAAACTTGAGGCCACGGAGCATATTGTGAACGCCATCCGCGAGGTGATGGCAGGCAATGTCTACCTGAGCGCCGCCATGCATGAAAAGCTGGCGCGGGCCCTGAAGGCTCCTCAAAAAAACCCGACGGGCTCGATCGCGAGCCTTTCGGAACGGGAGTTCGAAGTCCTGCACCTGATCGGACTCGGCTTCAGCACCCGCCAGATCGCCGCGAAGCTGAATCGCAGCGTCAAGACCATCGAGGCACATCAGGCCAACATCAAGGAAAAGCTGGATATTCCCAACGGCAAGGAGCTGATGCGCTTCGCGATTCAGTGGATCGAGAGCCAATAGGCGTTGAGCTTTTTTCGCCTGCGTGAACGCTTGACTGCTTGTCGCCGCTACTTCCCAAACTCACTGAACTTCGCCGCCAGGAACTCCACGAACAGCCGGATCCGGGACGACAGCTGGTGCCGCTGCTGGTAGACGGCGTAGATGTCTGCCTCCGGCGTCGCGTATTGAGGCAGTACCTGCACCAGGCGCCCGCTGCGCAGGAATCGCTCGATATCCCACTCGGCGCGCATCACGATGCCGTGGCCTTCCAGCGCCCAGTTCACCGCGATTTCGCCGTCATTGGTGGTGAGGTTGCCGCGCACATGGACCGATTCGGTCCGCGCCTTCACCCCCTTGCCTGAGGTCAGGCGCCATACGCCATAGGCGTCGCTGCCTTGGCGGATGCCGATGCAGTTATGCAGGCGCAGGTCCGCGGGCGTATGCGGCGTGCCGTGGCTGCGCAGGTATTTGGGCGAGGCGCACAGCAGGCGTCGGTTCGGCGCCAGCTTCCTGGCCACGATGCGGGCGTCGGGCGGCTGGCCGAAGCGGATGCAGACGTCGAAGGCGTCTTCGGTCAGCGGCGGCGGGTCGGCGGAGAGCTGGAGCTGGACGTCCACCTCCGGGTAGGCAGCGACATACTCGGAAATCACTGGCGCCACATGCATGCGCCCGAACCCCAGCGTGGCATTGACCCGCAAGAGGCCGCTCGGCCGGCCCTTTGAGCGGGTCAGGATCTGGTCCAGGTCGTCGATGTCGCTGAGGATGCGCCGTGCGTGCTCCAGATAGACCTCGCCCTCCGGCGTCAGGCTCATGCGCCGCGTGGTGCGCGTCACCAGCGGCATGCCGATGCGCGCCTCCATCTGCGCCAGCCGCTTGCTGACCGCGGCCGTTGTGATTCCGAGGCCGCGTGCGGCCGCGCTCAGGCTGCCTGCGGTGGCGACTGATGTGAAAAAGCCCAGCTCGGAAGGCTGAATACCGGACGATGAAGCCATTCCATCTTTAATTTCAGGTTAAGAATGGTTTAACTCTACAAGCGATCCAATACCTTGTCCACGGCCCAGAATCCGCTCCACGTACTCAACGCGATTCAGACCAGGAGACACAGATGAAGACGTACCGCATTGCAACGATCCCCGGCGATGGCATTGGCAAGGAGGTGGTGCCGGCCGGCCGTGAAGTGATGGAGGCACTGGCGTCTGCCGGCGCAGGCTTCCGCTTTGAATTCGAAGACTTCGACTGGGGCGGCGACTACTATCGCCAGCACGGCGTGATGATGCCGGCCGACGGCCTGGACGCGCTGCGCGACAAGGATGCCATCCTGTTCGGCTCGGCCGGCGACCCGCATATCCCGGATCACATCACCCTGTGGGGCCTGCGCCTGAAGATCTGCCAGGGCTTCGACCAGTACGCCAACGTGCGCCCGACGCGCATCCTGCCCGGCATCGATGCGCCGCTCAAGCGCTGTGCCGCGGAGGACCTGAACTGGGTGATCGTGCGTGAGAACTCGGAAGGCGAATACTCGGGCGTGGGCGGCCGCGTGCACCAGGGCCACCCGATCGAGGCAGCCACCGACGTCAGCATGATGACCCGCGTGGGGGTGGAGCGCATCCTGCGCTTTGCCTTCAAGCTGGCCCAGTCGCGTCCCCGCAAGCTGCTGACGGTGATCACCAAGTCCAACGCGCAGCGCCACGCCATGGTGATGTGGGACGAAGTTGCTGTGCAGGTGGCCAGGGAATTCCCGGACGTCACCTGGGACAAGGAACTGGTCGATGCGGCCACGGCGCGTATGGTGAACCGTCCGGCGTCGCTGGACACCATCGTCGCCACCAACCTGCATGCCGACATCCTGAGCGACTTGGCCGCGGCGCTGGCCGGCAGCCTGGGCATCGCCCCGACCGGCAATATCGATCCGGAGCGCCGGTATCCGTCGATGTTCGAGCCGATCCACGGCTCGGCCTTTGACATCATGGGTAAAGGCCTGGCCAACCCGGTCGGCACCTTCTGGTCGGTGGTCATGCTGCTGGAACACCTTGGCGAGAACGAGGCGGCGCAGCGCGTGATGCAGGCCGTCGAAGCCGTGACCGCCAACCCGGCGCTGCATACCGGCGACCTGGGCGGCAAGGCGACCACCGCTGAAGTGACCAAGGCCGTGTGCGACCTCCTCGCCGCCGGCAAGCAGGCGAAGGCGGCCTGAGCGCCAGGCCACGCCAGCCGCGCGTCCCGGCCAGGCCGGGGCGCATCCTGCGGGCCTGCACGGCCCGTACAGCCTTCCGGGCATGAGGAGCAGCCGTTGAGAGCTGCGCCGGGGAGCGCTTTGCCTTAAAGACACAGCAGGAGACAGCAATGATTCATAGGCTGCTTGGCAAGCTCTATGTCCAGGTATTGCTAGGCGTTGGCGCCGGCGTTGCCCTGGGCGTGTGGGCGCCCGATATCGCGAGTGACCTGAAGCCGCTTGGCGACGTGTTCATCAAGCTGATCAAGATGGTGTTCGCGCCCATCATCTTTGCGACGGTGGTGCTCGGCATCGCGCGCATGGAGAACATGAAGGAGCTCGGCCGCGTCGGCGTGCGGGCCCTGATCTACTTTGAGGTGTTGTCGACGTTTGCGCTGGCCCTGGGCCTAGTCGTCGTCAACGTGGTCCAGCCCGGCCATGGCATGAATATCGATCCGGCGCACCTGGACACCAAGGCCATCGCCAGCTACACGCATGCCGCGGAGAAACCGCACACGTTCATCGACTTTATGATGAACCTGGTGCCGACCAGCATCGTCGACGCGCTGGCCAAGAACGACATCCTACAGATCCTGGTCTTTGCCACGTTGTTCGGCATTGCGTTGTCGCATATCGGGGCGCGCGCCAGGCCGGTGGTGGATTTCCTGGATTCCTTTACGCACGGCATCTTCACTGTCGTGGGGATGATTATGCGGCTGGCGCCGATCGCGGCGTTCGGCGCCATGGCCTTTACCGTGGGCAAATACGGCCTGGGCTCGGTGGTCTCGCTGGGCAAGCTGATGGGCACGATGTACATCACCTGCTTCCTGTTCGTGGTGATCGTGCTGGGGGGCGTGGCCCGGCTGTCCGGATTCAGCCTGTGGAAGTTCCTGAAGTACATCCGCGATGAGCTGTTCACCGTGCTCGGCACCAGCTCGTCGGAGTCGGTGGTGCCGCAGCTGATGCGCAAGCTGGAAAACGCCGGCGTCAGCAAGCCAGTGGTGGGGCTGGTGGTGCCTTCCGGCCTGACCTTCAACCCGGACGGGCAGTGCATCTACTACACCATGGCCGCGATCTTCGTGGCCCAGGCGACCAATACGCCGCTGACCATGACGGACCAACTGGTGGTGCTTGGCGTGCTGCTGCTGACCTCCAAGGGTTCGGCGGGCGTGACCGGCTCCGGCTTTATCACGCTGGCGGCAACGCTGGCGTCGCTGGGCAAGATCCCGGTTGCCGGCATGGTGCTGCTGCTCGGTGTCGATCGCTTCATGTCCGAGGCGCGTGCCATCACCAACACGATCGGCAATGCCGTGGGCACACTGGCCATTGCACGATGGGTGGGGGCGGTGGACCGCCGGCAACTGGCCGATGCACTGGACGGCAAGCTCGATGACGAAGCCGATGCGGTGCCGGCGAGCCGGGATGAAACCCCGCTACGCGCACGCATCGCCGCCGCGGCGGATGCCCACGCCAATCTGATGCACTAAGGGGCCGACGTGACCAAGCCATATTCCGAGCCCACCGTGCTGCTGCAGCGCATGTTCGAAGCGGCGGTCGCCGCCGCGCAGCCTGCCAGGACCCTGGCGCGGCACCTGCCGCCGCCGCCGCGCGGACGCACCGTTGTCATTGGGGCCGGCAAAGCGTCGGCGGCCATGGCGAACGCGCTGGAGGCGGCATGGCCCGGCCCGCTTGAAGGCCTGGTCGTCACCCGCTACGGCTATGCGGTGCCGTGTTCGCGCATCGAGATCGTGGAGGCCGCGCACCCCGTGCCGGACGACGCCGGGCTGGCCGCTTCGCAGCGCATGCTGGAGCTGGTGGCGGGCCTGGGCGAGGACGACCTGGTGATCTGCCTGGTCTCGGGCGGCGGGTCGTCGCTGCTGCCACTGCCGCTTGCCGGCATCACGCTTGACGACAAGCAACGCGTCAATCGCGCGCTGCTCAAGTCCGGAGCCACGATTTCGGAGATGAATTGCGTGCGCCGGCACCTGTCCGCCATCAAGGGCGGCCGGCTGGCCGCGGCCTGCTATCCGGCGCGGGTGCTGAACCTGCTGATTTCCGATGTGCCGGGCGATGACCCGATCGATATCGCCTCGGGTCCGACCGTGCCTGACCCGACCACGCGCGCCGATGCGCTGGCCATCGTCAAACGGTATGCGATCGACCTGCCGCCCAACGTGATGGCAGTGCTGGCGTCCGACGCCGCAGAGACGCTCAAGCCCGGCGACCCGCGCTTGCCGCGCATCCGCACCGAGTTCATCGCCACGCCCCGGCTGGCGCTGGAAGCGGCTGCGCAGGTGGGCCGCGAGGCCGGCTATGCCGTGCACACGTTGGGCGACGCCATCGAAGGCGAAGCCCGCGATGTCGGCAAGGTCCTGGGCGGTATCGCGCTGGAAGCCGCCAGGCATGGCCAGCCGTTTGCTGCGCCGTGCGTGCTGCTGTCCGGTGGCGAGACCACGGTCACCGTGCGCGGCGCGGGCAGGGGCGGCAGGAACGTGGAGTTCCTGTTGTCGCTGGCGCTGACGCTGCGCGGCGAACCCGGCATTCATGCGATCGCGGGCGACACCGATGGTGTCGACGGCCAGGAAGAGATCGCAGGGGCCGTGCTCGGCCCCGACACGCTGGAACGTGCCTGGCGCGCCGGCCTGCGCCCGCAGGATGCGCTGGCCGCCAACGACGGCCATGGATTTTTCGAGGCGCTGGGGGATGCCGTAGTTACCGGTCCCACGCTGACCAATGTCAACGACTTTCGCGCGATCTTGCTGACGCGCGCATCTGGAGCATCCGCATGAGACGCATTCGCAACGCCAAGATCGTGGCCACGCTCGGTCCCGCCAGTACAGACCCGGCCACCATCGAGCGCCTGTTTGACGCCGGTGCCGATGTGTTCCGGCTCAACTTCAGCCACGGCACCCATGCCGACCACGAGCAGCGGCTGCACAGCATCCGCGCCATCGAGCAGGAGCGCGGCCGCCCCATCGGCGTGCTGCTGGACCTGCAAGGACCCAAGCTGCGCATCGGCACCTTTGCCGATGGCCCGGTGAAGCTGGCCGCACAGGCGGCATTCCGGCTGGACCTGGATGCCAGCGTGCCGGGCTCGGTGGAGCGGGTCAGCCTGCCGCATCCGGAGATCTTCGCGGCGCTGCAGCCGGGCGCGGAACTGCTGGTCGACGATGGGCGCGTGCGCCTGCGCGTGGAGCGGTGCGGTCCGGAGTACGCCGAAACCACCGTGATCAACGGCGGCACGCTGTCCGACCGCAAGGGCGTCAACGTGCCGGGCGTGGTGCTGCCCCTGTCGGCGATGACCGGGAAGGACCGGTGCGACCTGGACTTTGGCCTGTCGCTGGGCGTGGACTGGATTGCGCTGTCGTTCGTGCAGCGCGCCGAGGATATCGAAGAGATCAGGCAGATCGTGGACGGCCGCGCCGGCATTGTCGCCAAGCTGGAGAAGCCCGCAGCCATCCAGAGCCTGGAAGCGATCGTGGCGGCGTCGGATGCGGTCATGGTCGCACGCGGCGACCTGGGCGTTGAAATGCCGGCGGAACAGGTGCCGTCGCTGCAGAAGCGCATCGTGCGCGCCTGCCGCAAGGCCGGCAAGCCGGTGATCGTTGCCACCCAGATGCTGGAGTCGATGGTCAGCGCGCCGGTGCCGACGCGCGCGGAGGCCTCCGATGTGGCGACCGCCATCTACGACGGCGCCGACGCCGTGATGCTGTCCGCCGAATCGGCCTCGGGCAGCTATCCGGTCGAGGCCGTGCAGATGATGGACAGCATCATCACGCGCACCGAAGCGGACCCGCACTACCACGAAGCCATCCAGGCCTCGCATTCGGAGCCGCGCGCGGAAGCCGCCGACGCCATTGGCTATGCCGTCCGGCACGTGGCGAACCTGCTGCGCGTGCCTGCCGCGGTCACCTACACCAGCTCAGGCTACTCCGCGCTGCGCATGGCGCGCGAACGGCCCGAAGTGCCGATCCTGGGCATGACGCCGCGCGTGGCCACTGCGCGCCGGCTGGCGCTGGCCTGGGGCGTGCATGCGGTGCTCTGTCATGAAGTGGTCGATGTGCTGGAGATGACCGAGCTGGCCAGCCGCACCGTGCTGAAAGAGCAGTTCGGCGTGGCCGGGCAGCAGATCGTCATCTCGGCCGGCCTGCCGTTCACCGTGGCCGGCACCACCAACCTGCTGCGCATCGCGCAGGTCCAGTAAGGGGATCTACATGACTGCAATCAGGGAAATCCGCGGCTACGAGCTGCTCGATTCCCGGGGCAACCCGACGGTGGCGGCCCAGGTCGTGCTGGCCGATGGCGCGGAGGGCTTCGCTGCCACGCCGTCCGGCGCATCCACGGGATCGCGTGAAGCGCTGGAACTGCGTGACGGCGACAAGCGACGCTATTTCGGCAAGGGGGTGCAGAAGGCGGTGCAGCACGTCAACGTCGATATCGCGCGAGCGCTCAACGGCCTGGACGCCGCGGACCAGGCTGAGGTGGATGCCTGCCTGATCCGCCTCGATGGAACGCCAGAGAAGTCGCGCCTTGGCGCCAATGCGCTGCTGGCCGTTTCGCTGGCCAGCGCCAAGGCGGCAGCGGCTTCGGCCGGCTTGCCGCTGTACCGGTCGGTTGGCGCCGGGAGGACAGAGAACCGCCTGCCGCTGCCGATGATGAATATCGTCAACGGTGGTGCGCATGCCGACAACAGCGTCGATATGCAGGAGTTCATGATCCTGCCGGTTGGCGCGCCAAGCTTCTCCGAGGCATTGCGCTGGGGCGCGGAAGTGTTCCATACGCTCAAGGGCGTGCTGAAGGCGCGCGGCTTAGCCACGGCGGTGGGCGATGAAGGCGGATTCGCGCCGGACCTGGCGTCGAACGAGCATGCGCTCGAGGTCATCATGCAGGCCATCGAAGCCGCCGGCTTCCGGCCCGGCCGTGACATTGCACTGGGCCTGGACGTAGCCAGCTCCGAGTTCTATTACGGCGGCCGCTATGCCTTGCAGTCGGAAGGCTGCAGCTATGACGCGCACGGCTTTGTCGACCTGCTGGACAGCTGGGTGCGCCAGTACCCCATCGTCACCATCGAGGACGGCATGGCGGAGCAGGACTGGCAAGGGTGGCGTCTGCTGACCGAGCGCCTGGGCGGGCGCGTGCAGCTGGTGGGTGACGACCTGTTCGTGACCAATGCCGCGATCCTCGAGGAAGGCATCGCGCAAGGCGTGGCCAACGCCATCCTGATCAAGCCGAACCAGATCGGCACGCTGACCGAGACCCTGCAGGCCATCACGGTGGCGGAGCGGGCCGGCTACGCATCGGTGATGTCGCACCGCTCCGGCGAGACGGAAGACACCACCATCGCCGACCTGAGCGTATGCACCGCGGCCACGCAGATCAAGACCGGCTCGCTGAGCCGCTCCGACCGCGTGGCCAAGTATAACCGGCTGCTGTTTATTGAGGCCGAGCTGGGGTGCGCGGCCACATTTGCGGGAAGGCAGGCAATTTCGCAGGTGAATTAGAGCGTCAACCCGCCGAAGCTGGCGGGAAACATAGAATATTCAGGAGACAAATCATGCGTGGTACTGAACTCGTGCGTCGTATTTCCGGTGTGGCCATGCTGGCAGCCGGCTTTATCCTCAGCGGCACTTGCCTGGCACAGGAATGGCCGGCCAAGCCGATCACCCTGGTGGTGCCGTTCCCGTCGGGCGGCACCACCGACGTGCTGGCCCGCGCGCTGGGCGACCAGTTGTCGAAAAGCCTGGGCCAGCCCGTGATCGTCGAGAACCGGCCCGGCGCCGGCGCCACCGTGGGCGCGGACTACGTCGCCAAGGGCAAGCCCGACGGCTACACCCTGCTGATGGGCGCGGTCCACCATACCATCGCCAGCAGCGTCTACAAGAAGCTGCCCTACAGCTTCCAGAAGGACCTGGCGCCCATCGCCACGGTCGCCATGGTTCCCAACGTGCTGGTCATCAATGCCGCCAAGACTTCGGCGAAGAACGTTACGGAACTGGTGGCCCTGGCGAAGAAGGCGTCGCCGGAGTTTGCCTATGGCTCCAATGGCAACGGCACCGCGCAGCACCTGATCGGCACCCAGTTCCAGGCCGCCACGGGTGCGCCGCTGCTGCACGTGCCTTACAAGGGCAGCGGCCCGCTGACGACCGATCTGCTCGGCGGGCAGGTGACGATGTCGTTCGATACCCTGACGCCGGTGCTGCAGCACATCAAGTCGGGCAAGCTGCGCGCCCTGGCCGTGACCACCGCGCGGCGCTCCAGTGTCCTGCCTGATGTGCCGACGCTGGAAGAGGCGGGGCTGAAGGGCTTTGATATCGGCACCTGGTTCGGCGTGCTGGCGCCGGCCGCCACGCCGGCGCCCATCGTGACGCGGCTGAACGCCGAGATCGTCAAGATCGTGAAATCGCCGGACTTCCAGCAGCGCATGGCGGCGGTCGGGGCCGAGCCGATGGCGAGCACCCCGCAGGAGTTTGCCAAGAGGATCCAGGACGAGACGGTCAAGTTCGCCAAGCTGGTGAAGGACGGGAAGGTGACGATCGAGTAGGTGACCAGCGGTCATTCGGTTCCTTGCCTTCTCGCCTATATTGAACTCTGCCCGGCATCGCCTTATGCGATGCACGGGCGGACTGCGGGTAGCGGAAGGAGGGCGCGCCATGAAGATCGCGAGCATCGAAGCCATCGTCCTGCGCGTTCCGTTCACGGTGGGCGGCGTTCCCGCCGCGGGCGTCTGGGGCGGCGCCGGGATGCAGGCCGCCGACTCGCTGCTGCTCAAGGTGTCGACCGACGACGGGCTGGCCGGCTGGGGCGAGACCTTCGGATTCGTGGGGATTCCGGCGGTCAAGGCTGCCATCGAACAGATGCTGGCACCTGCCTGCATCGGCCGGGACGCAACCCAGATCGACGCCATCGGCCTGGACCTGCAGCGCAGGTTCCATGTCTTCGGGCGCAGCGGGGCCATCTTCTACGGGCTGTCCGCGCTCGATATCGCCCTGTGGGACCTCTGCGGCAAAGCGGCCGGGCTGCCCGTTCACCGGCTGCTCGGCGGCGCGCGGCGGGACCGCCTGCCTGCCTATGCCAGCCTGATCCGGTATGCCGATCCCGCAACGATCGCGGTCAACGTCAGGCGGGCCATCGCCGATGGCTACCGGAGCCTGAAGCTGCATGAGGTCGACCTGACGGTCATCCGCGCCGCGCGCGAAGCGGCAGGCCCGGATATCGAGATCACGCTGGATACGAACTGCCCGTGGCCGCTCCATGAGGCCATCGACATGGCGCGCGCGCTGGAACCCTCTTCGCTACGGTGGCTGGAAGAACCCCTGTGGCCGCCGGAGAATTACGCCGGACTGGCCGCCCTGCGCCAGCAGTGCGCCATCCCGGTCGCCGCCGGCGAGAATGCCACCACGCTGATGGAGTTCCAGCACCTGCTCAGTGTGGGCGCCGTCGATGTGGTGCAACCCAGCCCGGCCAAGATGGGTGGCATCAGCGCCTTGCGCAACGTCTTTGCGCTGGCCGAGGCGCACAACACGCAAGTGATGGTCCATACCTTCTATGACGGTCCGGGGCTGCTGGCCAGTATTCACGCCACGGCAGCGCTGGGGGATGCCGCGGCCATGATCGAATGGCGCTATTTCGACATGGACGCGCAAGTGCTTGGCGATGCCGTGGTGCCGCGGAACGGCATGATCGCGGTACCCACTGGCCCGGGCCTGGGCATCGACCCGGATCCGGAGGTCATTCAGCGCTATCGCGTTGCGTGAGCGGGCGCGGCCGCCTTGCGCCCGGCCATATGGCGCAGGTATGCCAGCAGGTCCTTCAGGTCCGCGCTGGACAGCGTCTGTTCGTCGATGGCCGACATGCGCGAGTTCGGCCACCAGCGCAATGACTGCGGGTCACGGATCAGCCTGGCCAGCTTGTCGTCGCCCAGGTACTCCACCGGGTTGTACGGCACGTTCAGGTCGGGGCCGAGGTTGGCGTCGCCGACCCGGTTGAGGGAGTGGCACGAGAAGCAGACGCGCTGGAAGGTTGCGAAGCCGCGCATGACCGGTCCATCGGCAGGCTGGCCAGCGGCGGGCCGGATGGCTGCATAGCGCTCGGCGGGCGACGCGGTGATGTCGATGCGCACGATGCTGTAGGTCCAGTGACTCTCGTTGATCGCCGCGGCGGCGCGCCCGGATGGCACGGTCCAGATCAGGCGGAACGGGCCGATGTCCTGGTCCTTGAGCCTTGGCCACGGCGCGGCGGGGTTCTCGACCGCCAGCCACGCGCGTGGCCCGTCGGCGCGCTCGGCCAGCAACAGGCGCATCGGCAAGTGGGCAACATAGCCATCGCTGGCCGCGGTCGTGGCACTGGCGCTGTCGTTCACCGGCATGCCCTGCAGCAGGGCTGTCAGGGGGATGGCCTTGAATGTGAGGCGGCGCTTCAGGTTGTCGTCATCCACCGGCACCTCGGCCAGGCGCGGATCGCGCAGCAGTTCGTCGCGGGTCCAGCTGCGCTGCTGCGTGCCTGCCGAAATGGTCAGGGTCGCTGGATCCGCGGCGCACGCCGGACCTGCCAGGAACGCCAGGGCGCAGCCAAGCGCGCCAACGGCCTTTGCCAGCCAGCTACTCATGCGTCATTCTCCTGGTTGAATTGGCCCGGCACAACTTGCAGTACTAGCGGACAAACATGCCCAAGCCTTCGTGGTCGTAATACTCCAGCCACACGCGGTCGCTGGAGAACGCTGCCTGCGAGATCGTGCCCGGCGTGGCGTTCTCGTTTTCGAGCGTAAAAGTGAAGACGTCTCCGTCCCAGTGGCTCAGCGGCAGCACTAGCGGGGTGGCGCCCAGCGTCATCACCAGCGTGCCGCCCTGGTCGGCGACCTGCAGCGGGCCGTAGTAGTCGTTCTGGTAGGTGCCGGTGTACGCCGACAGTGCACGCGCCGGCAGCGGACTGGCGGGGCGCGGCTGACCGACCAGGCGGCCTTCCGGCGCCAGCAGCGGCGCGAATGCGTCGCCGTAGATCTTGCCCCAGTCGCGGCGGATGGCGCCGTATTGCACCAGGTCGAAGAACTGTGCGCTCAGGGTTTCCGGAACGCCGATGGGCTGCGCGTTGGTCAGCGTCACGATGGCCAGGTTGAGCGCCGGCAACGCGGTGAAGTTGGTGGCCGCGCCGGCCACGAAGGCGCCGGAGTGGTTGTAGGAGGTCAGGCCAAGTTCGGTGGTGCCGACATTGAAGCCATAGCCGTAGTAGCCGGCAGGGCGTCCGTCGACGGGCGGACTGCTCTGCATCTGCTGGCTCAGCGCGGGGGCCAGCGCGGCGGCGTCGACCACGCGTTGCCCGGCGAACTCGCCCTTGGCGAGCAGCATCGCCAGCCATTTCGCCATGTCGTTGACCGAGGCACTGACGCCGCCGGCGGGGGATTGCGCATCCGGCATCCGGCCCGCGCCTTGCACCCAGTTGCCATTGACTCTGACGTGGCCCAGGGCGCGGTTGTCGCGTGCGGCAAAGTCGGCGTAGCGCGAACTGGTGCGGGTCATTCCCAGGGGTTGGTAGATGGCTTGCTCGGACAGCTTGGCCCAGTCGATCCCGGCCGCGGTGGCGACCGCCTCGGCGGCGGCGGTCAGGCCAAAGTTGGTGTAGGCGTAGACCGCGTGGAACGGATGCAGCGGCAGGTAGCGCAGTCGCGTCAATACTTGCCGGCGGTCGTATCCCATGTCTTCAAGGAGGTCGCCGCCGTGGTCGGGCAGGCCGGAGCGGTGGGCGTAGAGATCGCCGATGGTGACGGCCTGCGTGACCTCGGCGTCGGACAGCGCAAACCAGGGCAGGTGCGCGCGCACCGGCGTATCCCAGCCGATGCCGCCACGGCCGACCTGGCGTGCCACCACGGTGGCGCCGACGGATTTAGACACCGATGCCAGCTGGAACACGGTGTCGGCATCGACCGGCGCGGGGTCGGTCACCAGCCGACGGCCGAAGCCTTTGGCGTAAACGGTCTGGTTGCCGCGCACCACGGCGACGGCCATGCCCGGCACGCGGGAACTGGCCATCAGGTCGGCGGCCAGCTTGTCGAGCTGGGCAATGGCCTGGGTGATCTGGGATTCGGGAACCGGCTCGGGAGGGTTGGGCGGATCGTCATTGCCGCCGCCGCAGGCGGGCAGGGCGGGGACAAGCAGGCCGCCCAGCGCGGCTCCCAGGAAATGGCGACGCTCTTGTAGTTTGCCCACGGTAGGTCTCCGTAGTGATTCTTGTCAGGCGGCACGGCCGCGCCTTTGGATAGGAATAATGTACGCGATCGGTGACGGAGTGGCGAATGCGAAACGTCTTATCGCCGCACTATAGCGGGGGCGGGAAACTGCAAGCCTCGCCGAAGGGTTCGGTGAGCGGGGGTGACAACCCGAAAGAACCTCGGCAGATTCGATCTCATTCAATCAAGAGTCGCGCGGGCAACCATGTTTCCATGGCGGGCCGGGCGGGGCAGTTGCAAGGCTGGCCGGGTCTTCTTCTGCTGAGGTTCCCCGGTATGTCACCCCCGTTGTCAGGCCCGCCACCTTCCTCTCACCTGGGCTGGCGGGCTCTCTCTGGTTAGTAGGAGATAAGCGCGATGCAAATGTCTACCCATCACCCTGCAGGATCCCGGCATATCGTGCCGGCTGGTACGATCGACTCCCTTGAGCAAATGCCCTCCTGTTGCTGGTTGAAATCGAGAGCGAGCGTTCGGAGGGTTGCCACAACGTGTATTCGCTGTTGGCAATGGTGAAGGCGCAGCTGGACCAGACGGCGGCAAAGCTGTGCGCGGATGAATGACGAGTCCGTCGAGGCAAAACAAAAAGCCCGCACTTTCGTGCGGGCTTTTCGCTTTGAAACCTTGGTGCCCAGGAGAGGACTCGAACCTCCACAGTGTTGCCACCGCTAGGACCTGAACCTAGTGCGTCTACCAATTCCGCCACCTGGGCAAGGTGAGCGCCGGATTTTACAGCGCGCTGCGGATTTTGCAAGTCCCTCGGCCGGCTTTGGCGCAAGAAATCCAGTTGAGATGCGGTGGGCCGCTGTTGCTGGTCAATCGGCGGACATTTCAGCCTCAGAAGTGAGGATGTCAAACAGCGCCTTGGCCGCAGGCTGCAACGCTCGGTCGCGACGGCGTATCAGCGCCAGGACACGGTCCACGGCAGGCTCGGTCAGCGGGATGGCGCACAGGCGGGGATGATCGCGTGGCAGTGCCAGGCCCGGCAGCACGGCCATGCCGAGGCGGGCTTCCACCAGCGCCAGCACGCCAACGACGTGGTTGGCTTCGTAATAGATGGTCGGGCGCTGTTCAAGATGGGCGATGGCATTCTCGATCAGGGCGCGATTGCCGCTTTGCCTGGACACGCCGGCCATGCGCTGCCCCGCCAGGTCCGCCCATGCGACCGACTTGCGATCGGCCCAGGGATGGTCGCGCCGCAACACCAGCAGATAGGGCTCGGTACGGATCGGGCGGAACTCGATATTGGGTTCCTGGGAACCCATGAAGTTGAGCCCAAAGTCCGATTCGCCCGACAGCACGCTGGACAGCGCCGCGTTGGCGCTTTCGTCGATCACGCGCACGCGCACGCCAGGATGACGGGCTGCAAACACGCTGATGGCATCGGGCAGCAGATGCGCCGCGGCAGACGGTATCGCCGCCACCGTCACCAGCCCGCGCCGGAGCGCAGCTTCGTCACCAAGGCGGAACACTGCGCTGTCGAGAATATCCAGAGCAGCCCGCGCTTCCTCTAGGAACTGCCTGCCGACGGGTGTCATCTCCACGCGGCGGGTGGTGCGTTCAAGCAGGCGAGAGCCGAGCGTCTTTTCAAGTTTGTCGATCCGGCGGCTCAGCGCTGGTTGCGAGATATGCAGAGTCTCGGCTGCCACCCGGAAACTGCCTTTCTCCGCCGTGGCGATAAATGCCTGCAAATCCTCAAGTGCGAAATTGATGCGTGACATGCATGAAATCATCAGAACATTGCAATTCACAGAATAGTGTTGCGCGACTACTCTGGCAATGCAGAAGAACGAGGAAGACTGGAGCTCTTGCGGCGCCAGCAACGAGATCAAGGAGACAAAATGAAGCTGACCGCCCTGGCCGCCAGAAAGGCCGCACTGGTTTTCCTGGTATGGCTGGCCGCGCCCGCCTGGGCAGACGATATCCATGTGATTACCTCGGGCGGTTTCACCGCGGCATACCAGCAGCTGGTGCCGCTGTATGAAGCCGCCACGCAGGACCGGATCATCACCGCCTACGGCGCGTCGATGGGCAATGCACCCGATTCCATCCCCAGCCGGCTGGCACGCGGCGAGACCTTTGATGTGGTGATCCTGGCGGACTCGGGTCTCGACAAGCTGATAGCGGAGGGCAAGGTGGCAGCGGGCAGCCGGGTGGACCTGGCGCAGTCGCTGATCGGCATGTCGGTCCGCAAGGGCACGCCCAAGCCCGACATCAGCACCGTGGAGGGCCTGAAGCAGACCTTGCTCAACGCTAAATCGATTGCGTATTCAGCCAGCGCCAGTGGGACTTATCTGTCTGGTGAATTGTTCCACCGGCTCGGCGTCGCGGACCAGATCAAGGACAAGGCCCGCAAGATCAACAGCGAGCGCGTCGGCGCCGTGGTGGCCCGAGGCGATGCGGAAATCGGCTTCCAGCAAGTCAGCGAGCTGCTGCCGTTCAAGGAGCTGGATTTCGTCGGCCCGCTGCCAGCCGAACTGCAGCAACGGGTCTTCTTCTCCGCCGGGATGGTGGCTGGCCACCAGAGCGCTGCGGCTTCGCGGTTTGTTCGGTTCCTGGCGTCCCCGGCGGCAGCCACGATCGTGCGAACCACCGGGCTGGAGCCGGTTGCCACGCCGCTGCCGCCGCCGGCGCCCCCGGTCCTGGGGCAGCCGCAAAAACGCTGAACCGCGTCAATGTCCGTTGGCGGCTGTAAAAACAAAAAGCCCGCACTTTCGTGCGGGCTTCTCGCTTTGAAACCTTGGTGCCCAGGAGAGGACTCGAACCTCCACAGTGTTGCCACCGCTAGGACCTGAACCTAGTGCGTCTACCAATTCCGCCACCTGGGCAATGTGAGCGGCGCATTTTACCGAAGGTTCACAAATTTGCAAGCACCTCCGGCGGGCACACGCGGCATCGCTGGCCGGACTGCGCTACGGCGATCCGGTGTGCCACGTGCAATCAGAACGACGGCACCATCGCGCCCTTGTACTGGGCCTTCATGAACTGGCGCACGTCTTCAGACTGGTACGCTGCCACCAGCTTCTTGACCCACGGCTTGTCCTTGTCCTGCGTGCGCACGACGATGATGTTGGCGTACGGGCTGTGGATGTCTTCCAGCGCGAGCGCGTCCTTGGTCGGCTGCAGGCCGGCGGCGAGCGCGTAGTTGGTGTTGATCACGGCGGCGCTGACATCGGGCAGGGCGCGGGCCAGCTGGGCGGCATCCAGTTCCACGAGCTTCAGCTTCTTCGGGTTCTCGGCCACGTCCAGCGGGGTGGCGTTGACACCGTTGGTGCCGGCGCCTGCCTTCAGCTTGATCACGCCTTGCGACTGGAGCAGCAGCAGCGCGCGGTTCTCATTGGACGGGTCGTTGGGCACGGCTACCTTGGCGCCTTGCGGCAGGTCCTTCGGCGACTTCAGGTTCTTCGCGTAGATACCCAGCGGCGAGATATAGGTGTAGCCCACGCTCTGCATCTTGTAGCCGCGCTGCTTCACCTGGCTGTCCAGGTAGGGCTGGTGCTGGAAGCTGTTGGCGTCCAGGTCGCCGGCATCCAGTGCGGCATTGGGCTGCACGTAGTCGTTGAACTCCACGACCTTGACGTTCAGGCCATTGCGCTTGGCCACTTTCTGGACGACTTGCCAGACCTCGGCGTCCGGGCCGCTGACGGTGCCAACGCGGATAGTCTGTTCCTGGGGCGACGCGCTGCCGGCGGCGATAAAACCAAGGGCGGACACTGCGACCGCCAGACGCTTGATGAGAGACGTGCTGCGCATAGGAGTTCTGGAGATATTCTGGTTATGTGGCGAGTGAGACTGTCGCCTGGGCAGGGATCGTCTGACCGGGGCGATGGCCACAGATTAACGCAATTGCGTCCAGATGGCGCAGCGGGAATGAATCTGGCGTCTATTTCTTTTTCATATGCTTATGAATCCAAATGACGCCAGATTGCCGGCATTAAATGCTTCTGCGTCACGGCTCAGTCTGCAAAGACTTCGCGCAATGTCCGCAAGGTGTCCTCCACAATCCTGTCACTCAGGCCGCCGGCCCGCCTGACCAGCCGGGACTTGTCCACGGTCCGGAGCTGGTCCAGCAGGATCAGGCCAGTCTTGCGCTGGAAGGTCACCGGGACGCGAAACGGTGCCGGCCTGCTGCCGGTGGTCATTGGCGCCACGGTGACGGTGCGCAGGTAGTCGTGCATTTCCGGCGGCGAGAGGATGACGCAGGGGCGTGTCTTCTCGATCTCGCTGCCGACGGTCGGGTCAAGCGCAACCAGCCAGACGTCGCCGCGCGCTACCACTTCAGCTCCGCGTCGTCGGTGTTGGGGAAGTCGCCCAATACCAGGGCGTCGTCACCGGCCGCGGCGATGGCCTGGCTGGCTTCCGCCCAGCCTTGCCGCGGTGCTTGCCTAGGGCGCCGGAGCACCAGCGCGTCATTCACGATTTCCATTTCCACTTCATTCTCCAGACCTAGCTGCGCCAGGATTGCCTTGGGGATCAGGACACCTTGTGAGTTGCCCATCTTGCGGATCGTCGCTTTCATTTCTTGCCCCTCATTGCGCGTCAGCACAATGTTATTACAACGCGAGCGTCAGGGAAACAGGCAAGCCCGATGCCGCATGGAAATGTGACATTTGGGCCAGGCCACGGATACGCGAATAGTCCGAAAACCGCTGGTGTCGCAGGTACGGCGGGCTCAGCCGGCTACGCCCCGTACCCCGCGCCCTTCCATTCGATAAAACACAAGCCATGCCCGAACGGGTCTGACAGCGTTGCCTGCCGCCCCCAGTCAAAGTCCTGCGGCCAGTCCTCGATCTCGGCGCCGGCTTCCAGCGCGCGTTCGATGGCCTGTTCCAGGTTGGCGACGACAAAGTCGAGGTGGACCGGGGTCCAGTGGCGGCGGTAGTCGCGCCGGGTGTCGGCGCGGGTGGTGGGGCGGGTGCCGGCGGGCTTGGCGAGCAGGTAGATCGGAGTATTGCCGCCCAGCATTTCGGCGACGGTGCCGTCGAACAGCTTGCGGTTCAGCGTCAGGCCAAGCCCCTGCGCGTAGAAGTCGATGCCGCGCGGCAGATCGTCGACATCGATATTGATCAGCAACTCCATGACAGCCTCCTGGCGGCGTTCCGTGTGAGAGCGGCCGCATTGTGCGCCGGGTCTCCTGACACCTGCTGTCAGGAGTGATGTTTCAGCCGGCCGCAGGCAGGTGTCAGGAACGGCGCGCTAGGCGCGCAGCATCTGCCGCACGACCGGGCGCAGCGCGTCGCCGAGTGCGAGGTGCGCGTCGGCATCCAGGTGCACGCCGTCGACCTCGCTGCTCTGGATCACGGTGCCGGCGTCGAACAGCGGACAGCCCAATTGCGTGCAGACCTCGGCCACGGCTTGCGGCAGGCCCGTCCACTTATGCTCGCCGCCGGCAAACTTGGGCGCCAGCGGGCCGCGCGGGGTGCGGATCGGGGGTGGGGTGACGACCAGCACCGGCGGCACCGGCATGCCAGGCTCGATCGGCGCGCTACGGATGGCCTGCACCAGAGTGGCGATGCCCTGGGCGGCGTGCCAGGCGTTGTGCGGGTGCATCGACTGGAAATCGTTGTTGCCCAGCATCAGGACCACCAGTGCCAGCGGCGAGTGGATTTCAATGCGCTGCGCCAGCCCCTGCAGGCCGTTGCGGCCGGGTTTGAAGGGATCGTCCCAGACCGTGCGGCGGCCGTTCAGGCAGTCTTCGATGATGCGCACCGGGGCGCCGCCTTCGGCGTTCAAGCCCAGCTCCAGCCGGCCGGGCCAGCGCACCGGGAACGGCAGGCGCCGGCGCGTGCCGGGCACGATGCCCCATGACAGCGAGTCGGCGTAGACAAGGATCTGCAGGGGATCGGTTTCGGCCAGCGGCGCAGCGCTCATGCGGGACTCCAGTTGGCGTGGATATTGGTCGATAAAGGGCAATGGCTCGTGTCAAGCCATGTTGCACCGCGCAGACAAAAAGGTCTCCCGAACACGCGGAGACTTCATAATATCGAATCATTGCAGACAGGGAGAATGAAGTTGCGTTTCGAGCACTTGGTTGAGATCAACGATCCGGGCAATCCTCAACTGGATCTGCTGACGCCTGACCAGCTGTGGCAAGGGCTGGTGCTGCGCGCCGAGTCGCCCGAACTCTTCGTGCTGGGGCTGGACCGCGCCGAGGTAGTCGGCCGCGGCGACAACTGGATCGATCGCGTGCTGCATTTTGGCGAGGCGTCGATCCAGGATCATGTGGTATTCGAGCCGCGCCGGCAGGTGCGCTATGAAACCGCGGCTACGGCCGAGCATGCCGGCGGCACGCTGACCATGGCGATCGAGACCCCGGGCCCGGGCGCGCTGCTGCTGCGCTTTGTCTACAACACCACCATGCCGGCGGTCGACGCCAGCGGCGATGACCGCTACGCCGAGATCGTCAAATCCGCCTACCACGAGGCCGATATCGACACCGTGCGCAAGATCCGCGAGATCGCTGACACCGGACGGCTGGGGTGAGCGAGGGCTCCGCCACGCCGGAGGGTTCCGGCCAGCGGCCGGGTCTGCCGACCCGGCTGGCGCTGCGTGAGCGCTACGGCGAGCGGCTGCGCTGGCTGGTGCTGGTGACGCTGATGCTGGGCACGATCTCGTCGATCGTCTCGTCCACCATCATCAACGTAGCGATTCCGGACCTGAGCCGGCACTTCGTGCTGGGGCAGGAGCGCGCGCAATGGGTGGCGGCCAGCTTCATGATCGCGATGACGTTGTCGATGCTGCTGACGCCCTGGCTGCTGAATCGCTACGGGCTGCGCCGCACCTTCCTGGGGGCCTCGCTGCTGCTGGGCGCGGGCGGGTTCTTCGGCGGCTTTTCACCGACCTACGGCGTGATGATCGCGATGCGCGTGGCCGAAGGCATCGCCGCGGGCATCATGCAGCCGCTGCCCAATATCCTGATCCTGCGCGTCTTCGAAGAGCGTGAGCAGGGCAAGGCGATCAGCATGTTCGGCTTTGGCGTGGTGCTGGCGCCGGCGCTGGGGCCCAGCCTGGGTGGTTTCCTGGTCGAGGCCTTCGGCTGGCGCTCGATCTTCTTCGTGGTGGTGCCGCTGACGCTGATTGGCGTGCTGATGGCGCGGCGCTTCATGGCGGTGGACTCGATCATGATGGGCGAGCGCCAGCCGCTGGACTGGCGCGGGCTGGGCCTGGCCGGCATTGCCACGGTCAGCCTGCTCAACGGCGTGGTCGAGATGCGCGACAGCGTGCCCGCAGGCCTGGCGCTGTCGGGCTTCGGCGTGCTGATGCTGGCGGCGTTCGTGCTATGGCAGCTGCGCGCGGCGCATCCGCTGATGAACCTGCGGCTCTACAGCTACCGGCAGTTCGCGGCCGGGGCGGTGGTGGCCTTTATCTACGGCGCGGGGCTGTTCGGCTCGACCTACCTGCTGCCGATCTATATGCAGATGGCGCTGGAATACACGCCGTCGCGCGCGGGCCTGGTGCTGTTCCCGGCGGGCGTGGTGCTGGCGCTGACGATTGCCGTATCGGGGCGCTTCACCCACAAGATCGCGCCGCATGTCCAGGTGTCGTTCGGGCTGGCGCTGCTGTCGCTGTCGTTCCTGCTGATGGCGCTGGGCTCGCGCGCCACGCCTTATCTGGTGCTGGTGGCACTGGCGGTGCTGGGGCGGATCGGGCTGGGCTGCATCCTGCCGTCGCTGACGCTGGGGGCAATGCGGGGGGTGGACTTCACGCTGATCGCGCAGGGCTCGAGCTGCATCAACTTCCTGCGCCAGCTGGGCGGCGCCATCGGCGTGAGCCTGGCCGGCGTGGGGCTGCAATGGCGGCTGGCGGAGCACGGCGCGGTGCTGGGCCAGGCCGGCGACGCCGCCGTGCAGGCGGCGCGCATCCGGGCCTTCGATGAAACCTTCCTGGCGGTGGGTGTCGTGATCGCCAGCGCGATGTTCGCGGCGTGGCGGATCCGGCCGCGGCCGGTGCCGGCGGCCTGAAGCCGCCGGGCCTGGCTGCGCCGGCTTAGCTGGCTGCGCCGCTGCGCAGTTCTTCCACCAGCGCGATGTACTGCTCCATCGCCTGTTCGCGCGCGGTGCCGCGCAGGGCTTCCCAGGCTTCAAACTTGTAGCGGCCGACAAAGTCGGTCATGCCGGGCTTGTCGCCGTGGGCATCGCCTTCGCTGCCTTGCTTGAACAGCGCGTACAGGCGCAGCAGGGACATGTTGCTGGGGCGCTCGCTCAATTGCTTGACGTCGATCTGGGCCTGGTCGAAGCGTGCCTGCAGGTCGCTCATGGGGTTCCTCCGTAGGTGCTGTCTGGATTGCGAAAGTTCAGGCCGATGATAGCCGCCCGGCGCCGCCGCGCCGTCCGTATAAAACCGAAGAAGCCCTCGATTCCGGGCGTCACCGGATACAATCGCGCCATGTCCTGGATTCTTGCTGTTGAAACTTCTACAGAGTGGTGCTCGGTCGCGCTCGGACGTGCGGTGCCGGGTGCCGGAGTCGAGTGCCTGGTGCGCCATGAGCACACTGGCGCACGCTCGTCGGCACGCGTGCTGCCGGCTGCCGGCGAACTGCTGGCCGAAGCCGGCATCGCGCTGGCGGACTGTGCTGCGATTGCCTTTGGCGCCGGCCCGGGCTCGTTCACCGGCCTGCGCACCGCCTGCGGCGTGGCACAGGGGCTGGCCTTCGGCGCCGGGCTGCCGGTGGTTCCGGTCAATACCCTGATGACCTGCGCCGAGCGCGCGCGGGCCGCCACCCCGGCGCTGCCGGACGATACCGCGGTGCTGGTGGCGCTGGACGCGCGCATGGATGAAGCCTATTCCGCTGCTTTCCGCTGGCATGCCAGCGCGCGGGAATGGGCGGAAGTTACGCCGATGCAGGTCAGCGCGCCGGAAACCGTGCCGCTGCCCGACGGCGAATTCTGGCTGGCCGGCAACGCAGCCACCGTCTTCGGCGAGCGGCTGGCGGGCCTGGCGCGCGCCGCGCGCGTGCTGCCGGAGGCGATGCCCCATGCGCAGCCGATGGTCGCGATTGCACTGCGCGCACTGGCGCGCGGCGAGGCCATCGACGCTGACCAGGCCATGCCGATCTACCTGCGCGACAAGGTCGCCCAGACCATCGCCGAACGCGAAGCCGTCGCTGCCGCCCGTGCCGCGGCCCAGGCCGGGAGCGCATCGTGAGTGCAGCCTATCCGCTCGATCACCGCAACGACTGGCCGGCCGTGCCCGCCATGCCGGCGCTGCCGGTCGGCTGGGCGCTGGGCCGCATGAGCGCGCTCGACCTGGAGGCCGTGGCAGGTATCGAGGCGCGTGCCTACAGCCATCCGTGGACCCGCGGCAATTTCGAGAACTCGGTCAAGTCCGGGCATCTCGGCCTGACGCTGCGCGACCCGGTGGGCTCGCTGGTGGCCTACGCCGTGCTGATGCCGGTGGTCGATGAAATGCACCTGCTCAATATCACCGTCGAGCCGCAGCGCCAGCGCCAGGGGCTGGGGCGGCTGATGCTGGCGGTGGTGCTGGCCACCGCGCACGCGCACCGCATCCATACCATGCTGCTGGAAGTGCGGCCGTCCAATACCGGGGCGATCGCGCTGTACCAGGCGGCGGGGTTTGCCGAGATCGGGCGCCGCAAGGGCTATTACCCGGCCCTGGGCAGCAAGCGCGAGGACGCGCTGGTGCTGCGCCGCAACTGGCCGGCGGAGGCCGCCGCCAATGAAGGCACGGAGGGCAGGGCATGAGCCGCCGCGCACAGTTCCTGGAAGTCCTGGGCATCCCGACCGAATGGGTGCCGCGCGAGCGCGCGGATGCGCAGGCAGACGCCGCGCCGGAGGCGGCCGTGGCGCAGGCAGCGATGGCTGTTGCCGAGGCGCCTGTGGCCGAGTTTGCCGCAGTGGTTGCGGAACCCGCCATGCCGGTGCCGGCGCCGGTGGCGCCGCCTGTCTCCCGGACACCGGTTGCGCCTGCCCTGGTCCCCGCCGGTCCGGAACCCGGCTCGGCGCAAGCGGGGCGCGAAGCTGCCATCGCCAGCATGGAATGGCCGGCGCTGGACGCCGCCGTGGCAAGCTGCACCGCCTGCGGCCTGTGCCAGAACCGCACCAATACCGTATTCGGGGTGGGCGACCGCCAGGCCGAATGGATGCTGGTGGGCGAAGCCCCCGGCGAGAACGAAGACCTGCAGGGCGAGCCCTTCGTCGGCCAGGCCGGCAAGCTGCTCGACAATATGCTCGGCTCGCTCGGGCTGGCGCGCGGGCACAATGTGTTTATCGCCAACGTGCTCAAGTGCCGCCCGCCCGGCAACCGCAACCCGGAGCCCGAAGAGGTGGCGCAGTGCGAGCCGTTCCTGCGCCGCCAGATCGCGCTGGTGAAGCCCAGGGTGATCGTCGTGCTGGGCCGCTTTGCGGCGCAGTCGCTGCTGCGCACTACCACGCCGATCGGCAAGCTGCGCGGCACCGTACATAGCTATGAAGGCATCCCCGTGGTGGTGACCTACCATCCGGCTTACCTGCTGCGCACCCTGACCGACAAGGCGCGCGCCTGGGAAGACCTGTGCCTGGCCAGGGAGGTTCATGACCGTGCGGGAGCTGGGGCCTGATCTCTCCCTGACCCGCGGCGGCGACGGCAACAGGCCGTCGGGCCCGCCGCTGTGGCGCCGCGCCGCGTCGGCGCGCACGCGCGACCTGGCCTGGACCACGCTCTCGCCGCCGTTGCTGGCGGCGGTGCCGGGCGCGGCCCCGGCACGCTGGCCTGCCGGCACACTGGCCGCCTGGCAGCACTGGCTGGAAGCCGCGGACCCCGCCACGCTGCCCGCCACCATCGACGAACTGGCCGACGGCCACGCCGCCCCCTCCGCCGACGACCCCGACCAGGACCCCGCCAGCCGCAGCCTGCGGCTGGGCCGCCATGCCGAGCGGCTGCTGCATTTCGCGCTGCGCCATATGCAGGGGCTGTCGCTGCTGGCTGCCAACGTGCCGGTGCGGCGCGCAGGGCGACAGGGTATCCGCACGCTGGGCGAGCTGGACTTTATCTGGCGCGAGCAGGCGTCGGGCGCGGTGGTCCACTGGGAGATGGCGGCCAAGTTCTACCTGATGGCGCCTGGCGTCAGCCAGGTGCCGCGGGCGCAGGATTTCGTCGGCCCGAACCTGGTCGACCGCCTTGGCGACAAGCTGGGCCACATCGTGCACCGCCAGCTCCCGCTGGGCTGCACCGCGGAGGCACAGGCCCTGCTGGGACATACGGTGGACCGCAGCGAGGTCTACCTGCTGGGGTGGCTGTTCTATCGCGATGGCCGGGTGCCGCCGGGGCTGGATGCGCTGGGCATCGCGCCAGACCATCTGCACGGCTGGTGGTCCACGCTCGACGGCTGGGCCGCCCGCGCAGCCGCGCGGCCTGGCTTGCGCTGGTGCCGCCTGCCGCGTACCGGGTGGTTATCGGGCGCGCTGGTGCCCGAAGCCGGCACGGAAGATGTCGGCGCACTGCATGCGATGCTGGCGCAGCGCTTTGCCGACCCGCGCCATGATCACGGCTGGCGGCGCGAATCGCCGGTGATGTTGTGTGAACTGGAGCCGGCCGGGCCAGAGGCGCCGGGCTGGTGGCGCGAATTCTCGCGCGGGTTCGTGGTGCCGCCGGGGTGGGAAGAGCGTGCGCTGGCACGGGCGGCGGAGCCGTCCAGGCCAGGGCAGCAGGCCGCGCCGGGCGACACGGCCTGAGCCACTCGCGCCGGCTGCAGGCAGATGGACGCGGGAGAGACCCTAGTGGTGCTTGTCCTCGCCGATCATCGCCAGCGAGTTGAAGGTGCGAACGTTGTACTTGTGCAGCTTGAGCACCAGCGCCATGGTCACGCAGATAAACAGGCCCAGCGCGATGATGACCACGCCGATCGGCACGTTCAGCTTGATCAGCAGCGCATACAGGCACAGCATCAGCAGCACCGAAACGTTCTCATTGAAGTTCTGCACCGCGATGGAGTGGCCGGCCGACAGCAGCACGTGCCCGCGGTGCTGCAGCAGCGCGTTCATCGGCACCACGAAGTAGCCCGACATGGCGCCCACCACCATCAGGAACACATAGGCGATGGCCATGTACAGCGGCATATGCATGCCCAGCACGTCCAGCGTGACATGGGGCATCGCATCCTTGGTGTAGAACGCCATGATCATCACGGTGGCGCCCATGGCCACGCCAAAGGGCAGCACCGACAGCGACTTGCGCAGCGGGATGCGCGCCGCGGCCAGGATCGCGCCCACGGCCACGCCCACGGCCACCACGGCCTGCAGCAGCGCGCCCTGGGACAGGTTCAGTCCCAGCGACTTCTCGGCCCACTTCAGCACGATGAACTGCAGCGTGGCGCCCACGCCCCAGAACAGCGTGGTCACCGCCAGCGAGATCTGGCCCAGCTTGTCGCGCCACAGCGCCACGAAGCAGTCGCCGAACTCTGCGATCAGCCTGATCGGGTTCTTTTCCTGCGCCGGATAGCGGGCGCCGGTATCGGGGATAAACAGGTTGAAGATCGAGGCGACCACGTAGAACAGCATGATCACCACCATCGCGGCTTCGGCCGGGGTGTCGATGCCGGTGTTGATGAGGGGGACGTCAAAGCGCAGCAGGAGGCTGGAGATATGCACCGAGATCAGCGCGCCACCCACCACGGTGCCCAGGATGATCGAACCCACCGTCAGCCCCTCGATCCAGCCATTGGCCATCACCAGTTTCTCTGGCGGCAGCAGTTCGGTCAGGATGCCGTACTTGGCCGGCGAGTACGCGGCCGCGCCGAATCCCACCACGCCATACGCCAGCAACGGGTGCAGCCCGAACATCATGATGGCGCAGCCGACCACCTTGATGGCGTTGGTGATGAGCATCACCCGCCCCTTGGGCATGGAGTCGGCAAAGGCGCCGACGAAGGCGGCGAGGACGACGTAGGAAAGGACGAAGAACAGCTTGAGCAGCGGGGTCATCCACTGCGGGGAATGCAATTCGGTGAGAAGGGCGATCGCGGCGATCAGTAAGGCGTTGTCGGCCAGCGAAGAAAAAAACTGCGCGGCCATGATGGTGTAAAAACCCTTCTTCATGCTGTCGACTTTTTCTCCATCGCGAACTCTGCTCAGGCTGGGCAGGCTAGCGCCCACCGGGGAGGCCATGGTTTGCAGGGAACCTTGTGCCGCGGCCGTGTCGAATTGTGTCTGAGGTGCTGCGCTGCGGCGTCTTGAGGCTTGCCTGACAGTCATTGACATAATGCTTCGCTTTTAGAACATGGCCGGAGCGTCCGGCTTTATATCACGAAAACATGACATTCCCGAACCCCGGCAAGGGCTCTTTTTGACAGCGGATTGCCGTGCCGATTCCCCAATGACCCCCGGCAACGGCATCCGAATGTGTTCAAATAACGACTGCGATCGCGACCAGCCGACCGGGTCTTCCCTGATCTGGTGCGTGGTCGAACCGATATGGTGACTGGGATACAAGGGCGTGCCAATTCCGCACATTCCCGCATGCCAGTCGCCGCAACATGCTGCTGTACACCGACAGGTGACGTTTGCGCCATCGATACTGAGACAGAGCCGTCCTTCCAGCGCCCGCGCCGGCCGCCCATCCCGCCGGCGCCGCCTGCTTGCTCGTCCGCTTCCTGAGATGTGACTCCCATGCCAAGACCCATCCACGCTGTCATCCATCAACCCGCCCTGGCCAACAATCTCGACATCATCCGCCGCAAGGCGCCGGATTCGCGCATCTGGGCGGTGGTCAAGGCCAATGCCTACGGCCACGGCATCCGCCGCGTCTTTGCTGCGCTGCGGGGTGCCGACGGCTTCGGCCTGCTGGACCTGAACGAGGCCGTGCTGCTGCGTGACCTTGGCTGGCAGGGCCCGATCCTGCTGCTGGAGGGCTTCTTCCAGCCGCAGGATGTTGCCGTCATCGAACAATACCGCCTGACCACCGCGATCCATTGCGACGAGCAGCTGCGCATGTTGGAAAGCGCACGCGCCAAGGGGCCGCTGGCCATCCAGCTCAAGCTCAACACCGGCATGAACCGGCTCGGCTTCCATCCGGCGGATTACCGTACCGCCTGGGAGCGCGCCCGTGCCATGCCCTGTGTAGGCAGTATCGTCCATATGACGCATTTTTCCGATGCGGATAGTGCCCGAGGCGTCGCCCACCAAATCGAGGCGTTCGATGCCGCCACGGCCAACCTGCCGGGCGAGGCCAGCCTGTCGAACTCGGCCGCGGTGCTGTGGCACCCGCAGGCGCACCGCGCCTGGGTGCGCCCCGGCATCATCCTGTACGGCGCCTCGCCGACCGGGCGCGATGCCGATATTGCCGGCACCGGCCTGCAGCCCGCCATGTCGCTGCACAGCGAACTGATCTCGGTGCAGGACCTGCAGCCGGGCGATACCGTCGGCTACGGCTCCTTGTTCACCGCCGAGCGGCCGATGCGCATCGGCGTGGTGGCGTGCGGCTATGCCGACGGCTACCCGCGCCACGCGTCGGGCTGGGGCGAGCAACGTGCGCCGGTGCTGGTCGATGGCGTGCGCACCGAACTGGTCGGGCGCGTGTCGATGGACATGCTGTGCGTGGACCTGACCCCGTGCCCGAAGGCCAAGGTCGGCAGCCCGGTCACGCTGTGGGGCCAGGGCCTGCCGATCGACGAGGTGGCGCAGGCCAGCGGCACGGTCGGCTACGAGCTGATGTGCGCGCTCGCGCCGCGCGTGCCGACCTCGGTGGCGACGATCACGGCTTCGGACAGCGCCGCGCCTGCCGTGGCCTGATCCGGGGCGTTGGTGCGGGCGCAGGCCCGCGCACTTACCATCTGCCGGCCGGGCCACTTGTGGGCCCGGCTCGTTTTTTCCTGCAAGGACATCCGTTGGCCAAGACCAAGACTGTCTATACGTGTACTGAATGCGGCGGCACCACGCCGCGCTGGGCCGGCCAGTGCCCGCATTGCCAGCAGTGGAACACGCTGGTTGAGACGGTGGCCGAGTCCGCCGCGAACAAGCGCTTCCAGCCGCTGGCCGCCTCGGCCACGGTGCGCAAGCTGTCGGAGATCGATGCCGCTGACGTGCCGCGCTTCTCCAGCGGCATCGATGAATTCGACCGCGTGCTGGGCGGCGGCCTGGTGTCGGGCGGGGTGGTGCTGATCGGCGGCGATCCCGGCATCGGCAAGTCCACGCTGCTGCTGCAGGCCCTGGCCAACCTTGCGGGCCAGCGCCGCGTGCTCTATGTCAGCGGCGAAGAATCCGGTGCGCAGATCGCGCTGCGCGCGCAGCGGCTGGGCGTGGAAAGCCCGTCGCTGGGGTTGCTTGCCGAAATCCAGCTGGAGAAGATCCAGGCCACGCTGGAAGTGGAAAAGCCCGAAGTCGCGGTAATCGACTCGATCCAGACGCTGTACTCCGAGGCGCTGACCTCCGCACCGGGCTCGGTCGCGCAGGTACGCGAATGCGCGGCGCAGCTGACGCGCATTGCCAAGAGCAGCGGCATCACCATCATCCTGGTCGGCCATGTGACCAAGGAAGGCAGCCTGGCGGGTCCGCGCGTGCTGGAGCATATCGTCGATACGGTGCTGTATTTCGAGGGCGATACCCACTCGTCGCACCGGCTGATCCGCGCCTTCAAGAACCGCTTCGGCGCGGTCAATGAGCTGGGCGTGTTTGCCATGACCGAGCGCGGCCTGCGCGGCATCAGCAATCCGTCGGCGCTGTTCCTGTCGCAGCACGAAGAGACCGTGCCGGGCTCGTGCGTGCTGGTGACGCAGGAGGGCACGCGTCCGCTGCTGGTTGAGATCCAGGCGCTGGTCGATACCGCCCATGTACCCAACCCGCGCCGGCTGGCGGTGGGCCTTGAGCAGAACCGGCTGGCGCTGCTGCTGGCGGTGCTGCACCGGCACGCGGGCATTGCCTGCTTTGACCAGGACGTGTTCCTGAACGCGGTGGGCGGGGTCAAGATCACCGAGCCCGCCGCCGACCTCGCGGTGCTGCTGTCGATCCATTCATCGATGCGCAACAAGCCGCTGCCGCGCGGCCTGGTGGTGTTCGGCGAAGTCGGCCTGGCCGGCGAGATCCGCCCCAGCCCGCGCGGGCAGGAGCGCCTGAAGGAAGCCGCCAAGCTGGGCTTTACGATCGCCGTGATTCCCAAGGCGAACGCGCCCAAACAGAAGATCGACGGGCTCGAAGTGATCGCGGTGGAACGCATCGAGCAGGCCATCGACCGCGTGCGCCATCTGGACTGAGTATGGACGACGGCATCGCCTTCGAGACCGAACGCCTGCGGCTGCGCCAGTGGCGCGAGGCGGACTATGCGCCGTTTGCCGCGCTCAATGCCGATGCGCAGGTGATGCGCTATTTCCCTGCGCCGCTGACGCGTGTTGAAAGCGATGCGATGGCCGACCACTGCCGCAGCCTGATCGCAGCGAAGGGATGGGGCGTCTGGGTAGCGGAGCGCAAGGCGGACGGTGTTTTCCTGGGGTTTGTCGGACTGCACGAGCCCACCGCGGCGCTGCCGTTCGCGCCTTGCGTGGAGATCGCCTGGCGCTTGGCGCGGCACGCTTGGGGCAGCGGCTACGCGACCGAGGCGGCACGCGGCGCGCTTGCCTGGGGCTTTGAGCGGCTGGGGCTGGATGAAATCGTGTCCTTCACGACACTCGCCAATTCACGCTCGCGGGCGGTCATGGAAAGGCTCGGCATGCGCGAGGATGCCGTGGGCTTTGAGCATCCCGCATTGCCGCCAGGGCATCCGTTGCGGCCCCATTGCCTGTACCGTTTGCCGCGCACGGCGTGGCAGGCAGCCGGCGGGTAGCACCCCTGCGTCAATCCGCCACAGGGCAGGGGGCTTGCGCTGCGTGTGACGCCAACTGCAGGCGCTGCAAAATAGGTAATAATGCGCAGCAATGCCGCGCCATCCACTGACGGCACCGATTATCGGAACACCTGATCGCCAACCATGCAAGCCAACTCCCGCGCCTACTTCCTGCTGATCGCCCTCGTTTCCTTCGGCCTGGTCGGCGTTGCGCTCTACCTGCAGTTTGAAAAGGGCTACCAGCCCTGTCCGCTCTGCGTGATGCAGCGCTTCGCCTTTATCGGCATCGGCATCTTCTCGCTGCTGGCCGCGGTGGCGCAGAACACGCGCTCGCTGTGGCAGGGCCTGGGCATGCTCTCCGGCATCGCCGGCATTGCGGTGGCGGTCTACCACGTGTCGCTGCTGCTCAATCCCAAGGCCAGTTGCGGCATCGACCCGCTGGAAAACTGGGTCAACGCGCTGCCGACTGCCAAGGCGCTGCCTCAGGTGTTCTACGCCGATGGCCTGTGCACCGCGCCGCTGCCGCCGGTGCTGGGGCTGTCGGTGCCGGCATGGTCGCTGATCTGGCTGTTTATCCTGACGCTGACACTGGCGGTGGGGTTGATCCGGCGCGAGAAGAATTTCCGCTGAGTCGGGAGCAAGCCATCGACATAAGAAACGGCGCCATTGGCGCCGTTTCTTGTTTGCGGTGGTGCGAGGGAGGGGACTCGAACCAGATTACGCAATCTGCTCGATCTGCTCCTGCAACTCCAGCCACTTCTCCTCAAGCGTCTCCAGCTCGCCATTGACCTCGCCCTGGCGCTTGAGCATCTCCATCAGCTTCGTCTTGTTGGCTTCGGCATAGCTGCTTTCATCGGCCATGAACTGGTCGATCTCCTCCTTGGCGGTTTGCAGCACCGCCATGCGCTTTTCCACCTTTTCCAGTTCCTTCGTCAACGGCTTGCGCAGTGCTGACAGCCGCTGGCGCTCGTCGGCCTCCGCGCGGCGCTGGTCCTTGCGGTTGACCGCCGCCGCGGCATCGCCGGCGTTCTCTGCCAGGTGCGCGGCGGTGGCGGCATTGCGCTTGGCCGCGGCCTGTTGCAGCAACCAGTCGCGGTAGTCGTCCAGGTCGCCGTCGAACGGCTTGATGGTGCCGTCGGCCACCAGCATGAACTGGTCGGCGGTGGCGCGCAGCAGGTGGCGGTCGTGCGAGACCAGGATCAGCGTGCCTTCGAACTGCGCCAGCGCCATGGTCAGCGCCTCGCGGGTATCGAGGTCCAGGTGGTTGGTCGGTTCGTCCAGCAGCAGCAGGTTGGGCTTCTGCCAGACGATCAGCGCCAGGGCCAGCCGCGCCTTCTCGCCGCCCGAGAAGGGCTCGATCGGCGCGGTGGCCATGTCGCCGCGGAAGTTGAAGCTGCCGAGGAAGTCGCGCAGCTCCTGCTCGCGGGTGTCGGGCGCCAGGCGTGCCAGGTGCTGCAGCGGCGAGTCGTGGTCGCGCAGTGTCTCCAGCTGGTGCTGGGCGAAGTAGCCGATCTGCAGGCCCTTGCCCAGGCGCAGCTTGCCCGTGAGCGGGTCCTGCGTGCCGGCCAGGGTCTTGACCAGCGTGGACTTGCCCTGGCCGTTGGCGCCCAAGAGGCCGATGCGCTGGCCGTTCTGGATCGACAGCGCCAGCTTGTGCAGGATGGTGACGGGCGGCTCGGCCTCGGCATATCCGCAGTCGACGCCGTCGAGCACCATCATCGGGTTGGGCGCGGCGTCGGGTTCGCGGAACTCGAAGGCGAAGCCGGCGGCCACGTGCACCGGCGCCAGCCGCTCCATCTTTTCCAGCGCCTTGACGCGGCTCTGTGCCTGGCGCGCCTTGGTCGCCTTGGCCTTGAAGCGCGTGATGAACGATTCCAGGTGCGCGATTTCCTTCTGCTGGCGCACGTAGGCGGACTGCTGCTGCGCCATCTGCTGCAGGCGCAGGGTCTCGAACAGCGTGTAGTTGCCGCCATAGCGGCGCAGTTGCTGGTTCTCGATATGCACGGTGACGTTGCAGATCGCGTCGAGGAATTCGCGGTCGTGCGAAATCATCACCAGCGTGCCGGGGTAGCGCGCCAGCCAGTCCTCCAGCCAGACGATGGCGTCCAGGTCCAGGTGGTTGGTCGGTTCGTCGAGCAGCAGCAGGTCGGACGGGCACATCAGCGCCTGCGCCAGGTTCAGGCGCATGCGCCATCCGCCGGAGAACGAGGCCACCGGCTGCGACACCTGCGCCAGCGTGAAGCCCAGGCCCAGCAGCAGGGCCTCGGCGCGCGCCGGGGCGGTGTAGCCGTCGGCGTCGGCAAAGGCGGCGTGGGCTTCGCCCTCGGCGCTGCCGTCGCCGCTGGCCTGTGCGGCGGCGATGGCGGCTTCGATCTCGCGCAAACGGGTGTCGCCATCGATCACGTAATCCACGGCGGTGCGGCTGACCGCAGGCGTTTCCTGCGCCACGTGCGCGACGCGCCACTGCGCCGGCACGATGACATCGCCCCCGTCCGGATGCAGTTCACCGCGCAGCAGCGCGAACAGCGTCGACTTGCCGCTGCCGTTGGCGCCGACAAGGCCCACGCGCTCGCCCGGGTTGAGCGTCACGCTGGTGTGGTCGAACAGCACCTTGGTGCCGCGCTGGAGGACTAGCTGGTCGATTCGGATCACGAGAGGGGGAAATGCCTGAGTGAAAAACAGAAAAAGCGCGGAGAAAGCGGGCAACCGCCGGGTCTGGTGCGCTGGCCGGCATTGTAGCGTTTCCGGTGCGCCGCACGCCGTGGCGGTGCAAAACAGCTCGGCAACGTGCACCGCCAATGTGCCTTCGTGCCTCGGCGATTCAGGGATTACCCTTGGTCTCGCAAAACTCTATTTTCTTGTTCGTGCGTTACGTGTAAATTCATTTTCACGAAAACGGCGCCCATCCGGTGACGTCCAGACCAACCGCTTCCACCATGCCAAAAGGCCATTCGATCTCAGACCGCATTGCGCGCAGCTTGCCGGCGCTGACGCCGGCGCACCGCCGCATGGCGGAATACGTGCTGGCCAATCTGTTCCGCGCGGCAACCATGCGCATCGACGAATTTGCCGCGGCGGTGGAGGTGTCGGTGGCCACGGCCAACCGCTTTGCGCGGGCGCTGGGGTTCGACGGTTATCCGCAGTTCCGGGCCGAGCTGGTGCGCGGCTTCGAAGCCACGCTGGCTCCGGTGGAGCGGCTGCGCAGCGAGCTGGAGCGGCCCGCGACCGCGGCCGAAGTCTTCGCCGCCTCGCTGGAAGATGCCGCGGCCAACGCGGAAGCCACGCGCCGCGGCATCGACCCGGAGGCCTGCGAGCGCGCGGTCTCGGCGATCCTGGCGGCGCAGCGTGTCTACGTGGCCGGTTTCGGCGCCAGCGGTTTCCTGGCGGGCCTGCTGCAGCACGGGCTGGAAATGCACTGCCGCATGGTGACCTCGGTGGCAGGCGCCGGCGGCGCCTCGCATGCGGCGCGGCAGTTGTTCAAGCAGCAGCCAAGCGACCTGCTGATCGTGATTGCCTTCCCGCGCTACGTCACGGACACCATCGAACTGGCCGAGCGGGCCAAGTCGCACGGCGGCCAGGTGCTGGCGCTGACCGACGGGCCGACCTCGCCGCTGGCGCCGCTGGCCGATATCGCGCTCTACGCGCAGGCCGGCAACCGGCTCTCGGCCAACTCCGATGCCACCGTGCTTGCGCTGATCGAGGCGCTGTGCGGCGCGGTGGCGCACCGGGCCGAGCGCCCGGTCAAGGCCGCTGCTGAAATGACTGAATTCCTGCTGCCGTGGCTGTACGGCGCGCCGGCCGCGGAGTCCGCCGGCCGTGCCGCGCCCGGCACCCCGCAGTCCACCGAACTCACGGCTGGCGCCAAGCGCGGCCGATCCTCCAACACCCGCAAGTCCTGAGCATCCACATGCAACCAGCAGTCATTGCCATCCACGGCGGCGCCGGCACCATCACCCGCGCGGCGATGGACGCCGCCCGCGAACGCGAATACATCGAAGCGCTGCAACACGTGCTGCAAGCCGGCCAGCGCGTCCTGGCCGAGGGCGGCAGCGCGCTCGATGCGGTCACCGAGGCGGTGCGCCTGCTGGAAGAATGCCCGCTGTTCAACGCCGGCAAGGGCGCCGTGCTGACCCATGCCGGCACCTATGAGCTTGATGCCGCGGTGATGGACGGTGCCACGCTGGAAGCCGGCGCCGTGGCCTGCGTCACGCGCCTGCGCAACCCGGTGCTGGCCGCGCGCGCCGTGCTGGACCACAGCGAGCACGTGCTCTTTGCCGGCGCCGGCGCCGAGGCATTTGCCGAAGCGCAGGGCCTGGAACTGGTGGCGCCGGACTATTACTTCACGCAGGCTCGCCACGATCAGTGGCAGCGCGCTCGCGGCACCGCAGGCATGGCGCTGCTGGACCACGACGCCGCCGCGCTGGCCGCGCAGGGCAAGGCCAGCGCGGCCGATCCGATCGATCCCGACAGCAAGTTCGGCACCGTCGGCGCGGTCGCATGCGACAGCCGCGGCAACCTGGCTGCTGCCACCTCCACCGGCGGCGTCACCAACAAGCGCGTGGGCCGCGTTGGCGATACGCCGGTGATCGGCGCGGGCTGCTATGCCGATGACGTCGCGGCCGTGTCGGCGACCGGCACCGGCGAAATGTTCATCCGCACCGTGGCCGCGTACGACGTGTCCGCGCAGATGCGCTACGCCGGCCTCTCGCTCGAGGATTCGGCCCGGCGCGTGGTGATGGAAAAACTGCGCGCCATCAACGGCCGCGGCGGCCTGATCGCGGTGGACCGCGCCGGCAACGTCACGCTGCCGTTCAACACCGAAGGCATGTATCGCGGTTTCGCCCGGGTGGGCGAGGCGGTGAACGTGTCGATCTACGGCTGACCTGCACCGCACCTGCAAGTCCGAGCATCAAGCAGCAATACAAGGAGTTCCAGTGGCCACTACCCCTGCGCAATCGCACGCTTCCGCATCCGGCACCGCTCTGCCGCCCGAGCGCGTCGTCTCGGTGAACGGGCTGACCGTGCGCTTTGCTACGTCCGAGCGCACCGTCGAGGCCGTGCGCAACCTGTCCTTCCATGTCGACCGCGGCGAGACGCTGGCGGTGGTGGGCGAGTCGGGCTCGGGCAAGTCGGTCACGTCGCTGGCGCTGATGCGCCTGGTCGAACATGGCGGCGGCAAGATCGTCTCTGGCAGCATGGCGCTGCGCCGGCGTGGCGGCGAGGTGCTCGACCTGGCGCGCGCGGATAACGCCACGCTGCGCAGCGTACGCGGTGCCGACGTGGCGATGATCTTCCAGGAGCCGATGACCTCGCTCAACCCGGTGTTCCCGGTGGGCGAGCAGATCGCCGAATCGATCCGGCTGCACCAGGGCAAGAGCCGCGCCGCGGCGCGCGCTGAAGCGCTGCGCATGCTGGAGCTGGTGCGCATCCCCGAGGCGCGCCGCGTGCTGGAGCGCTATCCGCACCAGCTCTCCGGCGGCATGCGCCAGCGCGTGATGATCGCCATGGCGCTGTCGTGCAAGCCGGCGCTGCTGATTGCCGACGAGCCCACCACGGCGCTGGACGTGACCATCCAGGCCGAGATCCTGCAGCTGATCCGCGGCCTGCAGGCCGAGATGCACATGGGCGTGGTCTTCATCACCCACGACATGGGTGTGGTGGCCGAGGTCGCCGACCGCGTGCTGGTGATGTACCGCGGCGAGAAGGTGGAAGAGGGCACTTCGGACGATGTGTTCCGTGCCCCCGCCCATCCGTACACGCGCGCGCTGCTGTCGGCGGTGCCGCGCCTTGGCGCCATGAGCGGCACCGACCTGCCGGCCAAGTTCCCGCTGCTGCAGCTGGACAGCGCCAACGCTGAGCCGGTCGCGCCGCAGGACACCGTTACCCCGGGCGTTGCTCCCATCCTGCGCGTGCAGGACCTGGTGACGCGCTTCGACGTGCCCGGCGGCCTGTTCGGCCGCGTTACGCGGCGCGTGCATGCGGTCGAGCAAGTCAGCTTCGACCTCTATCCCGGCGAGACGCTGGCGCTGGTGGGCGAGTCCGGCTGCGGCAAGTCCACCACGGGCCGCTCGCTGCTGCGCCTGGTGGAAAGCCAGAGCGGCACCATCGAGTTCGCCGGGCAGAACATCAGCAAGATGGAAGGGCCGGCGCTGCAGACCCTGCGCCGCAATATCCAGTTCATCTTCCAGGATCCGTTCGCCTCGCTCGATCCGCGCGTGCCGGTCGGCTATTCGATCATGGAGCCGCTGCTGGTGCACAAGGTGGCCAGCGGCAAGGAGGCCGAGCAGCGCGTGGCCTGGCTGCTCGACAAGGTGGGGCTGGACCCCTCGCACGCGGCGCGCTACCCGCACGAATTCTCCGGCGGCCAGCGCCAGCGCATCTGCATTGCGCGCGCGCTCGCGCTGAACCCCAAGGTGGTGGTGGCCGATGAATCGGTGTCCGCGCTGGACGTGTCGATCCAGGCGCAGATCGTCAACCTGATGCTGGACCTGCAGCGCGAGCTTGGCATCGCCTTCCTGTTTATCTCGCACGACATGGCGGTGGTGGAGCGCGTGAGCCATCGCGTGGCGGTGATGTACCTGGGCCAGATCGTCGAGATCGGGCCGCGCCGCGCGATCTTCGAAAACCCCCAGCACCCCTACACGAAGAAGCTGATGTCGGCGGTGCCGATTGCCGACCCGGCGCGGCGCCACCTGCGGCGCGAGCCGCTCAACGACGAGATCCCCAGCCCGATCCGCGTGGTCGGCGACGAACCGGTGGTGCAGCCGCTGGTCCAGGTCGCCGGCAGCGGGTCGCTCGGCCATTATGTCGCCCGGCATGCCGTCGGCGGCGCTTATTGAAGTCCTGGAAGTCAAGAAGTTACCAAGGAGATTCGACGATGTCTGCACGTATGGTTTCGCCCCGATGGATGGCCGGCGCCTTTGCCGCCGGCGCGCTGGGCATGCTGGCTTCGGCCCCTGTTTTCGCCGCCAAGGATGCCGTGATGGCGGTGAGTTCGACCTTCACCTCGCTGGATCCGTACGATTCGAACGACACGCTGTCGCAGGCGGTCGGGAAGAGCTTCTACCAGGGCCTGTTCGGCCTGGACAAGGACATGAAGCTGGTCAATGTGCTGGCAGACAGCTACGAGGTGAGCAAGGACGGCCTGACGTATACGATCAAGCTGAAGAAGGGCGTCAAGTTCCACGACGGCACCACCTTCGATGCCGCCGCCGTCAAGGCCAACCTGGACCGCGTCACCAACCCGGCCAACAAGCTCAAGCGCTACACGCTGTTCAACCGTGTCGCCAAGACCGACGTGGTCGATGCCAATACCGTCAAGGTCACGCTGAAGGAGCCGTTCTCGCCGTTCATCAACGTGCTGGCGCACCCGTCGGCGGTGATGATCTCGCCAGCCGCGCTGCAGAAGTACGGCAAGGACATTGCCTTCCACCCGGTGGGGACCGGCCCGTTCGAGTTCGTTGAATGGAAGCAGCCCGACCACCTGAAGGGCAAGAAGTTCGCCGGCTTCTGGAAGACCGGCTACCCGAAGATCGACACCATCACCTGGAAGCCGGTGGTGGACAACAACACGCGCGCCGCGATCATGCAGACCGGCGAGGCCGACTTCGCCTTCAGCATCCCGTTCGAGCAGGCCGCGGTGCTGAAGAACAGCCCCAAGGTGGATCTGATCGCGTCGCCGTCGATCATCCAGCGCTACCTGTCCATGAACACCATGGTCAAGCCGTTCAACGACCCCAAGGTGCGCCAGGCGATCAACTACGCCATCAACAAGGACGCGCTGGCCAAGGTCGCCTTTGCGGGCTACGCGGTGCCGGCCGAAGGCGTGGTGCCGCCGGGCGTGGACTACGCCGAGAAGCTGGGCCCGTGGCCGTATGACCCGGCCAAGGCGCGCGCGCTGCTGAAGGAAGCCGGCTACCCGAACGGCTTCGAGACCACTCTGTGGTCGGCCTACAACCACACCACCGCGCAGAAGGTGATCCAGTTCGTGCAGCAGCAGCTGCAGCAGGTCGGCATCAAGGCCTCGGTGCAGGCGCTCGAGGCCGGCCAGCGCGTGGAGAAGGTCGAGAGCGTGCCGAAGCCGGAAGATGCCGGCGTGCGCATCTACTACATCGGCTGGTCGTCGTCGACCGGTGAATCGGACTGGGCGCTGCGTCCGCTGCTGGCTTCCGAGTCGATGCCGCCCAAGCTGCTGAATACCGCGTACTACAAGAACGACCAGGTCGACGCCGATATCGCCGGCGCGCTGCGCACCACCGATCGTGGCGAAAAGGCGCGCCTGTACAAGGACGCCCAGGAACGCATCTGGAAGGATGCGCCGTGGGCCTTCCTGGTGACCGAGAAGGTGCTGTTCGCGCGGAGCAAGCGGCTGACCGGTGCCTATGTGATGCCGGACGGGTCGTTCAATTTCGACGAGATCGACATCAAGCAGTAATGGGTAGATGGTCGGGCGCCGGCAGTACCAAGGTGCCCGATCCACGCTATCCCATCCCAGAGCAGTAAGCAGTAAAGCAGTAAGCCGACAGACGGCCGCCTGCCCGCGACGCGGGGTTCGCAGGCGGGCGGCCCGCGGCCTTTCCTCTTGGTGTGTCATGCTGAATTACTTCCTAAAACGTGTGCTGGGCGTGATCCCCACGCTGCTGATCGTGGCAGTGCTGGTGTTCCTGTTCGTCCACCTGCTGCCGGGTGATCCGGCGCGGCTGGCGGCGGGCCCGGAGGCCGACTCGGCCACGGTCGAACTGGTGCGCAAGGACCTTGGGCTGGACCGGCCCATGCACGAGCAGTTCGTCAATTTCTTCTCCAACGCGGTCCGCGGCGAGTTCGGCCATTCGCTGCGTACCAAGCGCCCGGTAAGCGAGGAGATCGGCGACCGCTTCATGCCCACGCTGCTGCTGACGGTGACGTCGATGGCCTGGGCGGTGGTGTTCGGCATGGTGATCGGGATCGGCTCGGCCGTGTGGCGCAACCGCTGGCCGGACCGCTTCGGCATGACGCTGGCGGTGTCGGGGATTTCGTTTCCCGCCTTCGCGCTGGGCATGCTGCTGATGGAGGTGTTCTCGGTGCAACTGGGCTGGCTGCCATCGATCGGCGCCGACAGCTGGAAGCACTACGTGTTGCCGTCCATCACGCTGGGCGCGGCGGTGGCCGCGGTGATGGCGCGCTTTACCCGGGCCTCGTTCGTCGAGGTCTTGCAGGAAGACTTTATCCGCACCGCCCGTGCCAAGGGCGTGCGCGAGACGCTGGTGGTGACCAAGCACGGCCTGCGCAACGCTATGATCCCGGTGGTGACGATGATGGGCCTGCAGTTCGGCTTCCTGCTGGGCGGCTCGATCGTGGTCGAGAAGGTGTTCAACTGGCCGGGCCTGGGGCGCCTGCTGGTCGATGCCGTCGAGATGCGCGACTACCCGGTGATCCAGGCCGAGGTGCTGCTGTTCTCGCTCGAATTCATCCTGATCAACCTGGTGGTGGACATGCTCTACACCGTGATCAACCCAACCATCCGCTACAAGTGAGGCCGGCATGACTGAGCTTTCCACGCCCGCCGCAAGTGAAGCGGCACCCGCCACTGCCCCCGTGCCGGAGGCCGTGCGCACGCCCTGGACCGAGTTCTGGCGCAAATTCCGCAAGCAGCACCTGGCGCTGGGCGCCGGTGCCTTCGTGCTGGTGCTGGTGGTGATTGCCATCGTGGCGCCGCATATCGTGCCGTACGACCCGGAGAACTTCTTCGACTACGACGCGCTCAACGCCGGCCCGTCGGCCGCGCACTGGATGGGAGTCGATTCGCTCGGACGCGATATCTTCAGCCGCATCCTGGCCGGCGCGCGCATCTCGCTGGCGGCGGGCTTCCTGTCGGTGATCATCGGCGCGCTGATCGGCACCGTGCTGGGCCTGCTGGCGGGCTACTACGAAGGCTGGTGGGACCGCATCGTGATGCGCATTTCCGACGTGCTCTTCGCCTTCCCGGGCATCCTGCTGGCGATCGGCATCGTCGCGATCCTCGGCAACGGCATGACCAACGTGATCTTCGCCGTGGCCATCTTCAGCATCCCGGCGTTCGCGCGGCTGGTGCGCGGCAATACGCTGATGCTCAAGCGGCTGACCTACATCGAGGCTGCGCGCAGCATCGGCGCGTCGGACTGGACCATCCTGATGCGGCATATCCTGCCGGGCACGGTGTCGTCGATCGTGGTGTATTTCTCGATGCGCATCGGCACCTCGATCATCACCGCGGCCAGCCTGTCGTTCCTGGGGCTGGGCGCGCAGCCACCCACGCCCGAATGGGGTGCGATGCTCAACGAAGCCCGCGCCGACATGGTGACCGCGCCGCATGTGGCGATCTTCCCGAGCCTGGCGATCTTCCTGACCGTGCTGGCCTTCAACCTGCTGGGCGACGGCCTGCGCGACGCGCTCGACCCCAAGATCGACCGCCGTTGAACCTGAGCCGCTGAACATGACCGCATCGACAACGGGCGTGCCGCATGTCGGCAGCCTGCCGGCAGGTCCGCTGGACAGCATTGCCGACGTGGCCGGCGTGACCGTCGGCCATTGCACGCTGGCGGACGGCGCCGTGCAGACCGGCGTCACCGTGATCCGTCCGCATGGCGGCGATCCCTACCGCGACAAGGTGCCCGCAGCGGCTACCGTGCTCAACGGCTTTGGCAAGAGCATCGGGCTGGTGCAGGTGGACGAACTGGGCGTGCTGGAAACGCCGCTGGCGCTGACCAATACCTTTTCGGTCGGCGCGGTGGCGCAGGCGCAGATCCGTGCGGCGGTGGCGGCCAACCCGGAGATCGGCCGCGCGCTGCCGACCGTCAATCCACTGGTGTTCGAGTGCAATGACGGCTACCTGAACGATATCCAGCGCATGGCGGTGGAGGGCAGCCACTATGAGGCGGCCCTGGCCGGTGCCGGTGAGGACGTTGCGCAGGGCGCGGTCGGTGCCGGGCGCGGCATGTCGGCGTTCGGCGTCAAGGGCGGTATCGGCACCGCTTCACGCCTGGCCGGTGGCTATTGCGTGGGCGCGCTGGTGCTGGCCAATTTCGGCACGCCGGAATCGTTGACCGTGGCCGGCCGGCTGGCCGGTCCGGAACTGGTGCAGCGCCTGGCGCAGCCCGACACCGCGGCGCAACCGGAAAAAGGATCGATCATCATGATCCTCGCCACCGATGCCCCGCTGGACGCGCGCCAGTTGCGCCGGCTGTCGCTGCGCGCCGGCGCCGGGCTGGCGCGTACCGGCTCGGTGTTCGGGCATGGCTCAGGCGATATCGCACTCGCGTTTTCGACCGCGTATACCGTGCCCCATGACGCCGCGCGGCCGATGCCGGCCGTCGCCATGCTGCATGAAACCCTTCTCGACCCGCTGTTCCGCGCCGCGGCCGACAGCGTCGAGCAAGCCATCCTGCATGCCCTGTGGCATGCCGCACCGGTGCAGGGCCGCGACGGCCACGGCCGGCGCGCACTGCTGGACGTGATGCCCGAACTGGGCCGAACCGCCTGATGAAAATCCTAGTTTCCACTGATATCGAAGGCGTGGCTGGCGTCTTCCACGCCGAGCAGACGCGCCCCGGCAACGGCGAATACGAACGCGCCCGGGCCTGGATGACCGGCGAAGCCAATGCCGCGGTCGAAGGCGCCTTTGCCGGCGGGGCCACCGAGGTGCTGGTCAACGATTCGCACGGCGGCTTCCGCAACCTGCTGCCGGACCAGCTCGATCCGCGCGCGCGGGTGGTGCTGGGCAAGCCGCGCTACCTTGGCATGATGGCCGGCGTCGAGGCCGGTGTCGACGGCGTGCTGATGATCGGCTACCACGGCCGCGCCCAGAGCCGCGGCGTGCTGGCGCACACCATCAACAGCGGCGCCTTTGCGCGGGTCTGGCTCAATGGCAAGGAACTGGGCGAGGCGGGCCTCTACGCCGCGCTGGCCGGCGAGTTCGGCGCGCCGGTGCTGATGGCCAGCGGCGACGATGTCTTTGTGCAAGAAACCCATGCGCTGATGCCGTGGGTGCGCTACGTCGAGACCAAGTCCGCAGGCGGTTTCGGCAGCGGCACCTCGCTGTCGCCGGCGGCGGCGCGCGAGGCCATTGCCGCGGCGGCGGCAAGCGCGGTGCGCGAGCGCGCGCAGGCGCAATGCCTGCGTATCGCCGCACCGGTAACTTGCACCCTGCAGACCCTGACGCCCGCGCATGCAGACCTGTTCTGCCAGTGGCCGACGCTGGAGCGCCGCGACGGGGTGACGCTGTCCTTCCAGGCCGATTCGGTCCAGGCGGCGGTGCGCATGCTGAACTGCCTGTCGGCGATGTCGTTCATGCTGAAGTAGGGCAGGGCAGATTCGCCGGGGCGATCGCGCAGATCGGCGACAATGGCGGGTCTAGCAAACTAGGCATGACCCGCATCGCATGACCCAGGCACACGACGGGGGCTGGATCCCCGTACGCAAGGACTTCGTCGACCCCGCCACGCGCTGCCATGCGCGGGGCGCGAGCCGCCGCCACCATGGCTTTCCGGCCGGGCAGGCTTATATCCTGCGCGACGGCGCAGGGCATGAATATCCCTTTGGCGACGACTGCGCGCGTGCCGCGGTGCCGCATCCGGGCCTGCTGCGGCAGGTGCCGGACTACACCGAGCGCGATGTGGTGCCGCGCACGGCCTTGCCCGAGGTGGCGCCCCCGTCCCGCCGCCGTGACCCCGCCCAGGCGCAGGCCGCCGAGCGCGCCGCCGCGATCCGCTACCTGGTGCTGCGCATGGAGAAGGTGGCCGCGGTGCCGCGCGTGCAGCCGACAGTGCGCTTCCCGGCGCTCGAGGGCGTCTACGAGCAGTACCAGCGCACCGGCGACATCGGCATGGCGCAGGTGCGCCGCATCTTGGCGATCGAGCGCAGCCCGTCCACGCCGCCGCGGCTGCGCGCCACCAACCTGCTGGACGTCTATACCGCGCATATCAAGCTGGAATGGCTGATCGCGGGGTCCAACAGCGTCGACAACATCCGCTTCCTGCGCAGCCTGCACGACTGGCTGGCCCGTCACCTGGTGCTGACCACCGGCCAGCTGGCCGCGGCCGGGATCGAGATGCATCCGCAGGCGTTCACCGCGCCTGGCATCTGGGGTCCGGGGACGGAGCCCGCGCCGGCATCGCCCGGGTATGCATCCGGATCGCTGTTCTAGCGGCGGGTGGCAAGACCTGCGGATTTGGCGTCTAATGCCTGCATCGCATCCGCCGGTCACGCCATGAGCCATTTTTCTCGCAGCTACGCCGAAGCCCGCCAGAAGTTCCTTGACGCCGCGCGCGCGGCCGGGGCCGCGCTGGCGCAGTTCCCGCATCCCACCAAGCGCGGCAGTGCCGGCGAGGACCTCGCGATCGACGTGGCGCTGGCCGGCCCGGCCGACGCCAGCCGCTGCCTGATGGTGACCTCGGGCACGCATGGCGCCGAAGGCTTTGCCGGCTCCGGCGCACAGGTGACGATACTGCACGACGCCGCGCTGCTTGCCGATTGCGCCGCCGCCGACACCAGCCTGCTGCTGGTGCATGCGATCAATCCCTACGGTTTTTCCCACCTGCGCCGGGTCAACGAGGACAACGTCGACCTGAATCGCAATTTTATGGACTTCACGCAGCCGCTGCCGCACAACGAAGCCTACGCCGAGATCGCGCCGCTGCTGGTGCCAGCGCAATGGCCGCCGTCCGACACCGACCAGGCGCAGCTGATGAAGGCCGTGGCCGAGCGCGGCATGCCGTGGTACCAGGCCGCGGTCAGCCGCGGCCAGTACCAGGATCCGGGCGGCATGTTCTACGGCGGAGACAAGGCCACCTGGAGCAACTACACGCTGTGCCGCATCCTGGCGCGCTTCGGCGCCGGGCGCGAGGCACTGCGCTGGATCGACGTCCATACCGGGCTGGGCCCCTGGGGCTATGGCGAGCCCATCCACATGGGCCCGGACACGCCGCAATCGCTCACGCGCACGCGCGCGATCTGGGGCGAGCGGGTGACCTCGATCTACGATGGCTCGTCGACCTCGGCCAACCTCACCGGGCTGGCCTGGCACGCGGTGCTGCAGACCCTGCCCACGACGGACTATGCCGGCATCGCGCTTGAGTTCGGCACGCTGCCGGTGGGCGAGGTGCTGGAGGCGCTGCGCGGCGACCACTGGCTGCACCAGCACCCGGAAGCCGACGAAAACCAGCGCGCGCTGGTCCGCCAGGCGATGTGGCGTGCCTTCTATGGCGATGCCGACGACTGGCGCGAGGGCGTGGTGGCGCAGGTGACCGACGCAGTGCGGGACACCATTGCTTCCGTCTAGCCGGCAACGGCATCTGGCAGCAAGCGCCTTCTGGTAATGTCTCGATGTTGGCGGTAGAGTGCTGAGCCAGGCACTGCCGCCATGCCTTGGCCGGCACGTGCCGCAGCCGGGCCGCAGTCAGAAAATAACCAAGAACAAGACGGAAGAGGTCGGGGCGGGCCGGGGCGCATGATCCTGCGCGTCGCCGTGGCCTGGCGCACGGCGTCGCTTCCGGCATCAGCTCGGCAGGGAGGCCGGTGCGATGACCCTCTATGAACTGAAGCCCAGGTTCCAGGCCTGGTTGCGCCCCATGGTGCAAGACCTGGCGCAGCGCGGCGTGACTGCCAACCAGGTAACGCTGGCCGCCGCGGCCGGCTCCCTGGCGGTGGGCGTGCTGGCCACGCTGGGCATGCTGGTGGCCGAGTCCCCGGCGCTGTTCCTGCTGTTTCCCCTGTGGTTGTTCCTGCGCATGGCGCTCAACGCCGTCGACGGCATGCTTGCGCGCGAGCACGGCCAGCAGAGCGTATTGGGTGCCTACCTGAACGAGCTTGGCGACATTGCCTCGGACCTGGCGCTGATCCTGCCGCTGGCCGCGCTGCCGGGCTTCAGCCTGGGCCAGGTCGGCACCTTCGCGCTGCTGGCGGTGATCGTCGAGGCCGCCGGGCTGATCGGCCCGCTGGCCGGGGCCAGCCGGCGCTACGACGGCCCGCTGGGCAAGAGCGACCGCGCCTTCGCGGTCGGCGCGATCGCGCTGTGGGCCGGTGTTGGCCTGGGCTTTGGCGCGGCCGCCAGCTGGCTGTGGCTGGTACTGTCGCTGCTGTCGTTGTTCACGATTGCCAACCGGGTGCGCCGCGGTGTCGCCGAGGCCCAGTCCCGCACTGTGGAGTAGCGAGATGGACCGAGCGTCGCCCCGCCAGCCGCAAGAGCGGCAATTCGAGACCCACGACCGCCAGACGCTGTTCTATCGGCACTGGCCGGCCGTGGAGGGCCCGGCGCGCGGCGCCGTGGTGCTGTTCCATCGCGGCCATGAGCATTCCGGCCGGGTCGCCCACCTGGCCGACGAACTGAACCTGCCCGGCTACGAGATCTTTGCCTGGGATGCGCGCGGACACGGCCGTTCGCCCGGCGAGCGCGGCTACAGCCCCAGCCTGGCGGACTCGGTGCGCGATATCCAGACCTTCACCACCCATATCGCCGAGGTCCACGGCATCCCGCTGGAACGCACCGCGGTGATCGCGCAGAGCGTGGGCGCGGTGCTGGCCTCCACCTGGGTGCACGACTACGCGCCGCCGATCCGCGCGCTGGTGCTGGCCTCGCCGGCGTTTAAGGTCAAGCTCTACGTGCCCTTTGCGCGGCCGGGGCTGAAGCTGATGCAGCGCCTGCGCGGCAAGTTCTTCGTCAACAGCTACGTCAAGGCCAAATTCCTCACGCACGATCCCGAGCGGATCGCCAGCTACGACAGCGATCCGCTGATCACGCGCCCGATCGCGGTCAATATCCTGCTGGACCTGTACGAGACCGCGGAGCGCATCGTCGCCGATGCCGCGGCAATCACGGTGCCGACGCAGCTGCTGATCTCCGGCGCTGACTGGGTCGTGCATCGCGGGCCGCAGGACCGCTTCTATGAGCGCCTGGGTTCGCGCACCAAGGAGCGCATCGTGTTGGACGGCTTCTATCACGACACGCTCGGCGAGCGCGACCGCAAGCTGGCGGTCGATGCCGCGCGCCGCTTTATCCTGCGCGAATTCGACACGCCGTCGGCACCGCGCTCCTTGCTCGATGCCGACCAGATCGGCCCGTTCCGCGAGGAATCCGACCGCCTGGCGTCGGCGCCGGCCGGGTTGGCCGCCTGGTACTGGCGCGCGGCGCGGGCCAACCTGAAGCTGGGCGGGATGCTGTCGGACGGGGTGCGGCTGGGCCATGAGACCGGCTTCGACTCGGGCTCGACGCTCGACTATGTTTACCGCAACGCCCCCTCGGGCCGCGGCAAGCTGGGCCGGTTGGCCGACCAGCAGTACCTGGACGCGATAGGCTGGCGCGGCATCCGCCAGCGCAAGGTCCACGCCGAGGCCCTGATCGCCGACGCCGTGCGGCGGCTGCGGGCGGGCGGCATGCCGGTGCGGATCGTCGACATCGCCGCCGGGCACGGGCGCTATGTGCTTGAGGCCCTGGGCGCGCTGGATGGCGGCGGGGCCGCGGTCGAGTCGATCCTGTTGCGCGACTACAGCCCGCTGAACGTCGAGCAGGGCCGCGCCCTGATCGCCGCCAAGGGCCTGGCGGACGTGGCCCGCTTCGAGCAGGGCGATGCCTTCGACGGCGACAGCCTGGCGGCGCTGGCACCGGCGCCGACACTGGCGGTGGTTTCCGGCCTGTACGAACTGTTCCCCGACAACGCGATGGTGCGGCGCTCGCTCGATGGCCTGGCGCGCGCGGTGCCGCCCGGCGGCTACCTGGTCTACACCGGCCAGCCCTGGCATCCGCAGCTGGAATTCATCGCGCGCGCGCTCACCAGCCACCGCGCCGGCGCCGCCTGGGTGATGCGCCGCCGCTCGCAGGCCGAGATGGACGAACTGGTGCGGGCCGCGGGCTTCGACAAGGTGACCCAGCGCATCGACCCGTGGGGCATCTTCACCGTCAGCCTGGCGCGCAGGCGCGGCGCATGAGCACGGTGCCGACGGAGGCTGGCGCCGGGGCGCATCCGGAGCGGCCGGCGGGGCAGCGGCCTTGGGGACTGGCCTGCCTGTTGCTGGCGCTGGCCGGCGCGCTCTTTTTCTCCAGCTACGGCTTTGCCAACTGGCTGGCGAGCCAGCGTGCCAACGTGCCGGCGGTCTATTTCGAATGGGAGCGGGGGATCCCGTTCCTGCCGTGGACCATCCTGCCGTACTGGTCGATCGATTTGCTGTACGGCATCTCCTTCTTCCTGTGGCGCACGCGCGCGGCGCTGCTCACGCACGTCAAGCGGCTGGTGCTGGCGCAGCTGGTGTCGGTGGCATGCTTTATCGCCTTCCCGCTGCGCTTCAGCTTTGCCCGGCCCGAGGCCGACGGCCTGCCGGGCCAGCTGTTCACGCTGCTGGGCGGTTTCGACCTGCCGTTCAACCAGGCGCCGTCGCTGCATATCAGCCTGCTGGTGATCCTGTGGGTCGCTTTTGCGGCCCACCTGCGCGGCGGCTGGCGCTGGCTGCTGCACGGCTGGTTTGCGCTGATCGGGGTCTCGGTGCTGACCACCTGGCAGCACCACCTGATCGATGTGCCCGCCGGCGCGCTGGTGGGCTGGCTGTGCGTTTACCTGTTCCCGATGCAACTGCCCGCGGCCGCGGCCGGCGCGCCGGATGCGCGCACGCGCCAGCTGTCACGCCGCTACACCGTGTGCGCGCTGGTGGCGTTGCTGTGCGCGGTGCTGGCGGTGGGCGCGTCGGTGACGCTGGCGTTCCTGCTGCTGTGGGCCGCGCTGGCGCTGGCCTGCGTCGCCAGGATCTACGCGCTGGCCGCGCCGGCGTGGTTCCAGAAGGTCCGTGATGGGTCGATGGCGCCGGGCGCGCGCTGGGTGCTGGCGCCTTACCTGCTGGGCGCCTTCCTCAATTCGCGCTGGTGGACGCGGCGCGCGCCGCAGCCCAGTGCCATCGCAGACGGCATCTGGGTTGGCCGCTTCCCGACCCGCGCCGAACTGCGCGCGATCGGGGCGGATGCCGTGCTCGACCTGACGGCTGAACTGCCGCGCGCAGCCACCGGCCCGGCGCTTGCGTATTGTTGCGTGCCGGTGCTGGACCTGACCGTGCCGACGCCGGAGCAGTTGGACCAGGCCGTGGCTCAACTCGACGCCTGGCACCGGCAGGGCCGCCGCGTGCTGGTCAGCTGCGCGCTCGGCTATTCGCGCAGCGCGCTGGTCGCCGCCGCATGGCTGGCGCGCGGGCAGGGACTGCGCGACGCCGGCGCTGCGCTGGCGGCGTTGCGCCAGCATCGGCCGGCGGTGGTGCTCGGGCGCGAACATGCCGAGGCGCTGCAACGCTGCCTGGACCGTCCCGCCATGCCGGAGCCCGACGATGGACGCTGAGTTCACGCAACGCACGGATGCCTGGATCGCGCACGCCGTCACCGGCGCGCTGTCGGGCGCGGTGTGGATCGGCGGGGCCGGGCTGGCTTTCGCCGTCGCCACGGCATGGCTGGGGGTGGCCACGCCGGTCCCGCGCGCGCTGGCGGCCGCGTCGTTGCTGCTGGCGCTGCCCCAGCTCTGGCTGCTGCTGCGCGTTGCCATCGACCGCCGGCTGTTCGATGCGCTTGCGACCGCGCAGCAAGGCCAGCCCGACCTGGCCGGATTGGATGGCGCGCTGCTCGAACTGGGCTGGATGCCAGCGCAACGCGCCGGCCGCCCGTTGCCGGACCGCGCCCGCGGCGCGCTGCGGCTGGTGCGCGCGAGCGCCGCGCTGACGGTGTGCCAGCTGGCGCTGGCCTTGCTGACCCTGATCCTGAGGTAACCAACCATGTGGCTTGCCCGCGCGACCGCGCGCGCCATCATCGTCTTCGCCCGGCTGCTGACCGGGATGCGCGCCAACTGGCAGGGCTGCATCCCCGCCGCGCTGCAGCGCGTCTACTTTGCCAACCACAGCAGCCACGGCGACTTCGTACTGATCTGGGGCTGCCTGCCACCCGACCTGCGCACCGTCACGCGCCCGGTGGCCGGTGCCGATTACTGGGAGCGCTCGCCGCTGCGGCGCTTTATCGGCCGCGACGTATTCCACGCGCTGCTGATCGACCGCACCCGCAGCGAACTGGGCAGCGACCCGGTGGCGCTGATGCACGGCGCGCTGGCATCCGGCGACTCGCTGATCCTGTTTCCCGAAGGCACGCGCAATACCACCGACGCGCGCCTGCTGCCGTTCAAGAGCGGCATCTACCACCTCGCGCGGGCCTGCCCCGGGGTGGAGTTCGTGCCGGTGTGGATCGACAACCTCAACCGCGTGATGCCCAAGGGCGAAGTCGTGCCGGTGCCCCTGCTGTGCACCGTCACCTTTGGCCAGCCGGTGCTGCTGGCCGCCGAGGACAGCAAGGAAGCCTTCCTTGCGCGCTGCCGCGACGGCCTGCTCGCGCTTGCCCCGGAGCTGGAATGACCGCCATGCCCACTTTGCACTGGAGCCCCGAGACCTGGCTGCTGTTCGGCGGCCTGTTCGGCGTGCTGCTGCTGGCCTCCACGGTGACCGCGCTGCTGCGCTGGCGGGTGGCGGGCGGCGGCCAGCACGCGGTGATCGACAACCTGGCGCAGCGCGTCTGGGCCTGGTGGTGGATGATCGGCATCATGGGCGCGGCCTTTGCGCTGGGGCGCACCGCGGTGATCGTGCTGTTCTACCTGCTGTCGTTCTTCGCGCTGCGCGAGTTCGTCACCATCATCACCACGCGGCGCGGCGACCATCACGCCATCGTCGCCGCCTTCTTCGTGTTCCTGCCGCTGCAGTACGTGCTGGTCTATATCGGCTGGTACGGCATGTTCTCGATCCTGATCCCGGTCTATGCCTTCCTGATCCTGCCGATCCTTGCGGCGCTGTCGTCCGAGACCACGCGCTTCCTGGAGCGCTGCGCCGGGGTGCAGTGGGCGGTGATGGTGTGCGTGTTCTGCATCTCGCACGTGCCGGCGCTGCTGACGCTGCCGATCCCGGGCTTCGAAGGCCGCAACCTGCTGCTGATCGCCTTCCTGGTGATCGTGGTGCAGGGCAGCGACGTGCTGCAGTATGTGTGGGGCAAGCTGTGCGGCAGGCACAAGATCGCGCCGCTGCTGTCGCCATCCAAGACCGTCGAGGGGTTTGTCGGCGGCGTGGCCAGTGCCACCGCGCTGGGCGCGGCGCTGTGGTGGATCACGCCGTTCTCGCCGTGGCAGGCAGGCGCGATTGCGCTGGTGATTGCGCTGATGGGCTTCCTGGGCGGGCTGGTGATGTCGGCGATCAAGCGCGACCGCGGCATCAAGGACTGGGGCCATATGATCCAGGGCCACGGCGGCATGCTGGACCGGCTGGACTCGGTGGTGTTCGCCGCGCCGGTGTTCTTCCATATCACCCGCTACTGGTGGGTGCCCTGAGCACCCCGGCCCTTACAGCTCCATTTCCTCGCACCACGTCACCACCGCATCGCGGAAGTCTTGGCAGATCGGCGACAGGTAGCCATCGGCGCGCCACAGCACGGCCAGCTCATGCTGCCACGACATGCCCGGCGCCTCGATCGCGGCCAGCCCCTGGCCCTCGGCCTGGCGCAGCATGCGCGGCGGCATGATGCCGAGCAGATCCGAGTGCCGCAGCAGCTCGCCGAAGGCCACCGGCGACGCCGTGCTTTCCACTGCCACGCGCGGCGGCGGCAGCCCGACCGAGGTAAACCGTTCCTCCAGCCACTGGCGCAGGTAGAGCGAAGTGGCCGGCACCACCCAGCGCTCGCCGCTCAGGTCGGCCAGCGTGCGGAAGGCCTCGCGGCGCGGATGGCCGGTGCGGGACACGATCTGCATGGTCAGCGGACCGAGCGGCAGCCAGGCAATGTCCGGCGGCAGGCTGGTCGGGCGCGCGCCCAGGATCAGGTCGGCCTCGCCGTTCTGCAGCATCGCCATCAGGCGCGCGCTCAGGTGGGTCTCGATCGAAAATGTGGCCAGCGGCCGGCTCAGGAAGAAGCGGGCCAGCAGCGGCGACAGCAGCGACGGCAGCAGGTAGGGGATGGCGCCCAGGCGCACCGTGCCCGCGCGCGCCGCGCGCAGCTCGGCCAGTTCATTGCGCATGTCGCCCGCGGCCAGCGAGATCCGGCGCGCATGGGCGACCAGGGTGCGGCCCACGCTGGTCGGCACCAGCCCGCGCGGGGTGCGCTCGAACAAGGGCATGCCCGCTTCGCCTTCCAGCCGCGCCAGCGTCTTGGACAGGCCGGACTGGGTCATGCCGAGGGTGTCGGCGGCGCGGTGCAGGTTGCCTTGCTCGATGACAACCAGGAAAGCTTCAAGATCCTCGAATCGCATGGGGCGTGACGGCGCTGCAATGGCGCGGGGACGGTGCGAGCCATTGTAGCGCCGCCCATTGCCTTCGCCGTGTCAGCGGGGGAGGGGTAGGACAATGCGGCGCTGCGCCATGCCTGGCAGGACTTGACCCGCGCCGCGCGGGAATCACGCCGGGCGGGGTGCTGGCCTAGACTGCGTTGGCATCCCTCGCGCACCGCACTCCCGCGGGCACCACAGAAGGGAGCAAGGACAGGAGACACACCGATGCAACACCGTTCCGCACGGCTGCGCGCAGCCGTGGCCGCCATGCTGCTGGCGGCCATCCCGGCGGCAATCTGCGCCGCCGATCCCGCCTCTGCCGAGCCCTATCCTTCGCGCCCGCTGACCATCGTGGTGCCGTCGGTGGCGGGCAATGTGAACGATGCCGTGGCGCGGCTGATCGGGCAGGAGCTGACTAGGAGCTGGGGCCAGCCGGTCATTGTCGACAACAAGCCTGGCGCGGGCACCACCACGGGCACCAAGTACGTCGCCCGCGCGGCAAAGGATGGTTACACCGCGCTGTTGACCTTCACCGCGCACGTGCAGAATCCGTCGCTGTATCGGGGTATCGGCTATGACCCGATCGCGGACTTCACGCCGGTCAGCGAGGTGGCGATCTCGTCCACCATCCTGGCGGTGTCGCCGGACTTCCCGGCGCGCACGCTGCCGGAGGTGGTGGCATTGCTCAAGGCCAATCCCGGCAAGTATCCGTATGGGTCGTATGGCGCGGGCACGACGGGCCATATCCTGGGTGAGCTGCTCAAGCGCGAGGCCGGGCTGCAGATGGAACACGTCGCCTACAAGGGCGGCGCGCCGCTGGCCACCGACCTGGCGGCTGGCCATGTGAAGCTGGGCTTTATTGCCGTGGGCACGGCCATGCCGCTGCTGCAGGGCGGCAAGCTGGTGCCGGTGGCGATCGCCGGCGCGGAGCGTTCGGCGCTGTTGCCCAAGGTGGCGACCTTCCGGGAGGCCGGCTACAAGGGCTTCGAGCCCGATGCGTGGATGGGGCTGGTGTTCCCCGCCGGCGTGCCCAAGGCACGGGTCGATGCCTTGTCGCGCGAGGTCGCGCGCATCGTGCGCCTGCCGGAGATCGCGAAGAAGATGCAGGACCTGAACCTGGTGCCTGTCGGCGGCACGCCGGAAGCCTTCGCCACGGTGATGAAGAACGACCGCGACAAATGGAGCCGCATCATCAGCGATGTCGGCATCACGCTCGAATGACAGGAGTGCCGATGCAAGCAAACGATTACCTGGGGCTGGTCTGCTCCCGCTGGTGCCACTGGAGCGAGCTGGAACTGCAACGCATCCCGCGCCGCCCGCTGGCACCCGGCCAGGTGCGCATCCGCGTGCGGCATGCCGGGGTGGGCTTTGCGCTGAGCCTGTTTGTGTCTGGCAAGTACCAGCGCAAGCCGCCGCTGCCGTTCACGCCCGGCACCGAGGCCGCGGGCGAGATCATCGAGGTGGCGCCTGATGTCACGCGGCTGCACCCGGGCCAGCGCGTGGCCGCAGCGCTGGACTGGGGCGGCTTTGCCGAGGAAGTGGTGGCCATGGCCGACACGGTCTATCCGGTGCCTGACGGGCTGGAGCTGGCGCAGGCGGCCGCGCTGCCCGTCACCTATGGCACGGTCTGGGCGGCGCTGGCGTGGCGCGCCGCGCTGCATCCGGGAGAAACCATGCTGGTCCATGGCGCCAGCGGCGCGCTGGGCACGGCCGCGGTGCAGGTGGGCCGGCTGATGGGTGCGCGCGTGATCGCCACTGCCAGCACCGAGGCCAAGCGCGAGGCGGTGCTGCGCAACGGCGCCGCGCATGCGCTGCCGTCCGACGCGGCCACGCTGGCGGCAGCGGTCAAGGCGCTGTGCCCCGCGGGCGGGGCCGACGTGGTGTTCGATCCGGTCGGCGGCGATCTCTTCGACGCCTCGCTGCGCTGCGCGGAGCCGGGCGCGCGGTTGTTGTCGATCGGCTATGCCAGCGGGCGTATCCCGCAGGTGCCGGCCAACCTGCTGCTGGTGAAGAACCTGACCCTGATCGGCTTCAACTACGGCTACTACATCGGCTGGGGCCTGACCGACGAGCGCCGGCGCTTTGCGCAGAGGGTGCAGGCGATGGTGGCCGAGATCATGCAGGCGGCAGCCAGCGGCAAGCTGGCACCGCCCGTGCTGCAGCACTTCCCGCTGAGCGACTGGCTCAACGCCGTCGACACCACGATGTCGCGCCGCGCCATCGGCAAGGTCATGCTGGATATCTGAACGGAGAGCACGACATGCACCATGCACAAGCGGCAACGGAAGATGCCATGTTCGACGGCCTGACCGTGCTAGACCTGAGCCAGGGCATCGCCGGCCCGTACTGCGGCCTGATCCTGCGCCAGCAGGGTGCGCGCGTGATCAAGGTGGAGCCGCCTGGCGGCGACTGGTCGCGGCAGATGGGGCGCATCCGCGCCGGCCAGACCGCGATTGCGGTCGCCTGCAACGCGGGCAAGGAGAGCGTACTGCTGGACGCGCGCAGCGGCAGCGGCCGGGCCGCCATCGCCAGGCTGGCGCAGCAGGCCGACGTGGTGATCCAGAACTTCCGCCCCGGCGTGGCCGAGCGCATGGGCGTTGGCTACGAGGCACTGGCCGCGCGCAACCCGGCGCTGGTCTATGTCTCGATCTCGGGCTACGGCCATGCCGGCCCGATGGCGAACATGCCGGCGGTGGACACCACCATGCAGGCTTTCAGCGGCCTGATGCACCTGAACCGCGACAGCGCCGGCCAGCCGCGCCGCATTGCCTTCTACATGGTCGACCTGAGCACCGGGCTCTATGCGGCCCAGCATGCGTCGGCAGCGCTGTACAAGGCCGCCCGCAACGGCCGCGGCCGGCACGTGCGGCTGTCACTGCTGGAGACCAGTGCCGCGCTGCAGTCTTACCTGATGGTGGATGACGCCATGTTCCCCGATGCGGAGCTGGCCGTGGCCAATGCGCCCACCGGGCTGTTCGATGCGGCCGATGGCCGGCTGTACCTGAGCATGCTCAACGACGCAATGTTCGTGCGGCTGGCAACGCTGCTGGGTTTCGACGACTGGCTGGCCGATATCACGCTGCACACCAGCGCCGGCCGTTTGCCGCGCGCGGCGGAGCTGGTCCGGCGCGTGGCGCAGGCCATTGCGGCACAGCCGCTGGCGCACTGGGAGGCGCTGCTGACCGAGCACGATGTGCTGTTCGCGCGCGTGGGCCATGCACGGGACCTGCTGGAGAGCGCGCAATGCGCGCAGGCGGGCGTGTTCGGCCGGCTGCCGCTGGCAGGGATCGGCGAAGTGCCGTGGGCCAACCTGCCAGGCATGGCAGGATCGGAACGGCTGGCAGGCAATGCGCCGGCGCTGGGCCAGCATACCGAAGCGGTGCTGGCGGAGTTCGGCATCGGCAGCTGAAACCGGCGCCGGAAAAGAAAAACGGACGGTGCGCAATGCGTACCGTCCGTGTTCCGTTGTGCGTTGGTAGGCTCGATTGGACTCGAACCAACGACCCCCACCATGTCAAGGTGGTGCTCTAACCAGCTGAGCTACGAGCCTAGCGAAGGCGCGAATTATAGAGACGCCTTTTCGATTGCGCAAGCACCCCCGCGAACTTTTTGCGTGGATGCCTGCGCTTGTGCCGTGCGCGGCGCGTCAGGCGCCGGTGATGCGGTCGCGCAGTTCGCGCTTGAGCACCTTGCCGATGGCGCTGCGCGGCAGGCTCTCCACCTCATGTATCGCGGCCAGCCGCTGGGTCTTGCCCAGGTGCTGGTTGGCCCAGGCCAGCACGTCCTGCGCCGTGGCGCCGCCGCCGGCGCGCAGCGCGACGAAGGCCACCGGGGTCTCGCCCCAGCGCTCCGACGGCACGCCCACCACCGACACGTCTGCCACCGCCGGGTGTTCGCGCACCACCGCCTCGAGATCGCTCGGGTAGATGTTGAAGCCGCCCGAGATGATCATGTCCTTCTTGCGGTCCATCAGCACCAGGAAGCCGTCTTCGTCGAAGTGGCCGATATCGCCGGTGCGGATAAAGCGCTGGCCCTGCGCGTCATGCCATTCGGTCTCGGCCGTCTTCTCCGGCTGGTTGTGGTAGCCGTTCATCATCGCCGCCGAGCGGCCCACCACTTCGCCGGTGCTGCCGGGCGGCAGCTCGCGGCCCTCGTCGTCGATGATGCGCACATCGGCACCGGTGGCGGGGCGCCCCACGGTATGCAGCTTGTCGGGGAACTGGTCGGCGAACAGCAGGCAGCCGCCGCCGCCTTCGGTCATGCCGTACAGCTCGGTCAGCGCGCCCGGCCAGCGCCGCAGCACTTCGGCCTTCAGGGCGGGGCTGAACGGCGCGCTGGTGCAGAACTTCTGCTGGAAGGACGACAGGTCATGGCGGTCGAACTCCGGATGTGCCAGCAGCCGCTGGTACTGCACCGGCACCAGCATGGTGTGCGTGGCGCGATGCTGCTGTGCCAGCGCCAGGTACTGGCCCGCATCGAACTTGGTCATCAGGATCGCCGTGCCGCCCAGGCCGATGGTCGGGAAGAAGCTGGCCAGCGTGGTGTTGGAGTACAGCGGCGTCGACAGCAGCGTGATGGCATGCGTGCCGTAGCCGGTGGCGGCGCCGCGCGACACATGGGCCCAGCGCATGCCGTGCGACTGCACGATGCCCTTGGGGGTGCCGGTGGTGCCGGAGGAATAGATGATGTTGAGCGGCATCTCGGGGCGGATCCCGGGCTCGGTCACCGGCGTGCCGGCGGGTGCCAGCCAGGCCTGGTACGGCTGGCCTGCGTCGCTGCCGTCCAGCGTGACGATGGGCGTGGCGGCCAGCTGGCCGCGCACGGGCTGCAGCACGTCGGCCACGGTGGCATCCGCGAACAGGATGCGCGCGCCCGCGTCGGCAACCATGCCGGCCAGGCTGTCCGGCGTGGATGACGGCGCCAGCGGCGCCACGACCACGCCGGCGCGCACCGCGCCCAGGTACACCGCGGCGTATTCGATCGAGGACGACGCGCAGATGGCGATGGCTTCGCCGGGGCGCACGCCGTCGCGGGCCAGCGCCGCGGCGATGCGGTCCATGGCGGCATCTAGACCGGCATAGTCGAGCACGCGCTCGCCATGCATCAGGGCGCGCTGTGCGGGGCGCTGCGTGGCGTGCTCGCGCACGAGCACGGACATGGTGGTGAAGGGGCGTAGAAGCGGGGTCGGTTGGGTCATGTTCGGCAAGGAGATGCGGGTGCCAGCGTGGCGCACCCGAAGAGCGATGATGGATCGAAGCAGACTTACTGGATCTGTGCGCCGGACTCCTTCACCACCTTGCTCCAGCGGTTGATCTCGGCGTCGATATGGGTGCGCAGCGCGGCGGGCGTCGAGCCCACCGGCTCATAGCCGTTGGCGGCCAGCGTGGCCTTCAGTTCGGGCTGGCGCAGCACCGTGGCAATCTCGGTGCTGAGCCGGTCGATCACGGGCTGCGGCGTGCCGGCCGGTGCCAGCACCGCGTACCAGCCGGTGATGCTGATGCCCGGCACGCCGGCCTCGGCCAGCGTCGGCACCTCGGGCGCGACCGCGGCGCGCTGGCTGCCGGTCACGGCCAGTGCGCGCAGCTTGCCGCTCTTCACGTGCGGCAGGGTGGTGGAGATGCTGTCGAAGGTCAGCTGGACCTCGCCCGACAGCATTGCCGTCACCACCTGTGCGCTGCCCTTGTACGGAACGTGGGTCATCTTGATGCCCGCGACGGAATCGAACAGCTCCCCCGCCAGGTGGCCGGTATTGCCGTTGCCGGCCGAGGCGAAGGTCAGCTTGCCGGGCGCGGCCTTGGCCTCGGCAATCAGCTCCTTCACGTTGGTGGCCTGCAGCGAAGGGCTCCCAGCCAGGATCATCGGCAGGTTGGCCACTAGCGAGACCGGCGCGAAGTCCTTGCGTGTGTCATAGGGCAGCTTCGGGTACAGGCTGGCATTGATGGCATGGGCGGCCAGCACCATGATCAGGGTGTAGCCGTCGGGCTTGGCCCGCGCCAGCGCCTGGCTGGCGATGGTGCCGCCGGCGCCGGGCCGGTAGTCCAGCACCACGGGCTGGCCCAGGCGCTCCTGCAGTTTGGCGGCGACCGGGCGCGCCAGCAGGTCGGCGCTGCCGCCCGGCGGATAGGGAATCAGCAGCTGGATCGGGCGCGATGGCCAGGTTTCCGCGCTGGCGCCGGACGGCAAGGCGGCGGTGGTGACCATGGCGGCCGCGGCCAGCATGCCGGCCAGCCATGCGCGGCGCCCCCGAGCGGGGCGCCGGGATGCGATCAGGGATGCCATCAGTTGTCTCCTCGTTGTGTCGGCCGCGGGCGCAGCCGTTGTCCCTTGTCGCCAAGTCGGGCTGGGATGTTGGTGTCACAAACGGTAAAGGTGTAAGCCCGCCAGCGGAATTCTTAAATCGATAAGTCTGGCTTTTTGCTGGCGAAGCGGTACGGCGGCACCGGCGCGATTCGTTGTGTCTGTCCGGCTGCCCGCTACAGCAATAATCTTTGTGAATGAGGAGATTTTTGCGGTGGGTCGCGATCAGAGGCTTGAATCTTTGCAATCAGGGAGATTTCTTGATTTTCCCGCCTGAAGACACTAAAGTCTTTGCAATCAAGGAGATTTTTGTGCCAGTGACCCTCACCGAACCCGGCGATATCGGCGCCTTCGTGCGCGCTGCCCGCAAGGCGCAAGGCCTGCGCCAGGACGATGCCGCAGGCGCCATCGGCGTCAGCGAGAACTTCATGGTGCGCGTGGAGAACGGGGCCGAAGGCATCCAGTGGGGCAAGCTGTTCCAGGTGCTGGAAGGGCTTGGCCTGCGCGTGGTGGTCGACATGCCGGAGGCGGCGGCACCGCTGGTAGCGGCCGAGCTGGCCAAGCTCAGGCAGCGCCAGGCGCGTAGCCGCAACCGGCGCGCAGCGGTCAAGGGAGGCGACCAGCATGGCTGAGCGCGTACTGGTCGCCAGCATCAACGGCACGCCGGTGGGCGAGCTACATGAGGCCAGCGATGCCTGGTCGTTCCGCTATGACGCGGCGTGGCTGGGCAACCCGCACGCCTTCGCCCTGAGCCCGGCGCTGCCGCTGCAGCCGGAGGCGCTCGCCGATGGCAGCACGATGCGGCCGGTGCAGTGGTACTTCGACAACCTGCTGCCCGAGGACGGCCAGCGTGCGCTGCTGGCACGCGATGCCAGCATCCGCAACGAGGCCGATGCCTTTGCCCTGCTGGCGCACTATGGGGCGGAATCGGCGGGCTCGCTGACGCTGCTGCCGCCCGGCCGCGGGCCGGCCACCGCGCCGGCCCTGCGCCACTTGAGCGACGCCGCGCTTGACGCCCGCATCCACAGCCTGCCCAGCGTGCCGCTTACACATGGCGCGGTCAAGCGCATGTCGCTGGCCGGCGCCCAGCACAAGCTGGCGGTGGTGCTGCAGGACGGCGCGCTGTTCGAGCCCGGCGCGGATACGCCGTCCACGCATATCCTGAAGCCGACCCACCAGATGCAGGAGATCTATCCGCATTCGGTCATCAACGAGTGGTTCGTGATGTCGCTGGCCGTGCGGCTGAAGCTGGAGGTGCCGCCGGTGTACCGGCGCTATGTGCCGTCGCCGGTCTACCTGATCGACCGTTTCGATCGCCACCTCACGCAGCACGGGCAGTGGCAGCGGCTGCATGCGATCGATGCCTGCCAGCTGCTGAACCTGCCGCGCACCTTCAAGTACGACCAGGGCAGCGTCGAGCGGCTGGCGCAACTGGCAACGCTATGCCGCGCGCCAGCGGTGGCGCGTGCACGGCTGTTCGACTGGCTGGTGTTCAACATCCTGGTGGGCAATTCGGATGCGCACCTGAAGAACCTGAGCTTCCTGGTGTCCGATGCCGGCATCGCGTTGGCGCCGTTCTACGACCTGCTCAGCGAGGCGGCTTACGCCACCCGCACCTATGACAAGACCGGCTGGCCGCAGGCGCACCGCTTTGCCTGGCCGGTGCTGGGGGTGGAGTTCTACAGCGATTTCTCGCGCGCGCTGGTGTTGGAGGCAGGGCGCGCGCTGGGCCTAACCGGCGTGACCGCCGAGCGGCGGCTGGACGCCATGCTGCGCGGCATCGGGCTGGCCGCGCAGGCGCTCTATGAGCAGGCCGAGCAACAGAACGCGGCCATGGCGCGGGAGCGCCCGGCGCTCACCGGCGGGTTTGCCGGCGAACTGGCATGCCTGCGCGTGATCCGCTTCACCATCATCGCCGACATGGTGCGGGCGCTTTCCGCGGCCTGAGTCTGGCTAATGACTGGTGGGGTGCGGCTGGCTGAAGAAGTAGGGCACCAGTGCGGCGGCAATCAGCAGGCCCGCGGACAGGAAGATCGCCGCATAGGTGGAGGGCAGCGGCCAGCCACGCACATGGCCGGCATTGGCGATCAGCCCGTAGCCCCATGACGTCAGCGCCGATCCCAGGAACACAAAGGTGTTGAGCAGGCCCAGCCCGCGCCCGCGCCGCGACGGCGGGACCAGCCCGCGGCCCTGCGCCATCACCAGCGGGTGCAGCATGCCGATGGTCGACAGCAGCGCCATCATCGCCACGCCGTAGCCGATGCCGCTGTCCGGCCATAACGCCAGCAGGAACGAGCCCGACATGGCAAAGCACGACCAGCCGGCGATGGCGGTCTTGAGCGTGTTGCGGCGTACCAGCACCGGCAGCAGGAAGGCGGTCAGGAAGCCGGCCAGGCTCAGCAGCGCCAGCGCCACCCCGCGCGGCGCCGAGCCCAGGCCGAACACGTCGGCCAGGTAGGGGCCGCTCCAGGCATTGCGGAAGGCGGTGCCGGCGGACATTGCCACGCACAGCGGAATCAGCGTCCACAACGGCGCCAGCTTCAGCAGCTGCAGGCTTTCCGACAGCATCGCCGGCCACGACGCACTGCGGGCCTCGGCATGGCCCTGGTCGCGCACGAAGCGCCACACGCCATAGCAGGCCGCGACCATGCCCAGCGCCGATATCGCCATCGACGGGCGCCAGCCGATCAGCGAGATGGCCCAGCCCAGCGGCGCCGTGGCACACAGCGCGCCAATCATGCCCATGGCATTGGAGCGGCTGACCACGCGGGTGTAGTCGCGCTCGGACAGCTGCTCGGAGGCGAAATGCAGCAGGCCCATGAAGACCGGCGCGCACGCCAGCCCCAGCCCCACCTGCGCCAGCGTGGCCGCCGCGCCGTTGGGCGCCAGCACGAACAGGATCGACGACACGGCGCCCACCGCCAGCAGCAGCGCGGTCGGCCGCCCCACGCCGTAGCGGTCGAAGGCAACGCCCACGGGGATTTGCGCCACGGCAAAGGCCAGGAAGAACGACGAAGACAGTGCGCCAAAGCCCGCCGGCGACAGCCCGAAATCATGCTGCAGCTCGGGCGCCATCACCGCCAGGCAGGAGCGGAAGAACTGGCTGAGCGCAAAGGCGAACGTCAGCAGGGCGATACCGCGCGCGGCGTGCGCTGCCGGGGCATGGGCGGGCAGGGCGTCGGGCGAACCGGGGAGGCGGGCGTTGCTGGCGGTCACGGCTTCAGCGGCGGCCTGTTCGGGCCGCGTAGTCTCGGTACTGCGCGATCTCGGCCGCTACCAGCGGGCGCAGGGTTTGCCACTGCACCGGCTGCGGAGCGAGCACGCTGTTGTTGTTATCGGAGGAAATGCACAGGCGCACCTGCGCGAGTGGCCGGTTGCATCGGTGCGTACATGCAGGATGCGGGTCGACCGCAGCGGCTGCCAGGTGACAGGCGGCAGGAAGTCGGTCCTGCCGCTGCCACGCTCGGACGGTTCGGTGACAAGACCGAACGTGGTGCCTAGCAGTGAGTGTAGAGCGTGCGCGGTCAGCATGGTCGGCGCGTGGCCGGTGTTCGCCCAGATTGCACGGCAGGCGAGCAGGCCTGCCTGTCTACTCAGCCCGGCAGGGCGTCGTAGGTCAGCAGGAATACCTGCTCATCCCCCGCGCTGACCGGCAGCCAGACGATTTCCAGCTCGGGGAACGCAGCTTCCACGTTGGCGTGCTCGTTGCCGATCTCCACCACCAGCACGCCGCCCGGGTTCAGGCGCGCCTTGGCGCCGGCGATGATCCGCCGCACCACGTCCATGCCGTCGTCGCCGCCGGCCAGGGCGATGCGCGGCTCGGCCAGGTATTCCGGCGGCAGCGCCTGCATCGAGCCTTCGTTGACGTAGGGCGGGTTGGTCAGGATCACGTCGTAGGTGGCGCCATGCGGCAGCGGCGCGTACAGGTCGCCCTCATACAGCCGGATGCGGTCGTCCATCTTGTAGTCGGCCACGTTGCGGCGTGCCACGGCGAGCGCGTCGGGCGAGATGTCGACAGCGTCGACCTTCGCGTTCGGCCAGACGTGCGCGGCCACGATCGGCAGGCAGCCGGAACCGGTGCACAGCTCCAGCACCGGGCCGATGCTGTCGGTCTCGCCGACCCACGGCTCCAGCCCGTCCTGCAGCAGTTCGCCGATAAAGCTGCGCGGGACGATCACGCGTGAATCGACGTAGAAGCGCAGGCCGTGCATAAAGGCCTCGTGCGTGATGTAGGCGGCCGGCACGCGCTCATTGACGCGGCGGTCGATGACCTTGAGCACGGCATCGACTTCCTCGGGCAGCAGGCGCGCGTCCAGGAAGGGGTCGAGCGTGTCGAGCGGCAGGTTCAGCGTATGCAGCACCAGGTAGGCGGCTTCGTCATAGGCATTGGCGCTGCCGTGGCCGAAGGACAGGCGCGCGGCGGTAAAGCGCGAGACTGCGAGACGCAGCAGGTCGCGCACGGTGCGCAGGGGAGAGGGCGTTGCCATGTATGGGTGTCTTTCGGCGAAAAAAATCAGGCGACGAGACGTTCCAGCACGCCGCGGTAAACGTTCTTCAGCGGCTCGATGAAGCGCACTTCAACGTGCTCGTCGATCTTGTGGATGCTGGCGTTGGGCGGGCCGAACTCGATCACCTGCGGGCAGATCCTGGCGATAAAGCGCCCGTCCGAGGTGCCGCCGGTGGTCGACAGCTCGGTCTTGACGCCGGTCTCGGCCTCGATCGCCGACGACAGCGCGTCGGACAGCTCGCCGCGCGGGGTCAGGAAGGGCTCGCCGCCCAGGGTCCAGTCCAGCGCGTATTCGAGCTGGTGGCGGTCCAGGATCGCATGCACGCGCGCCTTCAGGCCTTCCGGCGTGCTGGCGGTCGAGAAGCGGAAATTGAAGTCGATGGTGACGTGGCCCGGGATCACGTTGGTGGCGCCGGTGCCGCCGTGGATGTTCGACATCTGCCAGCTGGTCGGCGGGAAGTACTCATTGCCCTGGTCCCAGACCTCGGCGGCCAGCTCGGCCAGCGCCGGCGCGGCTTCATGGATCGGGTTGCGGCCCAGGTGCGGGTAGGCGATATGGCACTGGATGCCCTTGACCGTGAGCTTGCCCGACAGCGAGCCGCGGCGGCCGTTCTTGACCATGTCGCCGAGCGTGTCGACCGAGGTCGGCTCGCCGATCACGCAGTAGTCCAGGCGCTCGCCGCGCGCGGACAGGGCCTCGACCACCTTGATGGTGCCGTCGTGCGCTGGGCCTTCCTCGTCGCTGGTGATCAGGAAGGCGATCGAGCCGGCATGCGCAGGGTGCGCCTTGACGAACTCTTCCACCGCCACCACGAATCCGGCGATCGAGGTCTTCATGTCGGCGGCACCGCGGCCGTACAGCTTGCCGTCGCGGTGCGTCGGTTCGAACGGGTCCGAATGCCACTGCTCCAGCGGGCCGGTCGGCACCACGTCGGTATGGCCGGCAAAGGCCAGCAGCTTGCCGTCCTTGCCCTGCGTGCCGCGCCTGACCGCCCACAGGTTGGTCACGCGGAAATCGTCGGGGCCGCTGACGAGCGCTTCGCAGTCAAAGCCGAGCGCCTTAAGGCGGGTTTCCAGGATGGCCTGGCAGCCTTCGTCGGCGGGCGTGACGGAGCGGCGGCGGATCAGGTCTTCGGTGAGGGCGAGGGTGGCGGCGAGGGTGGCGGTCATCGGACTACGGAAATGGAAATCAGAACTGGCCGGCGTACTGGTCGGCGGAGAAACCGACCATCACCTTGCCATCGTGGGCCAGCACCGGGCGCTTGATCAGCGACGGGCTTTGCTGCATCAGCGCGATCGCGCTGGCTTCCTGTTCGGCGCGGGCCTTGTCGGCGTCCGACAGCGCGCGCCAGGTGGTGCCCTTGCGGTTGAGCAGCGTCGCCAGCGGCACGTGCTTCAGCCAGCCGCGCAGCATGGCTTCATCCACGCCCTGCTTCTTGAAGTCGTGGAAGCTGTAGGCCACGCCGTTGTCATCCAGCCAGGTGCGGGCTTTCTTGACGGTATCGCAGTTGGGAATGCCGTAGAGCAGGACGGTCATGGCTAGTCTTGATGGATTGGATTCAGCGGAACAGCAGGTTCAGCGCGATCACCAGGCCGCCCAGGCCCAGCGCCACGCCGCCCATGGCCACCGCGGTCATCAGGCGCAGGCGGCGGTCCAGCCGGGCGGCTTCCTTGCGCAGTGCGTCGATGGTGATGGCATGTTGCTCGGCCAGCAGCTTGACGGCCTCGGCCTGCTGCACGGCAGCGGCTTCCAGCTCGGCGATACGGGCGGCGGGATCACGCGTGTCGGCCACTGCGCCTTCCGGCGTTCCATCCTTGCGCTTGTTCTTCTTCAGTTTCTCGATGGTCTTGTTGGCCTGCTCGAGAATGGTGGGCAGCAGGGAGAGCACGGTACTGACGGTGGTGGGATCCAGGGCCATGAGTCGCTTGCGGAGGGAAGGCATGTTCAGCCTGGCCAGGCGGGGTGACAACGGAAATACTGCCCCGGGGGGCGGGCCCCGGAGCGGCGCAGCCGTTGCGGGCTGCGCCAGGCGCGCTCAGTCGCCGCGCAGCAGGTCGTTCAGGCTGGTCTTGGCGCGGGTCTGCGCGTCGACCTTCTTCACGATCACGGCGCAGTACAGGCTGTACTTGCCATCCTTGGACGGCAGGTTGCCCGCCACCACCACCGAGCCCGCCGGCACGCGGCCATAGTGGATCTCGCCGGTTTCGCGGTCATAGATCTTGGTCGACTGGCCCAGGTACACGCCCATCGAGATCACCGAGTTCTCTTCGACGATCACGCCTTCAACCACTTCCGAGCGCGCACCGATAAAGCAGTTGTCTTCGATGATGACCGGGTTGGCCTGCAGCGGCTCCAGCACGCCGCCGATGCCCACGCCGCCCGACAGGTGGACGTTCTTGCCGATCTGCGCGCACGAACCGACGGTGGCCCAGGTGTCGACCATGGTGCCTTCATCGACGTAGGCGCCGATATTGACGTACGACGGCATCAGCACCGCGTTCTTGGCGATGAACGAACCGCGGCGGGCCACGGCAGGTGGCACCACGCGGAAGCCGGCCTTGGCGAAGTCGTCGGCGCTCCAGTTGGCGAACTTGGTCGGCACCTTGTCGTAGAACTGGGCAAAGCCGCCGGCGCTCATCGGCGCGTTGTCTTCCAGGCGGAACGACAGCAGCACGGCTTTCTTGACCCACTGGTTGACGATCCAGTCCTTGCCTTGCTTCTCGGCCACGCGCAGCGCGCCGGAATCCAGCTGGCTGATGACATTGGCGACGGCCTCGCGGATGTCGTTGGGGGCGGACTTGGGCGACAGGCTGGTGCGGTCTTCCCAGGCCTGGTCGATCAGGGCTTGCAGAGCTTGCGTCATATGCGTTTCTTCAGTGGTTATCGGATAAAGGCGCAGCGGTCAGGCTGCGCCGCGGTCATGGGTTGGCGCTCAGCCGAGCGCGCGGCAGAATTCCACGATCCGGCGCGCACCTTCCAGGCATTCCTCGGGCGTGGCCACCAGGGCCATGCGCACGCGGTTGGCGCCGGGGTTGATGCCGTCGGCTTCGCGCGCCAGGTAGCTGCCGGGCAGCACGGTCACGTTCTGCTCGGCCAGCAGGCGCGCGGCGAATTCGGTATCGGTGAGGCCGGTGCGCGAGACATCGGCCCACAGGTAGAAGCCGGCATCGGGCAGCGCCACGTCCAGCACCTCGGCCAGCATCGGCGTCACTTCGCTGAACTTGCGCACGTAGGCGGCGCGGTTCTCGCGCACATGCGATTCGTCGTTCCAGGCGGCGATGCTTGCGCTCTGCACCGCGGGGTTCATGGCGCCGCCGTGATAGGTACGGTATAGCAGGAATTTCTTCAGCAGCGCGGCATCGCCGGCGACGAAGCCCGAGCGCAGGCCCGGCACGTTGGAGCGCTTGGACAGGCTCGAGAACATCACCAGCCGGTCAAGGCCGCGGCCCAGCTTGTGCGCGGCTTCCAGCGCTCCCAGCGGGGCGCGGCCTTCGTCGAAATAGATCTCGGAGTAGCACTCGTCCGAGGCGATCACAAAGCCGTAGCGGTCCGACAGCGCAAACAGCTGCTTCCAGTCTTCCAGCGACAGCACCGCACCAGTCGGGTTGCCGGGCGTGCACACGAACAGCAGTTGCACCTTCTGCCAGACATCGTCGGCAATGCGGTCGAAGGCCGGGGCGAAGTTGCGCGCCGGGTCGCTGTTGGCGAACACTGGGGTGGCGCCGGCCAGCAGCGCCGCGCCTTCGTAGATCTGGTAGAACGGGTTGGGGCACAGCACCAGCGCGCCCGGACGGGTGCCGTCGACCACGGTCTGGGCAAAGGCGAACAGCGCCTCGCGCGAGCCGGTCACCGGCAGCACTTCAGTGGCGGCGTTGACCTTGGGCAGGCCGTAGCGGCGTTCCAGCCAGCTGGCGATGCACTGCCGTAGTGCATCGGAACCTGCCGTTGTGGGATAATTCGCCAGCCCCGCGAGCGACTCTGCCAGCGCTTGCTTGATGAACTCAGGCGTCGGATGCTTGGGTTCACCGATGCCAAAGCTGATGGCCGGCTTGTCGGCAGGCTTTACCTGCGCAAAGAGCACCCGCAGTTTCTCGAACGGGTAGGGCTGGAGCAGGTCGAGGCGCGGATTCACAGTGTCAGTCGGGGCCGGTTAAAACGACGCATTATAGAGGAACGGCGCGGGTTTCCGTGCGCCGGCCCGGCCCGCGCGGCCGGCCGCGAGCACGGATGGCGGGCATCACGCCCTGGTGATGCCGCCGGCGCCGTCCGGACGCTGCCTGCTGTCACCGGCCGGCGGCCCGGCTCGCCTCGCACGGATTCCCTTTATGAGCACAAATACTGTTGCGGCGCAGCATGCGCCGGCCGACCGCCATGCGGTCAAGGCATCGCTTTCCATCCTGATCGGCGCCTCGGTCTGGGGCATCGCCTGGTTCCCGTACCGCGTGCTGGCGGGCTGGGGCCTGGGCGGCATGCACGCCGCGGCGCTGGTCAGCTCGGTCGCGGCGGTGCTGTCGCTGCTGGCCTTCCGCCGGCACCTGGCCGGCCTGCGCCCGCACTGGCTGTTTGTCGCCATCGGGCTGGCGGCGGGCGTGACCAACGCCGGCTTCGTCTGGGGCAGCGTCAACGGCCATGTGATGCGTGTGCTGCTGCTGTTCTACCTGACCCCGGTCTGGACCGCGCTGTTTGCCCGGCTGTTCCTGGGCGAGCGGCTGTCGGCGGCAGGGCTGTCGCTGGTGGCGCTGGCCCTGTTCGGCGCCGGGCTGATGCTGTGGACGCCCGAGGTCGGCGTGCCGCTGCCAGGCTCCGCCGCGGAATGGTCGGGCCTGATCGGCGGCATGGGCTTTGCCGTCAACAATGTGCTGTCGCGCCGCGCCGGCCAGCGCTTCCCGGATATGGACGCACGCGTGCGCACGGTCGTGGTCTACCTGGGCTGCACGGTGGTGGGCGTGCCGGCCGCGCTGCTGCTGGATGGCCCGTCGGTGACCATCGTCCAGGGCGCGCAGGTGAGCGTGGGCATGCTGGTGCTGGGCCTGGCGGCGGTGCTGGTGGTCAGCAACTCGGTGGTGCAATACGGGCTGCAGCGGCTGCCGGCCAACCGCGTGTCGCTGCTGATGCTGTTCGAGATCGTGATCGCGGCGGTATCGGCGTGGTGGCTGGCGACCGAGGTGCTGAGCTGGAAGGAAGCGGCCGGCGGCCTGTGCATCGTGGCGGCCGGGGCCTTGTCGGGGCTGGTGCACCGCAGCCGCGCGCCGGCGCCGGCCGCAGCAGGTGCCGAGGCAGTGGCATGTAACTGAGCCCGGTGCGCGGGTCAGTGCAGCATGACCCGCGACACCACTGCCACCAGCGGCGCCCGCACTGCGCGCTCCACGCCGCGGTGCAGGTGCAGCGGCCGCAGCAGCATCTTCACGGTCATTTCGATGGGGATGTTGCGCCGGATCACGCCGGACACGCGCGCATTGAGCGCGCGCACCTCGGTTTCGGACACGGCCTCTACGCCGCGCTCCATGCGCAACACATTGCGCAACGCGATCGCGGCGTCCTCGTTCTTGATCTCCAGCAGCCGGCGCGCCAGCGCGCCCAGCACGCGCAGCCGGCCCAGCCGCTCGGATGCCGCAAAGCGGTTGAAGTACTGGTAGAAGTGCTTGTAGTGCCGCACCTCGTCGTTGGAGATGCGCCGCGTCAGGTCGCGCAGCACCGGTTCGTCGCTGGCCTGTTCCAGCGCGCGGTAATAGGCGGCGGTGCCGGTTTCCACCACGCAGCGGGCCGCCATTTCCAGGCCCTCGGTCGGTTCGAACTGGTCGATCGAGCAGGTCTTGCTGTACTCGTCGAAGAAGCGCGCATAGCCGCGCTCCCAGTCGAATTCCGGCCAGACATGCTCGACATAGCGCCGCAGCGCCAGCCCGTGCTGCAGTTCCTCGGCCTCCCAGTGCTCGGCAAGCCAGTCGGCCGCATCGGGCACACGGGCGTAATAGGTGGCAAGGTTGCCGGCATAGGTGTCGGACCCGCTCTCGATGAACGAGGCTGACACCAGCAGGTAGAACAGGTCGCGGTCGCCGCGTACGCGTTCCACGTCGATCGCCTGGTAGTTGATGTCGCTGACAGACCACGGCCGGGCGGCCGCTGACGGTTCACTCATGCTCTGTCCTCCTGGTTGGCCAAGGGCTGCGAGGGGCGTTCATGGGTGCGCGGCCCGGAGGGCATCCGAGGTCACGCCGACAGATCAGAGACTAGCATTTACCCTAATAAGTTTCCCAACGGTTGGCCGGCACGGATGGCTGACAGCGCCTGCGGCGCCTGTCAAAGTGCATGCGGAATCGCTTGTAAGGGGCGGAATAGCAAGGGAAATCGGCAATGGGATATGACGCCGGGGCGACTGCCAAACGGGCCGGCGAAGGCATCTGCGATGGTATGATTAGCCCCAATTCTCGGGCCCGAGGGGTATTTTGAGGTGCTGGCGTCACGCCGCGCCGGCTCCCGCGCAGCCCGGCTTTCTGAACAGTGCAATAGCCCCGATACCAGGCCGACCCCGGTTCCTATACCGGAGTGGCCGATACCACACGAGAAACCGTGCGACTATCCTCGATCAAGCTGGCGGGCTTCAAGTCATTTGTCGATCCCACCAATTTTCAAGTGCCCGGCCAACTGGTCGGCATCGTAGGTCCCAACGGCTGCGGCAAATCGAACATCATCGATGCGGTGCGCTGGGTGCTTGGTGAGTCACGTGCGTCAGAGCTGCGTGGCGAATCCATGCAGGACGTCATCTTCAACGGCTCCACCGCGCGCAAGCAGGCTGGCCGGGCGAGTGTCGAACTGGTGTTCGATAATGCCGAGGGCCGCGCTGCCGGCCAGTGGAGCCAGTACGCCGAAGTCGCGGTCAAGCGCGTGCTGACCCGCGACGGCACTTCGTCCTACTACATCAACAACCAGCCGGTGCGCCGGCGCGACATCCAGGACATCTTCCTGGGCACGGGCCTGGGCCCGCGCGCCTACGCCATCATCGGGCAGGGCATGATCTCGCGCATCATCGAGGCCAAGCCCGATGACATGCGCATCTTCCTGGAAGAGGCCGCGGGCGTGTCCAAGTACAAGGAACGCCGCCGCGAGACCGAAAACCGCCTGTCTGACACGCGCGAGAACCTGACCCGCGTCGAAGACATCCTGCGCGAACTCGGCAGCAACCTCGAAAAACTGGAAAGCCAGGCCGAGGTGGCGCAGCGCTTCAAGACGCTGCACGCCGACGGCGAAGAAAAGCAGCACCTGCTGTGGCTGCTGCGCAAGCGCGAGGCCCAGCAAGAGCAGGAACGCCACCAGCGCGCTATCGAGCAGGCCCAGATCGACCTGGAGGCGCAGACTGCGCAGTTGCGCCATGTCGAAGCCGAGCTCGAAACCATGCGCGCCGCGCATTACGGGGCGTCCGATGGCATGCACGCCGCGCAGGGCGCGCTGTATGAGGCCAATGCCGAAGTCAGCAAGCTCGAAGCCGAGATCCGCTACGTGGTGGAATCGCGCAATCGCGTGCAGGCCCAGATCGCCGCGCTGACCGGGCAGCGCGAGCAGTGGCAGGGCAAGGCCGAACAGGCCACCGACGAGCTGGCGCAGGCCGAAGAAAACCTGGCCGTGGCCGAAGGCCGCACGGTCGAGGCGCAGGAAGCTGTCGCCCACAAGAACGACGAACTGCCGACGCTGGAAGCGCAATGGCGCGACGCGCAGCAGCTGCTCAACGAGCAGCGCGCCGGCATCATGCAGGCCGAGCAGGCCCTGAAGCTCGAAGCCGCGCAGCAGCGCAGCGCCGACCAGATGTTGCAGCAACTGGAACAGCGCCGCGAACGCCTGTCGGCGGAAGAAAAGGGCCTGGACCGCCCCGACGAGACCCGCCTGGAGCAGGCCCGCGCCGAGCTGGCCGAGCAGGAAGCGCTGGTCGAGGAAGCCCAGGCCGTGCTGGCCGACGCGGAAGAGAGCGTGCCGCGCCTGGACGAGTCGCGCCGCGCCGCGCAGGCGTGCGTGCACAGCGAAGCCTCCGCCATTGCCACGCTGGAGGCGCGCCTGTCGGCGCTGCGCCAGCTGCAGGAGAACGTGCAGACCGACGGCAAGGTGCAGCCGTGGCTGGCCAAGCATGAGCTGGCCGAGCTGCCGCGCCTGTGGAAGAAGGTCCATATCGAGCCGGGCTGGGAAAACGCGCTCGAATCCGTGCTGCGCGAGAAGCTGGCCGCGCTGGAAGTGTCGAACCTGGACTGGGTCAAGGCCTTCCTGTCCGACGCGCCGCCGGCCAAGCTGGCGTTTTACTCGCCGCCGGCCGCCGCCCGCCCGCTGGAAACGCCTGTCGGCCTGCGCCCGCTGATGTCGCTGGTGCAGATCACCGAGCCGGGCATCCGCGCCGTGATGCAGGACTGGCTGGCCGATATCTATGTCGCCACCGACATGGCGCAGGCGCTGGCTGCGCGCAACACGCTGCCTGACGGTGCGTCGTTCGTCGTGGCCGAGGGCCACCTGGTGGGCCGCAACGCCATCCAGATCTACGCCGCCGATTCCGAGCAGGCCGGCATGCTGGCGCGCGAGCAGGAAATCGAAAACCTGCAGAAGCAGGCGCGCGCGCAGCTGCTGCTGTCCGACGAAGCCAAGACCCAGGCGGTGCGTGCCGAAGCGGCCTACACCCAGGCCAGCCAGGGGCTGGGCGATGCCCGCGCGCGCGCCGAGCAGGCCACCCGCCGCGTGCACGCGTTGCAGATGGACGTGCTCAAGCTGTCTCAGGCGATGGAGCGCTATTCCGCCCGCAGCGGCCAGATCCGCGAGGAACTGGACGAGATCCACGCACAGATCGAAGAGCAGCGCGCCATCCGCGCCGAATCCGAAGCCAGCTTCGAGCAGCACGACGCCGCGCTGGCAGAGATGCAGGCCACCCACGAAGACCAGCAGATGGCCTTCGAGGCGCTGGACAGCAAGCTCTCGGGCGCGCGCCACCAGCTGCGCGACTTCGAGCGCGCCGCGCAGGAAGCCCTCTTTGCCGAGCGCAACCTGGCGAGCCGCATCGACGAGCTGCGCCGCAATATCCAGGTGGCCGCCGACCAGGCCGAACGCATTGCCGAATCCCTGGAAAACGCCCGCGCCGAGCTTGAGACCATCAACGAGCAGACCGCCCATACCGGCCTGCAGGAAGCGCTGGAGCGCCGCGCCGAGAAGGAAGAAAAGCTCACCATCGCGCGCACCGAACTCGATGCGCTGTCGGCACAGCTGCGCCAGCACGACGAGCAGCGCCTGGCCGCCGAGCGCAGCCTGCAGCCGCTGCGCGACCGCATTACCGAGTTGCAGCTCAAGGAACAGGCCGCGCGCCTGAACCAGGAGCAGTTCAGCGAGCAGCTGACCGCGGCCGAGGTGGACGAGGCCGCGCTGGCCGACAAGCTGACCGGCGACCTGAAGCCGTCGTACCTGCAGGGCGAAGTCACGCGCATCAACAACGCCATCAACGCGCTCGGCCCGGTCAACATGGCCGCGCTCGACGAGCTGGCCGCGGCGCGCGAGCGCAAGACCTTTCTCGATGCGCAGTCGGCCGACCTGAACGACGCCATCAACACGCTGGAAGACGCGATCGCCAAGATCGACCAGGAAACCCGCGCGCTGTTGCAGGGCACCTTCGACCAGGTCAACCATCATTTCGGCGAGCTGTTCCCGTCGCTGTTCGGTGGCGGCCAGGCGCGCCTGATCATGACCGGCGAGGAGATCCTCGACGCCGGCGTGCAGGTGATGGCGCAGCCCCCGGGCAAGAAGAACTCGACCATCCACCTGCTGTCGGGCGGCGAGAAGGCGCTGACCGCGATCGCGCTGGTGTTTGCCATGTTCCAGCTCAACCCGGCACCGTTCTGCCTGCTGGACGAGGTGGACGCGCCGCTGGACGACGCCAACACCGAACGCTACGCCAATATGGTGGCGCGCATGTCGGACAAGACTCAATTCGTTTTCATCTCACATAACAAGATTGCCATGGAAATGGCTCATCAACTCATTGGCGTGACCATGCAGGAGCAGGGCGTTTCGCGTATCGTGGCCGTGGATATGGACGCGGCGGTTTCGATGGCGGAGGCAGCATGAAACTGAACATGGACCTGCAGACCGCACTGATCGTCGCGGGCCTGGTTTTCGTGGTACTGGTGTTCGGCTACAACCAGTGGCAGATCCGCAAGGCGCGCCGCCCGCGCGAGCTCAGCCCCGAAGACGACCTGCCGCCGATGCGCGAGCCGGTGGTCGGCCAGAGCACCGCGCCGGAAACCGCCGCGCGCCTGCACGAAGCCGCTGCCGAGCAGGCACCGCGGCGTGAGCCGACGCTTTCCCCGGCGCCGGCCACGGCCGGTGCCGCGGTGGCGACGGGCAACAACCACGCGGCTGCGGCGGCTGCGGCCGCAGCAAGCACCGCGGACGCCGACGATGTCGTCGCCGAGGAAGTGTCCGTCGCGGCCGCCGCGACGCATGCCGAGACCACCGAGGACGAGGCCGAAGCCGAGGCCACTCCGGCCCCGGTACCCGCGCCGGCTCCGGCTCCGGCTCCGGCTCCGCTTGCCGCCGTGCCCGATGGCCAGCCCACGCCGGCCCTGATCGATCCGCTGATCGACTGCATCGTGCCCCTGCACCTGGAGCGCAAGGCCTCCGGTGACCGCATCCTGCCCCTGACCGGCCGGCTGCGCCGCGCCGGCACCAAGCAGGTCCATATCGAGGGCCTGCGCACCGAAGCCAATGCATGGGAGCCGGTCACCGCCGGCCACCAGTACGAAGACCTGCAGGTCGGCGTGCAGCTGGCCAACCGCGGCGGCCCGCTCAACGCGCTGGAGTTCTCGGAATTCATCACCGCGGTAGAGTCGCTGGCCGAGTCGCTCGATGCCTCGGCCGACCTGCCGGACATGAGCGAGACCGTCGCCAATGCGCGCGAGCTGGATGGCTTTGCCGCCGGCTGCGACGTGCAGCTGGGCGTCAACGTGATTTCGGATGGCGCGCCGTGGTCGGCGGCGTACGTGCAGAACGTGGCCACGCAGGACGGGCTGGTGCTGTCGCGCGACGGCACCCGCTTTATCCGCTACCAGGCCAACGCCGAAGGCGTGCAGCGTCCGCTGTTCACGCTGCAGTTCGGCGACACCAACTTCCTGCGCGACGACCTGACCGTCAAGGCCGGCCGCCAGATCACGCTGCTGCTCGACGTGCCGGTGGCCGACCAGGCCGCCAAGCCGTTCAAGACCGTGTGCGAGTACGGCCACACGCTGGCCCAGCGCATGGGCGCGCAACTGGTCGACGACAATATGCGGCCGCTGACCGAGGCCTCGTTCGTCGCGATCTTCAGCCAGCTTGAAACGCTGTACAACAAGCTGGAAGCGCGCGGCATGCCGGCCGGTTCGTTGGTGGCGCAGCGCCTGTTCAGCATCTAGCCGGAGCCTGCCATGACCGCAACACACCGCGGCGCGCAGGCAGATGCCTCCGCGCCCGCCGGCCCCTTGCCGGCCGAAGCTGCCGCCAAGCGCGTGGCCTGGCTGCGCGACGAGCTGGATCGCCACAACTACCAGTACTACGTGCTGGACGCGCCGACCATTCCCGACGCCGAGTACGACGCGCTGTTCAGCGAGTTGCAGGCGCTGGAGCTTGAGCATCCCGAACTGCAGACGCCGGACTCGCCCACCCAGCGCGTGGGCGGCGAGCCGCTGTCGGCCTTCGACTCGGTGCGCCACCGCGTGCCGATGCTGTCGCTCAACAACGGCTTCGCCGACGACGACGTGCTGAACTTCGACCGCCGCTGCGCGCAGGGCCTGGGCCGCACCGCGCCCGCCGCCGGCGAGCAGGACCTGTTCAGCGCCGCCGACGCGGTCGAGTACGCCTGCGAGCTGAAGTTCGACGGCCTGGCCATGTCGCTGCGCTATGAGGACGGCCGCCTGGTGCAGGCCGCCACCCGCGGCGACGGAGAGACCGGCGAAGATGTCACGGTCAACGTGCGCACCATAAAGGCGATTCCGCTGAAGCTGCGAGGCCAGGCTCCCGCCGTGCTTGAAGTGCGGGGCGAAGTCTTCATGTACCGCGGCGACTTCGACAAGCTCAACGAACGCCAGGCCGAGGCCGGCGAGAAGACCTTCGTCAACCCGCGCAACGCCGCCGCGGGCAGCCTGCGCCAGCTCGATCCGCGCATCACCGCCAAGCGGCCGCTGTCGTTCTTCGCCTACGGCCTGGGCGAGCTGCAGGGCGTGGACCGTCCGCCCACCCACAGCGTGATGCTCGACGGCTTTGCCGCGCTGGGCCTGCCGGTGTGCAAGGACCGCGCGGTGGTGAAGGGCGCGCAGGGCCTGCTGGATTTCTACCGCGATATCGGCCAGCGCCGCGACGCGCTGCCGTATGACATCGACGGTGTGGTCTACAAGGTCAACGCACTGGCCGAGCAGGAGCGCCTGGGCTTTGTCTCGCGCGCGCCGCGCTTTGCGCTGGCGCACAAGTTCCCGGCGCAGGAGATGACCACCATCGTCGAGGACATCGAAGTGCAGGTCGGCCGCACCGGCGCAATCACGCCGGTGGCGCGGCTCAAGCCGGTGTTTGTCGGCGGAGTCACGGTGACCAACGCCACGCTGCACAACGAGGACGAGATCCGCCGCAAGGACGTGCATATCGGCGACACCGTGATCGTGCGCCGCGCCGGCGACGTGATCCCGGAAGTGGTCGGCGTGGTGACCGAGCGCCGCCCGGCTGACGCGCGCGCCTTCGTGATGCCGACCGCCTGTCCGGTGTGCGGCTCGCATATCGAGAAGCTCGAGGACGAAGCCATCGCGCGCTGCACCGGCGGCCTGATCTGCGCGGCGCAGCGCAAGCAGGCGCTGCTGCATTTCGCGCAGCGGCGCGCCATGGATATCGAAGGTCTGGGCGACAAACTGGTCGAGCAACTGGTCGACCAGGGCATCGTGCGCACGCCGGCGGATCTGTTCAAGCTGGGCGTGGCCAAGCTGGCCGCGCTGGAGCGCATGGCCGACAAGTCGGCGGCCAATCTGGTGGTGGCGATCGACGCGTCGCGCGAGACCACCATGAACCGCTTTATCTTCGCGCTGGGCATCCGTCATGTGGGCGAAGCCACCGCCAAGGACCTGGCCCGGCACTTCGGCAAGCTCGATGCGCTGATGGCAGCCGACGAAGCGGCTCTGCTGGAAGTGAACGACGTCGGCCCGGTGGTGGCGCAGTCGATCGCGCACTTCTTTGCCGAGCCGCACAACGTCGAGGTCATCGAACAACTGCGCGCCGCAGGCGTACACTGGGCGGAAAGCGAGCCGGTGGCCAAGGCCCCGGCGCCGCTGTCGGGCAAGACCTTCGTGCTGACCGGCACGCTGCCCACCATGTCGCGCGAGGACGCCAAGGAACTGCTGGAAGCCGCCGGCGCCAAGGTGGCGGGTTCGGTATCGAAGAAGACCGACTACGTGGTCGCGGGCGCCGAGGCAGGCAGCAAGCTCGACAAGGCCGAGGCGCTGGGCGTGCCGGTGCTGGACGAGGCCGGCATGCTGGCGCTGCTGGCAGAGGCCGGCGCCGCGCCGGCACAGGAATAACCGGGGAAACAACCATGATCCGCGAGATTCTCAAGATGGGCGATCCGCGCCTGCTGCAGGTGGCGCGGCCGGTGGAGCGCTTCAATACGCCGGAGCTGCGCACGCTGATCGAAGACATGTTCGACACCATGGACCACGCCAACGGCGCCGGCCTTGCCGCGCCGCAGATCGGCGTGGACCTGCAGGTGGTGATCTTCGGCTTCGACCGCAACCCGCGTTACCCGGACGCGCCCACCGTGCCCAAGACCGTGCTGATCAACCCGGTGCTGGAAATGGAGTCCGACGAGATGGAGGACGGCTGGGAAGGCTGCCTGTCTGTCCCCGGCCTGCGCGGCGTGGTGCCGCGCCATCTGCGGCTGAAGTACAGCGGCTACGACCTGATGGGTAACCGCATCGAGCGCGTGGCTGAAGGCTTCCATGCGCGGGTGGTGCAGCATGAGTGCGACCACTTGCAGGGGATCCTGTATCCGATGCGGATCAAGGATTTCAGGCAGTTTGGGTTTACAGAGGTGTTGTTTCCGGATCTGCCGCCGAATAGCGACGATTGACGAGCTGTGCCGCGCGGTATCGAACCCGCGCAAGGCGCAAAAAAACCGGTCCTTGGGGACCGGTTTTTTTGGGTCGGCAAATTCTGGAATCAGAACTTCTCAAACTGCCCCAGGAACCGCCATTTACCCGGCGGCAGATCCCCCAGCACCACGCGTCCCATGCGCACGCGCTTGAGGCCCACCACTTGCAGCCCAACCTGCTCGCACATCCGACGGATCTGGCGCTTGCGGCCTTCGCGCAGCACGAAGCGCAGCTGCTCCTCGTTCTGCCAGCTCACCTTGGCTGGCTTGAGCGGCACGCCATCCAGCGACAGCCCGTGGCGCAGCAGCTCGAGATCATCGGCCGGGAATTCCGCGCTGATATTGCGCTCGACCACGCCCTGCGGCGAGTGCCACACCACACGCACCAGGTATTCCTTCTCGACGGTCGAATCCTCGCCGATCAGCGCGCGCGCGACGCGGCCGTCCTGCGTCAGCACCAGCAGACCGGTTGAGTCGATATCGAGGCGGCCCGCCGGGGCCAGGCTCTTGCGTTGCCACGGGGCGAAGCGCTTGCGCGTGGGGTCGCCTTCCCACTGGTTCTCGGGGGTGAACAGCACCGCGGCCGGCTCGTAGCCGTCTTCGGCCTGGCCGGAGACGTAGCCCACCGGCTTGTTCAGCAGCACCGTGACGCGCTCGCCTTGTTCGGAGCGCGCTTCCTGCATGATCTCGATCTCGGCGTCGGGGCGGATGCGGCTGCCCAGTGCGGTCACGGGCTTGCCGTCTACCAGCACCCAGCCGTGCGGGATCCATTCGTCGGCTTCGCGGCGCGAGCACAGGCCCAGTTCGGACATGCGCTTGGACAGGCGCACCAGGCCGTCGTCGTGGCTGGACTCGGCGCGGGCGGGCTTTTCCTGGCGCGCGGCCGGTGCCTGCTGGCGTGCCGGGCCGGCGGTGCGGATGCGGTCGGCGGCGTCGCTGAAGCGGCGTGCCGGCGCGGTGCCTTCACGGCGGCGCTCGCCCGACGGCGCGGGGCGCGGGCGCTGGTCGTCATCGCCATAACGGCGCGGGCGCGAGTCGGTGCCTTCGAAGCGGCGGGGACGGTTCTCGTCATCGCCATAACGGCGCGGGCGCGAATCGGTGCCTTCGAAGCGGCGAGGGCGGCTCTCGTCATCGCCAACGCGGCGCGGATGCGATTCGGCGCCTTCGAAACGGCGGGGACGGTTGTTGTCCTCGCCAGCACGGCGCGGCGGACGCGAATCACCGCCCTCGAAACGGCGCGGCGGGCGCGCTTCGCCGCCTACGAAACGGCGCGGTCGTGCCTCGCCGCGATCGTCGCCAGTGCGGCGCGGGCGGTTGTCGTCGTCGCCAAAACGGCGCGGCGGGCGCGCTTCGCCGCCTTCGAAACGGCGCGGACGTGCCTCGCCGCGATCGTCGCCCGTGCGGCGCGGGCGGTTGTCGTCGTCGCCAAAGCGGCGCGGCGGGCGCGCTTCACCGCCTTCGAAGCGGCGTGGACGTGCCTCACCCCGATCATCGCCCGTGCGGCGCGGGCGGTTGTCGTCGTCGCCGAAGCGCCGCGGCGGGCGCGCTTCGCTGCCTTCGAAACGGCGCGGACGTGCCTCACCCCGGTCGTCGCCATAACGGCGGGGGCGGCTTTCGTCATCGCCGAAGCGGCGCGGACGCGCCTCGCCACCTTCCGGGCGGCGCGGGCGTGCCTGGCGTTCGCCGTCAGCAGGACGCGGCGCGCGGGGTTTGCGCGGCTGGGCTGCGCCGGCCTGCGGTTCGCCCTGGGCCGGACGGCCGCCGGTCTTGCCGCCGGCGCGCTCCTGGGCGCGCTTGATGCCTTCGGAGACGGCTTGCACGCGCTTGCGGTTCAGGTCGGACACCCGCACGGGGCGGGTGCCGGTCTTGCGCGCGGCCGTGCCGGTGTCGCTGGCGGCCTTGATACCTAGCGTCTTGCGCTTCGGCGAATTGCTGTCGGTCATATGTTGATGCTGCCCGCCCGCCTCAGATGGCGAGGGCGGCGAGCAAGTCCTGTTCAAGCTGAATCTGCAATCGGTTGTCGGCAGCCAGGCGGCTGCCGTCGACCAGGAACACGTCTTCGACGCGTTCGCCCAGGGTGTTGATGCGTGCCGTGTGGACGGATACGCGATGCCGTGCCAGTACGCGGGCGATGGCGTACAGCAGGCCGGTGCGGTCGTTGGCGGACAGCGACAGCAGGTAATACTGGCCACGCTCGTCCGGGCGCAGGTCCACGCGCGGCTTGATCGGGAAGCTGCGCGACTGGCGCGACAGCCGCCCCTGCGTGGGTTCGGGCAGTGCGCCTTGCAGGCGCAGCCGCTCGCACAGTTCGTGCTCGACCAGCGCGATGATGTCGCGGTAGTTGCCGCCGTCGCCGGCCATGCCGGGGTCGGTGACCTGGAACGTGTCCAGCGCGTAGCCGTGGCGCGTGGTGTGGATCTTGGCGTCCTGGATCGAGAACGCCTTGCGCTCGAAGTAGCCGCAGATGCGCGCGAACAGGTCGGGCTGGTCCTTGACGTAGACCGCCACCTGCAGGCCTTCGCCGGCGGGGGAGACGCGTGCCTTGACCACCGGCGTGGGGCTGTCCACCTTGTTGTACAGGTGGCGCGTGAGCCAGGCGATATCGTGCGAATCGTGGCGCAGGAAGAAGGCCACGTCGAGCTGCGCCCACAGAGACTTGCCCAGCGCCGGGTCGAAGGCCTTCAGGCGCAGTTCGGAGATAGTGTCCTCCTTGCGCTGCGACCACAGTGAATGCGAATCCACGCGCGCGCCGCCCAGCACGCGCAGCGTGATGTGGTACAGGTCTTCCAGCAGCTTGCCCTTCCACGCGTTCCATACCTTGGGGCTGGTGCCGCGGATGTCGGCCACGGTCAGCAGGTAGAGCGCGGTCAGGTAGCGTTCGCTGCCGACCACGCGGGCAAAGGCGTGGATCACGTCGGGATCGGTCAGGTCCTGCTTCTGCGCCACGTGGCTCATGGTCAGGTGGTGCTCGACCAGCCAGCAGATCAGGTCGGCGTCTTCGCGCGCAATGCCGTGCTGCTTGCAGAAGCGGCGCGCATCCACGGTGCCAAGCTTTGAGTGGTCGCCGCCGCGGCCCTTGGCGATGTCGTGGAACAGCGCTGCCACGCACAGCACCCACGGCTTGTCGAAGCTGGCCATCAGCTGGCTGCAGAACGGAAACTCGTGGGTGTGCTCGACAATGGCGAAGCGGCGCATGTTGCGCACCACCATCAGGATGTGCTGGTCCACGGTATAGACGTGGAACAGGTCGTGCTGCATCTGGCCGACGATGCGGCGGAAGTTGATCAGGTAGCGGCCCAGTACGCTGGTCTGGTTCATCAGGCGCAGCGCGTGGGTGATGCCCTGCGGCTCCTGCATGATGGCCAGGAACAGGCGGCGGTTTTCCGGATCGTTGCGCCAGCCCGCGTTCATCACGGTGCGCGCGTTGTACAGCCCGCGCAGCGTGCGCGGCGACAGGCCCTTCACGCCGGGCGTGCGCTGGTACAGCAGGAAAGTTTCCAGGATCGCGTGCGGGTCGCGTTCATAGACGTCGTCGCTGGTGATCTCCAGCATGCCCTGGCGCTCGACAAACCGTTCGTTGAGCACGCGCGTCACCTGAGACTCGCTCGGGAACAGCATCGCCTCGATGTTCAGCAGCAGCACGCTGTTGAGCTGCGTGACCGCCTTGGCCGCCCAGTAGTAGCGGCGCATCAGCTGTTCGCTGGCGCGCTTGTTGGTGGTCTGGCGATAGCCGAAGGACTCCGCCAGCGCGGTCTGCAGGTCGAATACCAGCACGTCCTGGCGCCGGCCAGCCACCAGGTGCAGGCGCGCGCGGATGGTCTTGAGCAGGCGCTCGTTGCGCGCCAGCTCCTGCGCTTCGCGCTGCGTCAGCAGGCCGCGCTCGAACAGTTCTTTCCAGCTGTCGCCCAGGCCCGCCGCCTTGGTCATCCACAGGATCACCTGCAGGTCGCGCAGGCCGCCCGGGCTTTCCTTGCAGTTGGGCTCGAGCGCGTAGGGCGTGTCCTGGTATTTGGCGTGGCGCTGGCGCATTTCCAGCAGCTTGGCCTGGAAGAACGCTGCCGCGTCCAGGTCGGAGAGGTAGCGCGTGCGCATCGACTCGAACAGCTTGCGGCTGCCGGTCAGCAGCCGCGCCTCCAGCAGCGAGGTCTGGATGGTGACGTCCTGCCGCGACTCGCGGATGCAATCGTCCACGGTGCGCACCGAAGAGCCGATCTCCAGCCCAAGGTCCCAGCACAGGCCGATAAAACGCTCCAGGCGCCCGGTGGTGTCCTGGTCGGGCTCGGCGGGCAGCAACAGCAGCACGTCGACGTCGGAGTAGGGCAGCAGCTCGCCGCGGCCGTAGCCGCCCACCGCCACCAGCGCTGCGCCCGCGGGCATCTCCAGGCCGCGCCAGGCTTCCACCAGCGCGGCGTCGACAGCGCGGCGCAGCCGCGTGATCAGCGTGCCGACGTTGGCGCTGAGGTTGAAGTCGGCAAACAGCGCCTGCTTGTCGGCTTTGAGCTTGTCGCGCACGCGCGCGGCAAGCAGCAGTTCCGGCGTGGTGTCCATGGAGATGGCGGGCTCGGGGAGCGGGTTGGTGGGCACGGCTGGAAAAAGAAAGGCGCCCGGTCAGGCGCCCCTGGCTTCGGTGCGGCCTCAGGCCGCGACGGAATCGGTGATAAAGGCCGGCGGTGCCGGGCTCCCGGCCGATACCGTAAGGACCTCGTAGCCGGTTTCCGTGACCAGCACGGTGTGCTCCCACTGCGCCGACAGGCTGCGGTCGCGGGTCTTGACCGTCCACTGGTCGGGCATGGTGCGGATATCGCGCTTGCCGGCGTTGATCATCGGCTCAATGGTAAAGATCATGCCGGCCTTGATCTCGGCGCCGGTGCCCGGGCGGCCGTAGTGCAGGATCTGCGGGTCTTCGTGGAAGTTCTTGCCGATGCCGTGGCCGCAGTACTCGCGCACCACGCTGTAGCCGGCGGCTTCGGCGTGTACCTGGATGGCGTGGCCGATGTCGCCCAGGCGGGCGCCGTGGCGAACCTGCGCGATACCCTTCCACATGCATTCATAGGTCACCTGCGACAGGCGCTTGGCCAGGATCGAGCCCTCGCCGACGATGAACATGCGGCTGTTGTCGCCGTAGTAGCCTTCCTTGGTGATGACCGTGATGTCCAGGTTGATCGCGTCACCGTTCTTGAGCACGCGATCGCCCGGAATGCCATGGCAGATCACGTCGTTGACCGAGGTGCAGATCGCGCCGGGGAAGGGCGGATAGCCGGGGGGAGCATAGTTCAGGCACGCCGACACGGTGCCCTGCACTTCACGCATGTAGGCGTGGCACAGGCGGTCGATTTCGCCGGTGGTGATACCTGGCTGGACGAAGGGCGTGATGTAGTCGAGGACCTCGGACCCAAGGCGGCAAGCCACGCGCATCTGGGCGATGTCTTCGGCGGTGTTCAGGTGAATGCTCATGCTGCGTCGCCAAAAAAGTGATGGCGAGGCCACTGGCCGCGCCGAAATCGAAAGGTCAATGTAGGATTATCGCACCATCGGGGCCAGATCGCAGCCTGAGCGCGGCCGTCGCGGGCTGAGTCCGTAGGGCGCCAGGGCACCGGGCGGCTTGAGCGGGCCGCACTTTTGTTGCTACAATAGCAGGCTGACTTGGTTGCGGCGCAGCATTGCGTGCGCCAGGCCGGAATTTTGCAGGATATTCCTGTTGCTGTTTGAAATCGCTGGCCCGCCTATCCGGGGTGTTCCTTTTCAGGAATGTCGGGGCGGGCTTCAGACCTAACCCTTTGGAGATTTACATGTCCGTTACCATGCGCGAAATGCTGGAAGCCGGTTGCCACTTCGGCCACCAGACCCGCTTCTGGAACCCGAAGATGGCCCCCTTCATCTTCGGCCATCGCAACAAGATCCACATCATCAACCTCGAAAAGACGTTGCCGATGTTCCAGGACGCAATGAAGTACGTGCGTCAGCTGGCAGCCAATCGCGGCACCATCCTTTTCGTGGGTACCAAGCGCCAGTCGCGCGAAATCCTGGCTGAAGAAGCTGGCCGTGCCGGCATGCCCTATGTCGACGCCCGCTGGCTCGGCGGCATGCTGACCAACTTCAAGACGGTCAAGATCTCGATCAAGCGCCTGAAGGACATGGAAGCCGCCAAGGAAGCCGGCGCGCTGGACACCATGAGCAAGAAGGAAGCGCTGATGTTCGAGCGCGAGATGCTGAAGCTGGAAAAGTCGATCGGCGGCATCAAGGACATGGGCGGCGTGCCAGACGCGATCTTCGTGGTGGACGTCGGCTACCACAAGATTGCCGTGACCGAGGCCAACAAGCTGGGCGTGCCGGTGATCGGCGTGGTTGATACCAACCACTCGCCGGAAGGCATCGACTACGTGATCCCGGGTAACGACGACTCGAGCAAGGCCGTGGCCCTGTACGTGCGCGGCGTGGCCGACGCGATCCTGGAAGGCCGTGCCAACGCTGTGCAGGAAGTGGTTGAAGCCGCTCGCGGCGGCGACGACGAATTCGTCGAAGTGCAGGAAGGCTGATTGCCCGCCGCCTGATTGCCGGAAAGGAACCCGCTAGCGCGCATCGTCACCGCACGACAGACAAGCAACGCTTGCCGCCCGTCACCACGGGCTGCGCGCAAGGCGAAAGCCGGGGTACGCCGGCAGCCGGGCAAGAAGGGCAATAAAAAGGGGGCACATCTGGCGCCCCCTTTTTTTGAATTTGAATTGTTGTCACCCGCCGCAGGCAGTATCTGCCGCGGGTGTGCTGTAGACCCACCGACCGGGTGCCGCAGGCGACTGCCGGCAGCCGGCGTGAACCATTCAAGGAGTGACAAATGGCGGCAATTACCGCAAGCATGGTTGCAGAACTGCGCGCGAAGACCGACGCGCCGATGATGGAATGCAAGAAGGCCCTGACCGAGGCCGACGGCGACCTGGACAAGGCCGAAGAGCTGCTGCGCGTCAAGCTGGGCAACAAGGCCAGCAAGGCCGCGTCGCGCGTGACCGCTGAAGGCGTGGTCGCATCGTTCATCGACGGCACCACCGGCGTGCTGGTCGAACTGAACTGCGAGACCGATTTCGTCTCCAAGAATGACGACTTCCTGGCTTTCTCGGCCAAGGTTGCCGAACTGATCGCCAAGCAGAACCCGGCCGACGTGGCCGCCCTGTCGGCGCTGGAAATCGACGGCGTGAGCGTTGAAGCCACCCGCACCGCCCTGATCGGCAAGATCGGCGAGAACCTGACGATCCGCCGCTTTGCCCGCTACGCCAACGGCGGCAAGCTGGTGTCGTACCTGCACGGCACCCGCATCGGCGTGATGGTCGAGTTCGATGGCGACGAAGCCGCCGCCAAGGACGTGGCCATGCACGTGGCCGCGATGAAGCCGGTGTCGCTGTCGGCCGAGCAGGTCCCTGCCGAGCTGATCGCCAAGGAGCGCAGCATTGCCGAGCAGAAGGCTGCCGAGTCGGGCAAGCCGGCCGAAATCGTCGCCAAGATGGTCGAGGGTTCGGTGCAGAAGTACCTGAAGGAAGTCTCGCTGTTCAACCAGCCGTTCGTGAAGAACGACAAGCAGACGGTTGAGCAGATGCTGAAGGCCGCCAACACGACCGTGAAGGGTTTCACCCTGTTCGTGGTGGGCGAAGGCATCGAGAAGAAGCAGGACGACTTCGCCGCTGAAGTGGCCGCCCAGGTGGCCGCTGCCCAGAAGGGCTGATGTCCGGGGCGCCGCGGACTGCCCGTTCGGGCTGGTCCGGGCGCCTATAATGCCGCAGGGGCGCCGTAAGGTGCCCCTCTGCATAAGTAGTGCGACGCTGCGCATGCCGCGTTGCACCGCAGCAGCCAGTTTCCGTGGTGGTCCGGCAGTCCGGGGCACCCCGAAAACCGGCTTTCTTCCGCCGGCGGCACGAGGATCCGTGCCGCCGGCGCCAAAACATACGTCTCAAGATCGTCTCAACCGAGCGATTTGCTCCTGTCCGAGGGTGAACATGCCAGCCTACAAGCGCGTCCTTCTGAAACTGTCCGGTGAAGCCCTGATGGGCGAAGATGCCTTCGGCATCAACCGCTCCACCATCGAGGCGATGGTGAACGACATTGCCGAGATCGTGAAGCTCGGCGTGCAGGTCGCGGTGGTCATCGGCGGCGGCAACATCTTCCGCGGCGTCGCCGGCGGCGCCGCCGGCATGGACCGCGCCACCGCGGACTACATGGGCATGCTGGCCACCATGATGAACGCACTGGCGCTGCAGGACGCGATGCGCCACGCCAATATCGAAGGCCGCGTGCAGTCCGCGCTGCGCATGGACCAGGTGGTCGAGCCCTATATCCGCCCGCGCGCGATCCGCCAGCTGGAAGAGGGCAAGGTGGTGATCTTCGCCGCCGGCACCGGCAACCCGTTCTTCACCACCGACACCGCCGCCGCGCTGCGCGGCTCCGAGATCGGGGCGGAGATCGTGCTCAAGGCCACCAAGGTGGACGGCGTGTACACCGCCGACCCGAAGAAGGACCCCAGCGCCACGCGCTACACCACCATCACCTTCGACGAGGCCATCTCCCGCAACCTGCAGGTGATGGACGCCACCGCCTTTGCGCTGTGCCGTGACCAGAAGCTGCCGATCAAGGTGTTCTCGATCGTCAAGCCGGGCGCGCTCAAGCGGGTGATCCTGGGCGAGGACGAGGGTACCCTGGTGCACGTGTGAGTCGGGCGCCGGATGCCGCGCTGCAACGCTGGTATCCGGCCGGGCAAAGAGTAGAATGATTCATTTTCGATCCCCGCCAGGGGGATCATGGTTGGCTGATTTCCGGAGGTAAAAATGAGCGTCGCCGACACAAAGAAGAGCGTCGAGCAAAAAATGCAGAAGTCGATCGAAGCCTTCAAGGCCGATCTGGCGAAGATCCGCACCGGCCGTGCCCACACCGGCCTGCTCGACCATGTTCAGGTGGACTACTACGGCTCGATGGTTCCCATCAGCCAGGTCGCGGCAATCGGCCTGGCCGATGCGCGTACCATCACGGTGCAGCCCTGGGAAAAGAAGATGGTGGGCGCGGTCGAGAAGGCCATCCGCGACTGCGACCTGGGCCTGAACCCGGCCACCATGGGTGAAGTGATCCGCGTGCCGATGCCCGCACTGACCGAAGAGCGCCGCAAGGAGCTGACCAAGGTCGTCAAGAGCGAGGCCGAGGGCGCCAAGATTGCCGTGCGCAACCTGCGCCGCGATGCCAACGAGCAGTTCAAGAAGCTGGTCAAGGACAAGACCATTTCCGAGGACGACGAGCGCCGCGGCCAGGACGAAGTGCAGAAGCTGACCGACAAGTACGTGGCCGAGATCGACAAGATGGTCGCCGAGAAAGAGAAGGAGATCATGACGGTCTGACCCCGTCCCGGCATGGCCGGGGCAGTCAACGACAGTCTGCCATCATGCAGCACATCAGTTCAACGCTCGACGTACCCGATACCTCCTACGTCCCCCGCCACGTTGCCATCATCATGGACGGCAACGGCCGCTGGGCGACCCAGCGGCACCTGCCACGCGTTGCCGGGCATACCCGGGGGCTGGACGCGGTGCGTGCGGTGGTGGAAGCCAGCGCCGCCCGCGGCGTGCAGTTCCTGACGCTGTTCGCCTTCAGTTCTGAGAACTGGCGGCGCCCGGCGGATGAGGTCTCGTTCCTGATGCGGCTGTTCATGATGGCCCTGCGGCGCGAAGTGGTGAAGATGCACGCCAACAACATCCGGTTGCGGGTGGTGGGCGACCTGGACCGCTTCAGCCCCCGCATCCAGCAGATGATCCGCGATGCCGAGGCGCGCACGGCCGGCAACACCGGCCTGACCGTGACCATCGCCGCCAACTACGGCGGCCGCTGGGACCTGCTGCAGGCCATGCGCAAGATGCTGGCGCGCTCGCCCATGCTCGACCCGGCCTCGATCGACGAATCGGTGCTGGCGCCGCACCTGGCGATGGCCTATGCGCCGGAGCCGGATCTCTTCATCCGCACCGGCGGCGAACAGCGCATCAGCAATTTCCTGCTGTGGCAGTTGGCGTATTCCGAGCTGTATTTCACCGACGTTTTCTGGCCGGATTTCGACGCCGCGGAACTGGACAAGGCCTTCGCCTCGTACCGCCAGCGCGAACGCCGTTTCGGCCGCACCAGCGCACAGCTGGTCGCCCCGGGACTATCGGGTACCGCCTGACCCTGGCAACTCCAACCTCTCACGGGACTGCAGCGCATGCTCCTCACCCGCGTCATCACCGCCCTGTGCCTGTTGCTGCTGATCCTGCCAATCCTGTTCCTGGCGCCGCCCGCGGCACTGGCCGGGCTGGTGGCCGTGATCGTGCTGCTGGCCGGCTGGGAATTCGGCCGCCTGATCGGGCTGCGCGGGCCGTGGCCCTATGTCTATGCGCTGGCGTGCCTGATCGCGGCCATTGCCTGGCATGACCTGCCGCTGCGCCACGCCATCACCTGGCTGCTTGAAGCCGCGGTGGTCTGCTGGGGCGTCGCGGTGGTGCTGCTGGCGCGCGGCGTGCGCACCGCGACGCCGTCGTTTACCGCCCTGGGCGCGGTGCTGGGGCTGGTGATGCTGCCCGCGTTCGCCCATGCCACCATGATCCTGCGCGGCGCCGGCATCGGCGTGCTGCTGACCGCGGCCGTGCTGGTGTGGGCGGCCGATATCGGCGCGTATTTCACCGGCAAGGCCATCGGCCGGCGCAAGCTGGCGCCTGGCATCAGCCCGGGCAAGTCCTGGGAGGGCGCCATCGGCGGCTGGCTGCTGGCGCTGGTGATCGGCCTGGCGCTCGCCGCCACCCATGCCTTTGCACCGACGTGGTTCTCCGCGATGGGAGATCGTGGCGGCCTGGCCTATGTGGCGGTGCTGACCACGCTGCTGGTCGCGGCGAGCGTGGTCGGCGATCTGTTCGAATCGCTGCTCAAGCGCCAGGTTGGCAAGAAGGACAGCAGCCGGCTGCTGCCCGGACATGGTGGCGTGCTGGACCGGATCGACGCCTTGCTGCCAGTGTTCCCGCTGGCGGCCCTGATGCTGATTTTTCTCTGAAGCCGTCTGCTATGCATCGCATTACCATCCTGGGCGCCACCGGCTCCATTGGCGAAAGCACGCTCGACGTCATCAGGCGCCATGCCGACCGCTATGCGGTGCATGCGCTGACCGCCCACCGGCAGGTGCGCAAGCTGGCTGAGCAGTGCATTGAATTCCGCCCGGCCCGCGCCGTGGTGGGGACCGCAGAGGCAGCGCGCGAACTGGAAACGCTGCTGCGCGAGGCCGGCGTGAAGACCGAGGTCAGCCACGGCGAAGCCGCGCTGGAATCCGTGGCCGCCGATGCGCAGACCGATGCGGTGATGGCCGCCATCGTCGGCGCCGCCGGCCTGCGCCCGACGCTGGCGGCAGCACGTGCCGGCAAGCGCGTGCTGCTGGCCAACAAGGAAGCGCTGGTGATGTCGGGCCGCATCTTCATGGATGCGGTGCGCGAGCACGGCGCCACGCTGCTGCCGATCGACAGCGAGCACAACGCCATCTTCCAGTGCCTGCCGGCCGACGATCCGCGCTACGGCCGGGGCGTCGCCAAGGTGCTGCTGACCGCGTCGGGCGGGCCGTTCCGCACGCGCGACCCGGCCACGCTGCACGATATTTCCCCCGACCAGGCCTGCGCCCATCCCAACTGGGTCATGGGCCGCAAGATCTCGGTCGACTCCGCCACCATGATGAACAAGGGCCTCGAGGTCATCGAGGCGCACTGGCTGTTCGGTGCCCCCGCCGAGCGCATCGAGGTACTGATCCATCCGCAGAGCATCGTGCATTCGATGGTGGCCTACACCGATGGCTCGGTGCTGGCGCAGCTGGGCAACCCGGACATGCGCACGCCGATCGCCTATGGCCTGGCATATCCGGAACGGATCGACGCGGGCGTGACGCCGCTCGACCTGACGGTGGCCGGAGGCTTGCACTTCGAGAAGCCGGACCTGGTGCGCTTCCCGTGCCTGGGCCTGGCTTTCGATGCACTGCGCGCTGGCGGGGTGGCGCCAGCGGCACTCAATGCGGCCAACGAGGTGGCGGTCGAGGCATTCCTGGGCGGCAAAGTGCGCTTCACGGACATTGCCGGCATCGTCCGGCAGGTGCTGGAGGCGGCACCTCAAGGGCCTGCCGATACGCTCGAAGCGGTGCTGTCAGCCGACGCGCTGGCGCGCGAGGCGGCACGCGCCAGCGTGGCCGCCCTGGCTGCGAACCGCTGATGCGGCGGGGCGGCTTGCCGCATCTGCGACAATAGCGGCTGCGGCGGCCCCGGGTCCCCCGGGGGCCGGCGCGCCCGTCCAGCCATCGTTACCGACGTCCCGACTCCATGCAAACCGTACTCGCTTTCATCGTTGCCTTGTGCGTGCTCATCTATGTGCACGAAATGGGGCACTACCTCGCCGCGCGCGCCTGCGGCGTGAAGGTGCTGCGTTTCTCGATCGGCTTCGGGCGGCCCTTGGTGCGCTGGATTTCGAAGAGCCGCGACCGGACTGAATGGACGGTGGCGGCGATCCCGCTGGGCGGCTACGTCAAGATGCTGGACGAGCGCGAGGTCGACCCCGAGCACGATACGCCGATCGACCCGGCCGACCTGCCGCGGGCTTTCAACCGCCAGCCGGTCGGCAAGCGCTTCGTGATCGTGGCGGCCGGCCCGCTGGCCAATTTTGCGCTGGCAATCGTGCTGTATTTTGCGCTCTTTGCCGGCGGCATGCGCGAACCCGTGCCGGTGGTGGCCGCGCCCGCGGCCGGCACCATGGCGGCGCAGGCCGGCATGCGCGAAGGCGACCGGGTGCTGTCGCTGACCGCCAATGGCCATACCGAAGCGGTGCGCTCCTGGAATGACCTGCGCATGGCCGTATTCGCCGAGGGCTTTGGCGATACGCGCGCCGTGCTGCGCGTACGGGGCGCCGACGGGACAGAGCGCGACGTCACGCTGCCGCGCCTGCCCAATACCGGCGGCAATCCCGAACAGGATCCGCTGGCCACGCTAGGCCTGAACCTGAAAGGCGGGCCGGTGACGATTACCGAGGTGCTGCCGGACTCGGCCGCCGAGCGCGCCGGACTGAAACAGGGCGACCGCATCGTTGCCTGGCAGGGCAGCCCGCTCACGCAGGCCAGCGCGCTGATCAAGGCGGTGCGCAGCCAGCCCGGCCAGACCGTGACACTGGGCATCGAGCGCGACGGCAAGCGCCTGGACGTGCCGGTGACGCTCGACACCGCCGTGGCGCGTGATGGCGCCAAGGACGCGAGCGGCGCCACCCCGGCGCCGGCGGGCAAGCTCGGCGCGGCGCTCAGCCAGGCCGTGCAGATGGAAACCGTGCGCTACCGGCCGGACCAGGCACTGGCGCGCGCGGCCGGCCAGGTCTGGGACACCAGCGCGCTCTCGCTCAAGCTGCTGGGCAAGATGCTAGTGGGGCAGGCTTCGCTGCAGAACCTGAGCGGTCCGCTGACCGTGGCGGACTACGCGGGGCGTGCCGCAAACCTTGGCCTGCAGGCCTTTGTCAGCTTCCTGGCATTGGTCAGCGTAAGCCTTGGAGTACTCAATTTGTTACCCATTCCGGTTCTGGATGGGGGGCATTTGCTGTATTATTGCGTGGAATTTTTGACTGGCCGGCCCGTCCCAGACCACTGGCAGGCAATGCTGCAGAAGGTTGGCATCGCCTGCATCTTGCTCCTGACTTCGCTCGCTTTGTTCAATGACGTCAGCCGAATGTTTCTGGCGAACGGCTAGAAACGTGTGTCGGCAAGGGGGCGGTGGTGTCGTCGGGCACCGTCGCCAGGGACGCCATTTGCCAGGCGCAGTCCAATAAGGCATCGGAGCGCAATCCTGGATGGAATCAAAGAGGGGATCAACATTGATCAGACATAAGCGCATTTCGCTGGGCTTGCTGGCGAGTGCCGTTATTGCAGCCTGGAGCCCGGCGGGCTGGGCTGCCGATCCGTTCGTCGTCAAGGACATCCGCGTTGAGGGCCTGCAACGCGTCGAGCCGGGTACCGTTTTCGGCTACCTGCCGGTGCGCGTCGGTGAAACCTTCACCGACGACAAGGGCGCCGACGCCATCCGTGCCCTCTACAATACCGGCTTCTTCAAGGACGTGCAGATCCGCGCCGAGGAAGGCGTGCTGGTGGTCCAGGTCGAAGAGCGGCCGGCGATCTCGCAGCTCGAATTCGTCGGCATCAAGGAATTCGACAAGGACACGATGCGCCGTTCGCTGCGTGCCGTTGGCGTAGCCGAAGCCCGTTACTACGACAAGGCACTGATCGACAAGGCCGAGCAGGAGCTCAAGCGCCAGTACGTCGCGCGCGGTTACTATGCGGCCGACGTGCAGACCACGATCACGCCGGTGGACCGCAACCGCGTCTCGGTCGTGTTCAACGTCGAAGAGGGCCCGGTCGCCAAGATCCGCCAGATCAATATCGTCGGCAACAAGGCTTTCAAGGAAGGCGCGCTGCGCGACGAGATGCAGCTGTCCACGCCGAACTGGCTGTCCTGGTACACCAAGAACGACCTGTATTCCAAGCAGAAGCTGACCGCCGACCTGGAAGCGCTGCGCTCGTTCTACCTGAACCGCGGCTACCTGGAGTTCGCGATCGAATCGACCCAGGTGTCGATCACGCCGGACAAGAAGGACATCTTCCTGACGCTGAACATCAAGGAAGGCGACCAGTACAAGGTGTCCGACGTGCGCCTGGCGGGCGAGCTGCTCGGCAAGCAGGAGGAAATGGAAAAACTGCTGCAGCTGAAGAAGGGCGATATTTTCTCGTCCGAGAAGCTGACGCAGAGCACCAAGGCCATCACCGACCTGCTGGGCACGTACGGCTACGCGTTCACCACCATCAACCCGCAGCCGCAGATCGACAAGGAAAAGCGTGAAGTCGCGCTGACCCTGATGGTCGACCCGGGCCGCCGCGTCTACGTGCGCCGCGTCAACGTGGTGGGCAACAGCAAGACCCGCGACGAAGTGGTGCGCCGCGAGATGCGCCAGATGGAAAGCTCGTGGTTCGACAGCGAGAAGCTCACGCAGTCGCAAGCCCGTATCAACCGTACCGGCTACTTTACCGACACCAACATCACCACCGAAGACGTGCCGGGCGCGCCCGACCAGGTCGATGTGAACGTCAACGTGACTGAAAAGCCGACCGGCCAGATCAGCCTGGGCGTGGGCTTCTCGTCCACCGACAAGCTGGTGCTGCAGGCCGGCCTGCGCCAGGACAACGTGTTCGGCTCCGGCACCAGCCTGGGCCTGGACGTGAACACCGCCAAGTCGTTCCGGACCATCGCGCTGACGCAGTACGACCCGTATTTCACGGTGGACGGCATCAGCCGCTCGACCGACATCTACTACCGTACTTCGCGCCCGCTGTACTACACCGGTGACCAGGACTACAAGATCGTGTCCGCTGGCGGCGGCTTCAAGTTCGGCGTGCCGTTCTCGGAAGTCGATACGGTGTTCTTCGGCATCGGCTACGAACGGACCCAGGTGTATACGTCGGTCAACACGCCGACCCAGTACACCGACTGGCTGAACAAGATCGGCAAGCAGAGCGGCGACGGCATCAACAACTTCCCGTTCACCATCGGCTGGGCACGTGACCGCCGCGACAGCGCGCTGGTGCCAACCAAGGGCCCGTACACCCAGGCCAACCTGGAAGTCGGCCTGCCGGGCGGCGATACGCAGTACTACCGCGCCAGCGTGCAGCAGCAGTACTTCTATCCGATCTCGAAGTCCTTCACGCTGGCACTGAACGGCGAAGTCGCTTATGGCCACGGCTATGGCAACACCCCTTTCCCGGTGTTCAAGTACTTCTACGCTGGTGGTATCGGCTCGGTGCGCGGCTACCAGACCAGCACGCTGGGCCCGAAGGACCAGAACGGCAACCCGGTGGGCGGTGCCTCGAAGATGATCGGCAACGTCGAGTTCATCTTCCCACTGCCGGGCTCGGGCGTGGACCGCACGCTGCGCCTGTTCACGTTCTTTGACTTCGGTAATGTCTACCAGGAAGGCCAGCCGCTGAGCTTCAGCGAGCTGAAGTACTCGACCGGCTTTGGCATGTCGTGGTTGTCGCCGATTGGCCCGCTGAAGATCAGCATGGGCTTCCCGCTCAAGCGCGACACCAATGACAAGGTCCAGCGCTTCCAGTTCCAGATCGGCACGGCATTCTGATTCTGATAAAGGATCTGTTTCAAATGATTACAACATCCAAACTGGTCAAATCCCTGGGCGCCGCCGCGCTCGCCACGGCTGCCATCTGCGCCGCGGTGCCGGCCTCGGCCCAGGAGGCGCGCATTGCCGCCGTGAACTCCGAACGCATCCTGCGCGACTCCCAGCCGGCCAAGGCTGCGCAGGTCAAGCTGGAGCAGGAATTCTCCAAGCGCGACCGCGAGCTGCAGGACATGGCCCAGAAGATCAAGGGCATGGCCGACAAGCTCGACAAGGACACGGCCGTGCTGGCCGACTCCGACCGCCAGCGCCGCCAGCGCGAAGTGGCTGACATGGACCGCGAGTTCCAGCGCAAGCAGCGCGAGTTCCGCGAGGACCTGAACCAGCGCCGCAATGAAGAACTGGCACAGGTGCTGGAGCGCGCCAACCGCGTGATCCGCCAGCTGGCCGAGCAGCGCAAGTACGACCTGATCGTGCAGGAAGCGGTGTACGTGAACCCGCGCATCGACATCACCGACGACGTGATGAAGGCGCTGAACGCCGGCGCCCGCTAAGGCGCACCGGTTCTCACGTTCTTTCGTCTTTCGTTTTTTAGGAAGTACCGCCATGCAGACACCCACACTGGGTCAGCTCGCCACCGAGAACGGCGCGCAGGTTGTGGGTGACCCCGACCTGGCGATCGTCGGCCTGGCTCCCCTGGACCAGGCCGGACCGGGCGAGCTCTCGTTCCTGTCCAATCCGCTCTACCTGCAGCAGGCGCTGGATTCGCAGGCCGGCGCCGTGATTGTCTCGGCAGCCGACCTCGAGCGCGTTCGCGCCGAGGGCAGGGCGGACGGCCGCAACTGGCTGGTGGCGCGCAATCCCTACGTATGCTTTGCCCGCGTGGCGCAGCGTTTCGACCGCGCCGCCAACACCGATACCCGCACCGGCATCGATCCGCGCGCGACCGTGGCGCCCGACGCGGTGGTGCCGGCTTCGTGCTACATCGGCCCCAACGTGGTCATCGAGCGCGGCGCGCGCCTGGGCGAGCGGGTGCGCATCCTGGCCAACGGCTATGTCGGCGCGCAGGTAGAGATCGGCGACGATTCGCTGCTCTATGCCAATGTTTCGGTCTACCACCATTGCGTGGTCGGCGCCCGCGCAATCCTGCACAGCGGCGTGGTGATCGGCGCGGACGGCTTTGGCTTCGCGCCGGACATCAGCGCAACCGGCGTGGAATACGTAAAGATCCCGCAAACGGGACGCGCGGTGCTGGGCAATGACGTGGAGGTCGGCGCCAATACGGCAATCGACCGCGGCGCCATGGCCGACACCGTGATCGAGGACGGCTGCAAGATCGACAACCAGGTCCAGATCGCGCATAACGTGCGTGTCGGGGCCCATACGGTGATCGCAGGCTGCGCCGCGGTATCGGGCAGCACGCGCATCGGGCGCTTCTGCGTGATCGGCGGGGCCGCCAATTTTTCCGGCCACCTGAATATTGCCGACCGCACCACGGTGTCGGGCGGCACCTCGATCACCAAATCCATTACCAAGCCCGGGGGGCATTTCACCAGCGTCTTCCCGTTCCTGCCGCACGGCGAGTGGGAACGCAATGCAGCCATCGTGCGCGGCCTGACCAGGCTGCGCGAACGGGTGGTGGCGCTGGAACGCCGCCTGCGCGGCCAGGCCGCCGGGTCCCAACCCTCACAAGACTAAGAGAAATCATCATGACCGCAGCCGACATCGACATTCGCAAGATCCTCAAGCTGCTGCCGCATCGATATCCGATGCTGCTGGTCGACCGCGTGCTGGAGTTCGATCCGCAGAAGCGCATCAAGACGCTGAAGAACGTCACCATGAACGAGCCGTTCTTCCAGGGCCATTTCCCGGGCCATCCGGTGATGCCTGGCGTGATGATCCTGGAAGCGCTGGCGCAGTCGGCCGGCCTGCTGACCTTCGGCGCCGACATGGAGCGCAAGGAAGACGCGCTGTACTACTTTGTCGGCATCGACGGGGCCCGCTTCAAGCAGGTGGTGTACCCGGGCGACCAGTTGCACATGAACGTGACAGTCGAACGCTATATCCGCGGCATCTGGAAGTTCAAGGCGTTCGCCACGGTGGACGACAAGGTGGCCTGCGAGGCCGAGCTGATGTGCACCGTGAAGCAGGCCGAGTGAGGCCGAGCACGGCCCGCGGCACCGCCGCAGGCCGTCCGCCGCGCCCCGATTGACGGGTGCGAGCGGCCCGGACGGGAACCTTTGCCCCGTGCATGGGCCCATCCTTCACCAGACACACCAGAGGACAGACGTATGACGCAAATCCATCCCACCGCACTGGTTGACCCGAAGGCAGAGCTGGCATCCGACGTGACCGTCGGCCCGTTCTCCATCGTTGGCGCCAATGTGCGGATCGGCAGCGGCACCCGGATCGGCTCGCATACGACGGTCGAGGGTTACACCACGATCGGCGAGGGCAACACGATCGGCCCTTACGCATCGGTCGGCGGCGTGCCGCAGGACATGAAGTACCGCAACGAGCCGACCCGGCTCGAGATCGGCGACCGCAACACCATCCGCGAATTCACCACGATCCACACCGGCACGGTGCAGGACCGCGGCTTGACCAGTCTCGGCAACGACAACTGGATCATGGCCTACGTGCATATCGCGCATGACTGCACGGTCGGCAACCACACGGTGTTTTCCAGCAACGCGCAGATTGCCGGCCACGTTGAAGTGGGCGACTGGGCGATCCTGGGCGGCATGAGCGGCGTACACCAGTACGTGCGCATCGGCGCCCATGCGATGCTGGGTGGCGCCTCGGCGCTGGTGCAGGACGTGCCGCCGTTCGTGATCGCCGCCAGTGACAAGAGCGGCAACAAGGCCACGCCGCACGGTGTCAACGTCGAGGGGCTGCGCCGCCGCGGCTTCGACGCCGGCCAGATCGCCGCGCTGCGCCAGGCCTACAAGCTGCTTTACAAGTCCGACCTCAGCTTCGACGAGGCGCGCAACGAGATCGTGGCCTTGCTGGGCCAGGCTGATGCAGGCACTGCGGCGCCGCTGCAGGCGTTTGTCGACTTCCTTGCCGCCACCCAGCGCGGCATCGTACGCTGAGGCCGGACCGCAATGGTCGACGCCGCAATTCGGGGTGGCTTGCCCACGGGCAACGGTAGCGCCGCGGACCAGCGCGGCACCATCGCCATGGTGGCCGGCGAGGCCTCAGGCGACCTGCTGGCATCGTTGATGATGGGCGGGCTGCAGTCCCGCCTGGGCGATACGGTCGAGTACGCCGGCATCGGCGGCAAGCGCATGATGGCGCAGGGCTTCACCTCGCGCTGGCCGATGGAAACATTGTCGGTCAACGGCTATGTCGAGGTCCTGGGCTCGCTGCGCGAGATCCTGGCCACGCGGCGCGCGGTGCGCGACTGGCTGCTGGCCAATCCGCCGCAGTGCTTTATCGGGGTTGACGCCCCGGACTTCAATTTCGGCCTGGAAGTGCCGCTGCGCCGTGCCGGCATCCCTGTGGTGCATTTTGTCAGCCCGTCGATCTGGGCCTGGCGCGGCGGGCGCATCCGCACCATCGCGCGCGCGGTGGACCACATCCTGTGCCTGTTCCCGTTCGAGCCCGAGATCTACGCCAAGGCCGGCATTCCCGCCACCTACGTGGGCCATCCGCTGGCCGATGTGATCCCGATGGTGCCTGACGTCGCCGGGGCGCGCGCCGAGCTCGGCCTGCCCGCCGGGCACCGGGTGGTGGCGGTGCTGCCGGGCAGCCGCCAGTCCGAGGTGCGCAACCTTGGCGCCACCTTCTTTGCGGCGATGGCGCAAATGCAGCGCATGGACCCGAACCTGGCGTTCGTGCTGCCGGCGGCGAGCGCGCCGCTGCGCGCCATTATCGAAGCGCTGCACGCGCAGTATCCCGAACTGCGCCTGACCATCGTCGACGGCAAGTCGCACCAGGCGATGGAAGCTGCCGACGTGGTGCTGCTGGCCAGCGGCACCGCCACGCTGGAAGCGGCGCTGTACAAGAAGCCCATGGTGATCTCGTACAAGGTGCCCTGGCTGACCGCGCAGATCATGAAGCGGCAGGGTTACCTGCCGTACGTGGGATTGCCTAATATCCTTTCAGGGCGCTTCGTCGTGCCGGAACTGCTGCAGGACGATGCCACGCCCGAGGCGCTGGCCCGCGAAACGCTGCTGCAGCTCAACGACGAGGGCAACACCGCCTTCCTCTACGAGCATTTCACCCGCATGCACGAGACGCTCAAGTGCAATACCGCGCAACTGGCCGCCGATGTGGTGGTGGACCTGATGCACAGCCGGGGGACCGTCTGATGGCGCGCCGCGATGCTGAATCGCCGCAGATGGGGCTGGATCTTGCCCCGGCCGCTGCCGCCGTGCAGCGCCTGTGCGGCGTCGATGAAGCGGGCAGGGGACCGCTGGCCGGGCCGGTCTATGCCGCCGCCGTGGTGCTGGATCCGAAGCGTCCGATCCGCGGCCTGGCTGACTCCAAGATCCTGACCGCCGCCAAGCGCGAACAACTCTACGACAAGATCTGCGAACGCGCGCTCGGCTGGCATATCGCCTTCGCCACGGTCGAGGAGATCGACACACTCAACATCCTGCACGCCAGCATGCTGGCAATGCAGCGCGCCGTGCAGGGACTGGCCGCCAGCGGCATCGTGCCGGACCTGGTCCAGGTCGACGGCAACCGCTGCCCGCGGGTGCCGTTCCCGGTGGAAGCCATCGTCAAGGGCGATGCGCTGGTCAGGGCGATCTCGGCCGCGTCGATCCTGGCCAAGGTGGCGCGCGACCGCGAACTGATGTTGCTGCACGAGCGCTATCCGCAATACGGCTTCGATTCGCACGTCGGCTATGGCACGCCGCAGCACCTGGCCGCGCTGGCTGAGTTCGGCGCCACGCCGCACCACCGCCGTTCGTTTGCGCCCGTGCGCGAGGCGCTGGAACAGCGGCCCATGTTCACCGGCATGACCGCAGTGGCCGAAGTGACTGAGGTCACCGCCTCGGTTTCGGTCACGGTCGTGCAGTGAAGCGCACCTACCTCATCCCCGCATCGTGAAGCACGTCACCTCGCGCGACAACGCGCTGTTCAAGCATTTGAAGGCCTTGGCCACTTCCACGCACCAGCGCCGCAAGGCCGGGCAGTCGCTGCTCGACGGCGTGCACCTGGCGCAAGCCTACGTCGCCGCACGCGGCCAGCCCGTCACCTGCTTGGTGTCAGAGCGCCACTATGACCACGCCGAGGTGGCGCCAGTGCTGGCGCTGATCGAGGCCGAGCGCGTGGTTGTGCTGGCCGATGCACTGTTCACGCAGATCAGCGGCGTGGTCAATGGCATCGACCTGATGCTGGTGATCGAGACGCCGGTCGGCCACCTGCCGGCGCGCATCGAACAAGACTGCATCATCCTGGACGGGGTGCAGGATGCCGGCAATGTCGGGTCGATCCTGCGCAGCGCCGCTGCCGCCGGCATCCAGCATGCCTTCCTTGCCACCGGCTGTGCCTTTGCCTGGTCGGTCAAGACGCTGCGTGCCGGCATGGGTGCCAACTTTCACCTGAATATCGTCGAGCACTGCACGCTTGAGTCGCTGGCGCCACGCCTTGCGGTGCCGCTGCTGGCGACTTCGTCGCATGCCGATGCCGCGGTATTCGACACCGATCTGCGCGGGCCGGTGGCCTGGGTGGTCGGCAATGAGGGGGCAGGGGTCAGCGACGGCTGGATGGCTCACGTCACGCGCAAGGTGGGCATCCCGCAACCGGGCGGGCTGGAATCGCTGAATGTGGCGGCGGCGACCGCGATCTGCCTGTTCGAGGCAGTGCGCCAGCGGCGTGCCGCCTGAGGCTGCGCCGGCAGCGCAAGAAGAAAGCGGCCTGAACGGCCGCTTTTTGCTTTAGTAGTTGTCGCGATCGACCTTGATCTCCTGCAGGATCGTGGTCGCGATCTCTTCAATCGATTTGTGCGTGGAAGAGAGCCATTTGATGCCTTCGCGCCGCATCATCGCCTCGGCCTCGTTGACCTCATAGCGGCAGTTTTCCAGCGCTGCATACTTGCTGCCGGGGCGGCGCTCGTTGCGGATCTCGGTCAGGCGCTGCGGATCGATCGACAAGCCGAAGATCTTCGGCTTGAACGCGTACAACGCCGACGGCAGCCGGCCGCGCTCGAAATCGTCGGGAATCAGCGGGTAATTGGCTGCCTTCAGCCCGTATTGCATGGCCAGGTAGAGGCTGGTCGGGGTCTTGCCGCTGCGCGACACGCCCACCAGGATCACATCGGCTTCTTCCAGGTTCTTGTGTGACTGGCCGTCATCATGCGCCAGCGAGAAGTTGATCGCCTCGATCCGGTTCTTGTAGGCCTCGGTGTCCGCATTCTGGTGGAAGCGGCCGATGGCATGGGTGGACTTCAGGCCCAGTTCCTTCTCAAGCGGCTCAATGAAAGTCTGGAACATGTCCAGGATCATCGCCTTGGCGCGGCGCAGTGCCTTATTCGCTTCCTGGTTGACCAGCGTGGTGAAGACAATGGGCGGCACGCCTTCGTTGTGGAATGCCTCATTGATCTTGCCGACGGCGATATGTGCCTTTTCGGGGGTATCGACGAAGGGCATGCGCACCTTGCGGAAGCGCATCTCGAACTGGGCCAGGATCGAGTGACTGAACGTCTCCGCCGTGATGCCGGTGCCATCCGAGACGATGAACACGGTGCGGACCGCAGGGCGTTCGCTGGCCTGGGGTGCGTGAGCGGAGGGGGATTCAGGCTGCGTTCCAGGCTGGGACCCGGGTGTCGCCGTTCCGGGCGCTTCTGGCAGGGACATGGGGATGGCGCACATGGGGATGGCGCGTTAATAAATAGATTCAATCTTCCGCAGAAAAGTGCGGCGCAGCACGGTAGAATAGCGGCGATCTTTTCGCTAAGCAATTCTGCGGGGTGCACGCGCGTGCAACAAACAGCCTCGGAATTGTCGACAATGTGCGCTACGCGATGAGAGCCGTAGCGCCAGGTCCGCAGCGCCAGTTCGGGGTTGCTTAGCCAAGCGATCATTGGTCCGGGAACAGAACATCAACAACATACCGGCCATGCGCAACAAGTTTTCTACTTTGTTTTGAGGCTCTCATGACTAACCAGGCAGATAACGGCGCCTATGTGCTGCCGTTCGAGCAGTTGCGCATGGCTGACGTGGAAATCGTCGGCGGCAAGAATTCGTCGCTGGGCGAGATGATCTCCCAGCTGGCGGAAGCCGGCGTCCGGGTTCCCGGCGGCTTTGCCACCACCGCGCTCGCCTTCCGCGACTTCCTTGCCCACAACAACCTGACCGAGCGCATTTCCCAGCGCCTGAAGACTCTGAACGTCGACGACGTCAAGGCTCTGGCCGAGGCCGGTGCCGAGATCCGCGAGTGGGTCGCCTCCGCGCCGTTCCAGCCGCGCCTGGAGCAGGAAATCCGTGAATCCTACGCCCGCGTGGCCGAGCGCGAAGGCGCCGAGGCCTCGTTCGCCGTGCGTTCGTCGGCCACCGCCGAAGACCTGCCCGACGCCTCGTTCGCCGGCCAGCAAGAGTCCTACCTGAACGTCAGCGGCATCGACGACGTGCTCGACAAGATCAAGCACGTGTTCGCCTCGCTGTACAACGACCGTGCCATTTCCTACCGCGTGCACAAGGGCTTTGCCCATGATGTGGTGGCGCTGTCGGCCGGCATCCAGCGCATGGTGCGTTCGGACCTGGCTTCTTCGGGCGTGATGTTCACCATCGACACCGAATCCGGCTTCCCCGACGTGGTCTTCATCACCTCCAGCTACGGCCTGGGCGAAACCGTGGTGCAGGGCGCGGTCAACCCGGACGAGTTCTACGTCTTCAAGCCGACGCTGCAGGCCGGCAAGTACCCGATCATCCGCCGCTCGATCGGCTCCAAGCTGATCAAGATGGAATTCACCAAGCCGGGCGAAGCCGGCCGCGTCAAGACCGTCGACGTGCCCACCGAACTGCGCAACCGCTACTCGATCACCGACGACGACGTGACCGAGCTGGCCAGGTACGCGATGATCATCGAGAAGCACTATGGCCGTCCGATGGACATCGAGTGGGGCAAGGACGGCAAGGACGGCAAGATCTACATCCTGCAGGCGCGCCCGGAAACGGTGAAGAGCCAGTCCGCCGGCAAGGCCGAGCTGCGCTTCAAGCTCAAGGGCACCGCGCCGGTGCTGACCAGCGGCCGCGCCATCGGCCAGAAGATCGGCACCGGCCCGGTGCGCGTGATCAACGACCCGTCCGAGATGGAGCGCGTGCAGCCCGGCGACGTGCTGGTGGCCGACATGACCGACCCGAACTGGGAGCCGGTGATGAAGCGTGCCTCGGCCATCGTCACCAACCGTGGCGGCCGTACCTGCCACGCGGCCATCATCGCGCGTGAACTGGGCGTGCCGGCCGTGGTCGGCTGCGGCGACGCCACCGACGTGCTGAAGGACGGCACGCTGGTGACGGTGTCGTGCGCCGAAGGCGACGAAGGCCGCATCTACGACGGCCTGCTGGAAACCGAAGTGACCGAAGTCCAGCGTGGCGACATGCCGGAAATCGATGTCAAGCTGATGATGAACGTGGGCAACCCGCAGCTGGCGTTCGACTTCGCGCAGATCCCGAACTGCGGCGTCGGCCTGGCCCGCCTGGAATTCATCATCAACAACAACATCGGTGTCCACCCGAAGGCCATCCTTGACTACCCGCAAGTCGATGCCGACCTGAAGAAGGCCGTGGAAAGCGTGGCCCGCGGCCATGCCAGCCCGCGCGCGTTCTACGTCGACAAGCTGGCCGAGGGCATCGCCACCATCGGCGCGGCCTTCTACCCGAAGCCCGTGATCGTGCGCCTGTCGGACTTCAAGTCCAACGAGTACAAGAAGCTGATCGGCGGTTCGCGCTATGAGCCGGACGAAGAAAACCCGATGCTGGGCTTCCGCGGCGCCTCGCGCTACATCGCCGACGACTTCGCCGAAGCGTTCGAGATGGAATGCAAGGCCATGAAGCGCGTGCGCGACGAAATGGGCCTGACCAACGTCGAGATCATGGTGCCGTTCGTGCGTACGCTGGGCCAGGCTGCCAAGGTCATCGAGCTGCTGGCCAAGCACGGCCTGAAGCGCGGCGAGAACGGCCTGCGCATCATCATGATGTGTGAAGTGCCGTCCAACGCGATCCTGGCCGAAGAGTTCCTTCAGTACTTCGACGGCTTCTCGATCGGTTCGAACGACCTGACGCAGCTGACGCTGGGCCTGGACCGCGATTCGGGCATGGAACTGCTGGCCAAGGACTTCGACGAACGCGATCCGGCAGTGCGGTTCATGCTGTCGCGCGCCATCGAGGCGTGCATCCGCCTGAACAAGTATGTCGGCATCTGCGGCCAGGGTCCTTCGGACCATCCGGACTTTGCCGAGTGGCTGGCCAAGGAAGGCATCAAGTCGATCTCGCTGAATCCGGACTCGGTGGTCGAGACCTGGCAGAAGCTGGCTTCCTGAAGCATTTGACGTCACAATAACCATATTGCCGGCGCCTTCTGGCAGCCGGCAGGCACCGGCCCTGCGTCAGGTGTTGCTACTGCCCCGCAGACGCTGAAAGGCGCTGCGGGGTTTTTACTTTTCGGGATCTCTCTGGACGAACGGGGGCTTGGATGGCGTACTACATCTGGTTCGTGGCTGCGGTCGCGCTGGTGATCATCGAGCTGAACACCGGCACCTTTTACCTGCTGATGGTGGCGGTGGGGCTGGCTGCCGGCGGCGTGGGAGCCCTGCTGGGGTTGTCGCCGGCCGCGCAGACGCTGGTGGCCGCGCTGGTCGCGGCGGTGCTGATCGCCGGGCTGCGCCGTACCCGCTTTGGCAAGCTGCGGCGCGGCAACGCCGCTGCCGATCCCAACGTCAATCTCGATATCGGCGAGGAGCTCGACGTGCCCGGCTGGGACGCCAACGGGCGCGCCCGCGTGCCGTACCGCGGCGCTGACTGGACCGTGGAGCTGGCGCCCGATTGTGCCGCCGCGCCAGGCCGCTACCGCATCGTCGCGGTGCGCGGCAGCACCCTGGTCGTGTCTCCCCGCTGAAACCCTGTCTTATTGCGCGGCGCGGCAATTGCTGCGCCGCGATCCGCCTGCCGCCGCCTGGCGGCTCCGTACTGCTGTCTTCTGTCTGGAGGGTCGTTACATGCTCGCATTTCAGCTTGGTTTGTTGCCGCTGATCATCCTCATTGCCGTCATCGTGCTGATTGCCAAGGGCATCAAGATCGTGCCGCAGCAGCATGCCTGGGTGCTCGAGCGCCTCGGCCGCTACCATGCGACGCTGACGCCGGGGTTGTCGATCGTGGTGCCGTTCGTCGACCGCGTCGCGTACAAGCACGTGCTCAAGGAAATCCCGCTGGACGTGCCCAGCCAGGTCTGCATCACCAGGGACAACACGCAGCTGCAGGTCGATGGCGTGCTGTACTTCCAGGTCACGGACCCGATGAAGGCATCGTATGGATCGAGCAATTTCGTGGTCGCGATCACGCAGCTGTCGCAGACCACGCTGCGCTCGGTGATCGGCAAGCTGGAGCTCGACAAGACCTTCGAGGAGCGCGAGTTCATCAACCACAGCGTGGTCAACGCGCTGGATGAGGCTGCCGCCAACTGGGGCGTCAAGGTGCTGCGCTACGAGATCAAGGACCTGACCCCGCCCAAGGAGATCCTGCACGCGATGCAGGCGCAGATCACCGCCGAGCGCGAAAAGCGCGCGCTGATCGCCGCGTCGGAAGGCAAGCGCCAGGAGCAGATCAACCTGGCCACGGGCGCGCGCGAGGCGGCGATCCAGAAGTCAGAGGGCGAGCGGCAGGCCGCCATCAACAGGGCGCAGGGCGAGGCGAGCGCGATCCTGGCGGTGGCCGAGGCCAATGCGCAGGCGATCCAGAAGATCGGCAATGCAATCCGCACCGAAGGTGGCATGGATGCGGTCAACCTGAAGGTGGCCGAGGAATACGTGGCTGCGTTCGGCAACCTGGCCAAGCAGGGCAATACGCTGATCGTGCCAGGCAATCTGGGCGAGATGAGCAGCATGATCGCGTCCGCCCTGCAGATCGTGAAGGGGCAGCAGAAGGCTGCCTGAAGGGACTGACGGACACGCCGCGGCAGCGCGGCGCCGGGGCTCAGTCCTTGGCGTCGCCCTTCATGATGCGGGCCTTCTCGCGCTGCCAGTCGCGCTGCTTCTCGGTCTCGCGCTTGTCGAACTGCTTCTTGCCCTTGGCCAGGCCGATCTCGCATTTGACGCGGCCGCGCGTGTAGTGCAGGTTCAGCGGGACCAGCGTGTAGCCGCGCTGCTCGACCTTGCCGATCAGCTTCTTGATCTCGTCGGCCTTGAGCAGCAGCTTGCGGGTGCGCACCGGGTCGGGATTGACGTGGGTGGAGGCGCTTTGCAGCGGGCTGATATGGGCGCCGATCAGGAACATCTCGGCGTCGCGCACCACCACGTAGCCTTCCTTGATCTGCACGCGGTTGGCGCGGATCGCCTTGACTTCCCAGCCTTCCAGCACGATCCCGGCCTCATATCGCTCTTCGATGAAGTAGTCGAAAAAGGCCTTTTTGTTGTCTGCGATGGTCATGCGTGCGGGTGGGGGAACAATGAGTGGAATCCGGTCGGATCGCTGCAGTGCCGCATGGCGAGGTGCCGCCATGCGCCAGCGTCGGCTAAAATTGGCATTTTAGCAAACCAGCCCCGGTACCGGTTCATGCTGCCGCGCGTTGCGCACGGCATGGCCGGAAGCCAGATTGCCCACTACATGGCAGACGTCCATAAATCCGTGCTGCTCGGCTACTCCGCCGCGCAGATGTACGACCTGGTCACGCGCGTGGAGGACTATCCCAAGTTCCTTCCATGGTGCGGTGGCGTGGAGGTGTTCGAGCAGACCGATACTATGCTCGACGCCAAGATCCATATCCACTTCAAAGGGATCCAGCAGTTCTTCCACACCCGCAATACGCAGGAACGCCCCACCCGCATCGACATGACCTTTGCCGACGGGCCGTTCAAGACCTTCAACGGCGCGTGGCGCTTTACGCCACTGCGCGAAGACGCCTGCAAGATCGAATTCCACCTGCACTATGAGTTTTCCAGCCTGCTGCTGGAAAAAATCATCGGCCCGGTCTTCAGCATGATTGCCAATACCTTTGTCGACGCCTTCGTCAAGCGGGCCGAGGTGGTATATGTCGCCAACTGACGCTGGCGCGGGGACGGTGCATATCGCGGTCTGCTATGCGCGGCCCGATACCGTCTTCCTGAAGGAGATCGACGTGCAGGCCGGCACCACGATTGCCGCGGCGATCGTCGGCTCCGGGCTGCAGCAGGCCTGTCCGGAGGTGGACCCGTCGACCATGCGGGTGGGCATCTTCGGCAAGCTCAAGACGCCGGAGACGGTGGTGCGCGAAGGCGACCGCGTGGAGGTTTACCGGCCCTTGACCGCCGATCCCAAGCAGGCACGCCGCAAGCGGGTGCAGAAGCAGCGCGCGGGCGGCACGCGCGAAGGCCAGAAGTGGTTGCGCGGCAGCGGTTGAGCCGAGCCTGCCACGCATGCAAACGGGGCCGATGCGCCCCGTTTTTCTTTGACTTCAGCTGCAGTTCTTTTCGAGGCTGGCGTTGGTCTTGAGCATTTCGGCCTGGCGCTGGTCGCTGTTCAGGTGCTGCAGCGAGCCGTCCGGACCCGCCACCGCGGCGCGCATGCCTTGCTGCAGGCCGTTGGCGTAGCTGCGCAGCTGGGCGCAGCGGGCCTCGCGCTCAGCCGCCTCGCTTTCCCTGCGGGCCTCTACGGTGGCGGCTTTCAGGCTGGCCTCGCGGCGCTTCTGGAAGGCTTCTTCGGGCGTCGGCGCCGGGGCCGCGGCGGGCTTGGCCGCGGCTTTGGCCGGAGCGGGGGCAGCAGGGGCGGGCGCCGTGGCATTGGCGGCCTCCACCGGCTGGAACTCGCCGGCAAAGCGGCCCGGCGCACGCAGCACCTTGGCTGCCGCCGCCGACGGCGGCACGTCGCTGTAGACCATGCGGCCGTTGGCGTCGCGCCATTGCCAGTAGGCAAGGGCCTGGACGGGAACGGCGAGAGTGGCGGCGGCAAGCAGGCACAGCGCGGACGATCGTTTCATGGCGAGGCGTCTTAAAGTGACTCGGAAGTAACTGGTGCGGCTGGAATCGTGCTGGGCCGCCGGCTGCGCGCATGGCGATGTCGCGGCAGGACAGCCGCGGCGATGGCTTGGCGCCCGCCTGGTATCAGGTGCGTAGCGCCGGTTTGACCCTGGTAAAGCTGTTGTTCGTGGCGTGTGTGATCCCCGCGCCATCGTTCGCTAGTCTACGCAGACTTGTCGGTGGCGTGCAAGCGCACCGACCAGGCCACGCCGACCATCAGCAGCACAATGGCGGCGATTTCCAGCGGCCGCGGCCAGCGGTGATCGAAGACAAAGCCGTAGGCCAGCGCGAACAGCGTCTCGAACACGATCATCTGGCCCGACAGCGTCAGCGGCAGGCGCCGGCTGGCAATATTCCACAGGTTGTTGCCGATCAGCGACGCGCCCAACGCCACCGCGGCATTGACCATCCAGAACCACTGCCAGTCACGGCCGCTGTCGCCCGCGGTCAGCGTGTCGCCCGCCAGCAGCCAGCCGATCACGGCGAGCACCGCCGACACCGCGCCGGTCGACAACCCGTACAGCGCCGACCATTCATTACCGCTGTATTGCGGGTTGCGCTGCAGGTAGCGTGCGTTATCGACCGCGTAGAGCGTCCAGCAGACCAGCGCGCCGGCTGCGCAGCAAACGCCGGCCAGTTTCTGCCAGACTGGCCGGACTGCCGCACCGGCCGCCGCCGCGTGGGCGCTCTGGCCGCCGCCGAACAGGTCAATGTTGATGCATGCGATGCCGGCCACCACCACCAGCAGCGGCCACATCAGCCGCGACAGTGGCACGGCGCCGTGGTCGCGCCGGCCCATGATGGTGACCGAGATCGGCAGGATGCCGATGATCAGGGAGGTGGGGCCCACCCCGGCGAGCTGCACGCCGAAGGCCAGCAGCACGTAGTAGAGCAGGTTGCCGGTGAAGGCCTGGCGCAGCAGCGCCACGCAGTCCGCCCGGGTCAGCTTGCGCGCGATGCGCTTCATCAGCGGCAGCGCGGCCACGAAGGCGACCAGCCCATAGGCCAGGTAGCGGCCGATGGCCAGCTCCCACGGCGAGAACACGGGCAGCAGCTTGGGGGCGATAAAGACCATGCCCCAGAAGGCGCCTGCCAGCAGCCCGCACAATACGCCGATTCCCATGCTTCGGTTCGCCCGAGTAAAAACCGACGAGCATAGCAGACCGCTTGCAGGAAAGCCCGCAGGAAAGCCCGTTGCAGTGCATCAGCAAAGCGCGCATTCCTGTATAATTCGGTTTTGCGCCTAGAGGATTTGCTATGCGTCTTGTCCAGAAAGCACTCACATTCGATGACGTGCTGCTCGTACCGGCCTATTCGGCCGTCCTTCCCCGGGATGTCTCCCTCCGCACCAGCCTGACCCGCTCCATTGAACTGAACATCCCGCTGGTATCCGCGGCGATGGACACAGTGACGGAAGCCCGCCTGGCGATTTCCATGGCGCAGGCCGGCGGTATCGGCATCGTCCACAAGAACCTGAAGCCCGCCGACCAGGCCCGCGAAGTTGCGCGCGTCAAGCGCTATGAGTCGGGCGTGCTGCGTGATCCGATCACCATTTCGCCGGACATGAAGGTCCGCGATGTGATCGCGCTGTCGCAGCAACATGGCATTTCCGGCTTCCCGGTGCTGGAAGGCAAGGCCGTGGTCGGCATCATCACCAACCGCGACCTGCGCTTCGAGGAAGAGCTCGACGCCCCGGTGCGCGCCAAGATGACGCCCCGCGAAAAGCTGGTGACCGTGGCCGAAGGCGCGACGCTGGAAGAAGCCAAGCGCCTGATGAACCGCCACCGCCTTGAGCGCGTGCTGGTGGTTAACCAGGCCTTCGAGCTGCGCGGCCTGATCACGGTGAAGGACATCCAGAAGGCCGTGGACAATCCGCTGGCCAGCAAGGACGACCACGGCCAGCTGCGCGTAGGCGCCGCGGTCGGCGTGGGCCCGGACAACGACGAGCGCGTCGAACTGCTGGTCAAGGCCGGCGTCGACGTGATTGTGGTGGATACGGCGCACGGTCATAGCCAGGGCGTGCTGGACCGCGTCCGCTGGGTCAAGCAGAACTTCCCGCAGGTGCAGGTGGTTGGCGGCAATATCGCCACCGGCGATGCCGCGCGTGCGCTGGTCGAGCATGGCGCCGACGGCGTCAAGGTCGGCATCGGCCCGGGTTCGATCTGCACCACGCGTATCGTTGCCGGCGTGGGCGTGCCCCAGATCACGGCGGTTTCCAACGTGGCCGAAGCCCTCAAGGGCACCGGCGTGCCGCTGATCGCTGACGGCGGCGTGCGCTACTCCGGCGATGTGGCCAAGGCCCTGGCGGCCGGCGCCCACACCGTGATGATGGGCGGCATGTTCTCGGGTACCGAGGAAGCACCGGGCGAAACGTTCCTGTTCCAGGGCCGTTCGTTCAAGAGCTACCGCGGCATGGGTTCGGTGGGTGCGATGAAGGATGGCGCGGCAGACCGCTACTTCCAGGAAGACAACACCGCCAACGTCGACAAGCTGGTCCCCGAAGGCATTGAGGGCCGCGTGCCTTATAAGGGCTCGGTGATGGCGATCATCCACCAGCTGACCGGCGGCGTGCGTGCCTCGATGGGCTATTGCGGCGGCAAGTCGATTGCCGACTGGCACGAGAGCGCCCAGTTCGTCCAGATCACGGCAGCCGGCATGCGTGAATCGCACGTGCACGACGTGCAGATCACCAAGGAAGCGCCGAACTACCATATCGACTGACGCGCAGCGGCTGCGCCCGTCGCCTCGCGGCGGTGCGCGGCCGCAAGATCGTCGGGGCGAGGGCGCATTGCCGCGGGCGGCGCCTTCGCCTGACCGGAATGCCATCCGGCCCGGCCGCTCGCCACGCCGGTGTTGCCTGAAGGTGGGCCACACCAGCCGGCCGCACCATCGGCCAGGCCCATGACGAGGAGCGCCAATGAAGGTATTGCTGCGAGCCGTGCTGTTTTTTGATGCCCTGGTGGATTTGATGCTGGGCATCCTGCTGTTGATGTCCCCGTTCACCACGCTGTATGCGGCGCTGCAGTTGCCGCAGCCGCAACCCGCCCTGTTCGGGCAGCTGCTGGGCGTGGCACTGGTCGGCCTGGCCGTGCTGCTGTGGCAGGCAACATTCAACGGCCAGCTGACAGTGCCAGTGGCGCGCACGGCCGGCTATGTGAACCTGGCCAGCGCAGTGCTGATCATTGCCTGGATGGTGTTCATGGAACTGCCGCTGGTCGGCGCGGGCAAGATCTGGCTGCCGGTGATGGCAGTGGTGCTGGCGTTTTTCGCGCTGGTGCAGATTCCCGCTTCCAGGCGCGTGCGCAACCGCGAAAGGCAGCTGAAGGCCGAGCGCGCACTGCAGGAACAGGAAAACAAGAAGGAAGTCCGCAAGGAACCCGGCGTCGCCCCCGCGGCGCGCCCAACGAATACCCCAGAATTCCGGCGCGAGCCGGTCATCACGCCGCCGCCGGGCTATGGCCCCGGCACGGAAGTCGTGGCCGAGCCCATCCCGGAAGACACGCCATCGGCCCATCATGCACGACAAAATCCTCATTCTTGATTTCGGCTCGCAGGTCACGCAGCTGATCGCCCGCCGCGTCCGCGAGGCGCACGTCTATTGCGAGATCCACCCGAACGACGTCTCCGACGACTTCGTCCGCGAGTTCGCCCCCAAGGCCATCATCCTGTCGGGCAGCCACGCCAGTACCTATGAAGACCACCAGCTGCGCGCGCCGCAGGCCGTGTGGGACCTGGGCGTGCCGGTGCTGGGCATCTGCTACGGCATGCAGACTATGGCCGTGCAGCTGGGCGGCAAGGTCGAGTGGAGCGATCACCGCGAATTCGGCTACGCCGAGGTGCGCGCCCATGGCCACACCAACCTGCTCAAGGACATCGAGGATTTCCGCACGCCGGAAGGCCATGGCATGCTCAAGGTCTGGATGAGCCACGGCGACAAGGTTGCCGGCCTGCCGCCGGGCTTCAAGCTGATGGCCTCCACCCCCAGTTGCCCGATCGCCGGCATGGCCGACGAGGCGCGCGGCTACTACGCGGTGCAGTTCCACCCCGAGGTCACGCATACCGCCAAGGGCCGTCAGATGCTGGAGCGCTTCGTGCTCGGCATCGCTGGCTGCAAGCCTGACTGGGTCATGCACGACCATATCGCGGAAGCCGTCGCCAAGATCCGCGAGCAGGTCGGCGATGAAGAAGTCATCCTGGGCCTGTCCGGCGGCGTCGACTCGTCGGTGGCCGCGGCGCTGATCCACCGCGCCATCGGCGATCAGCTCACCTGCGTGTTCGTCGACCACGGCCTGCTGCGCCTGGACGAAGGCAAGATGGTGATGGACATGTTCGCCGGCCGCCTGCACGCCAAGGTCGTGCATATCGATGCTTCCGATCAGTTCCTCGGCCACCTGGCCGGCGTGACCGATCCCGAGCAGAAGCGCAAGATCATTGGCCGCGAGTTCGTTGAAGTGTTCCAGGCCGAGGCCAAGAAGCTGACCAACGCCAAGTGGCTGGCGCAGGGCACGATCTATCCGGACGTGGTGGAGTCGGGCGGCACCAAGACCAAGAAGGCCACCACCATCAAGAGCCACCACAACGTCGGCGGCCTGCCGGAGACGCTGGGCCTGAAGCTGCTGGAGCCGCTGCGCGACCTGTTCAAGGACGAAGTGCGCGAGCTGGGCGTGGCTCTGGGCCTGCCGCCGGAAATGGTCTACCGCCACCCGTTTCCGGGCCCGGGCCTGGGCGTGCGCATCCTGGGCGAGGTCAAGCGCGACTACGCCGACCTGCTGCGCCGCGCCGATGCCATCTTCATCGAAGAATTGCGCAAGACCATCGCCACCGAACAGGACGCCGCCGCGGGTCTGTGCGAGCCGGACCAGGTCGGCAAGAGCTGGTACGACCTGACTAGCCAGGCCTTCGCCGTGTTCCTGCCGGTCAAGTCCGTGGGCGTGATGGGCGACGGCCGCACCTACGACTACGTCGTCGCGCTGCGCGCGGTGCAGACCACCGACTTCATGACCGCGCACTGGGCACATCTGCCGTATGCGCTGCTGGGCCGTTGCTCGAACCGGATCATTAACGAAGTACGTGGCCTGAACCGGGTTGTGTATGACGTGTCGGGGAAACCGCCGGCGACGATTGAGTGGGAGTGAGGGGCAGGGATTTCGTCATCTTGCTGCTACGGCAATACCGGCCGTGACAGTAGCGATCAATCTCGGAAGCCAGGTTTCATGCGTGTTCGCGGGAATATGTAGGTCTCGTGGAAAGAGTAGGCGTCCGGCCAGCCCCTCCACAGACCTGCTATCCCGAACGCCGGCTCGACCGGCAGGTTGGGGCTAGTCGCGCCCAGACGCGGCAATGCGGAACACACCCAGCTCATCCGGCGCGCACTGCGCGATCAGCCCGGTTTCCCACGCCAGGTAGGCGCGGGCTGCGTCCCGGTTGCCCTCGTGGCGGTCGTGCACGAAGAACAGGTAATCGATGCGCGCTTTGGCTGGCAGCGGCTCGAGCGCAGCCGCTTGCGGCAGCCCGGCTGATTGCCAGGTGGCATAGCCATTGTCGGTGTGGTACACGTGCCGATAGCCCGCCTCAAGCAGATCCCCGCCCGCAAGTATTGCCATGTCTGGCTCGCTGGCGATCAGAACCACAGGATCGGCATGCGCTACGCCAAGCGCCCGCAGTTGTTGCAGCAGCCGCGGCCGGATCGACCAGACCGCGCCAGATGCATGACCGCGCTCAGATGCCGAGCTCTCGCGCAGGTCGATGATAGCTAGGCACTGGGCTGCGATGTGCAGCGCTTGCAGCAGGTCGGCGTTGAGCACGGGCAGGGCGGTAGTGACCTCCACCTTTGGTCGCGCGCGAACCTGCAGCGAGGCCTCCACGCCATCGGCAAGCACGGCGGTCTCATAGCCAAGCTGGTGCAACCAGCTGGCAACCACCGGCGCGCGCACGCCGTCGTCGTCGAACACAATGACGCGGCTGCCGCGCACCCCGATATAGCGATCCGTTGCCTGCACCAGCTGTCCGCCGGGCGCATGCACCGCGCCATCGATCGTACGCCGGGCAAATTCGTCGGCGGAACGGATATCGAAGAGGTAGGTGGTGCGGTGCGCATCATGCAGCCATTGCTGTGCCTGCGCGGTCGACAGCGAGGGCAGGCCAAAGCGCTCTGCAGCAGCCTGACGGAGCGCTCGCGCGCCGCGGCGAGCACCGGCGCCGAAGGCACGGCGACAGTGAAGCGGTCGCTGCCATGCTCCAGCGCATGGCCTGCCAGATACCAGCCCTGCGTGCCGTTCTCCAGCGCCAGTACCGGATTGGGCAGGCCCAGGTTCAGCAGCGTCTGGGCGCCGATGATGCTGCGCGTGCGCCCGGCGCAATGCACCACCACGGGCGTGTTCGGATTGGGCAGCAGCGCGGGCAGCCGCAGCGCAAGGTCGCCGTTGGGGCAGCTCAGCGCGCCCGGGACGGTCATCTTGCGGTGTTCTTCCTCGGAGCGGCCATCCACCAGCACGAAGCTCTCTCCGGCGGCACGGCGCGCTACAAGGTCGTCGGCGCTCAGGCGGGGCGTGTGCTGGATGTGCTCGACCAGCTCGCCAAACGTCTTGGAGGGTACGTTGACTCCCTTGAACAAGGTATAGCCGGCGGCAGCCCAGGCGGGTGCGCCGCCGTCGAGCACTGTCACGTTCAGGTAGCCAAGATCGGCGAGGCGCCGCGCTGCGTGCGACGCCACGGGATTTTCCACGTCGCCATCGTCGAACAGCACGATGCGTTCCGCACGGCGCGGTGCCAGCTGGCCGACTTCAAGCTCAAGGCGGCTGTAGGGCAGGGGCACGGCGAAGAACGGATGGCCTTCGCCGTACTGGCCGTGCTCGCGAACGTCGAACAGGGCTAGCGGCTGCCCGTCGTTGAGCCAGCCGCGCAGCGTGGCGGCGTCGATGGCATGGGTCATGTCAGTCATTTGGGTTCCAGCGGTTATCAGCGCAGCGCGATGCCCGATGCGGCGATCACCGAGGCGTAACGGGGCAGGTCGCGCGCCAGCGTTGCATCCAGCTCCTGCGCCGACGAGGCGACTACGACATAGCCAGCGTCTTCCAACTGGCCGCGGGTGGCGGGTGCGTGCAGCACCGCCGCGACATCGCGGCTGATGCGCTCGACCACAGCAGCCGGAGTTGCCGCATGCGCGAGCAGTCCTTGCCAACTCTCCACGGCAAAGCCCGTGGCGCCGGCTTCGGCAAGCTTGGGAACCTGCGGCAGTGCTTTGGAGCGATAAGGTGTCGTGACCGCGAGCGCGGATAAGCTTGCCGGCGCGTACATAGTCGGTCACCGCTGCCAGCGTGATCAGCGTGGCGTCGATATGGCCGCCGAGCAGGTCCACGGTAGCCGGCGCACCGCCGGCATACGGGATGTAGTTGACCTTTAAGCCAAGCTGGCGCGACAGCATTTCATGCGCGATGTGGGCGATGCCGCCATTGCCGGGCAGCCCGAGCACTGACCAGAAACCGAACCAATCCGATTGACAACGGAAGTCATATCAGTATCAGTGCGGCGCTGTTGGAAGCGCCAAGGGAGGCGTTCGCCTTGTGGGCGCCGCTGCAATGCTGTTTGCCGCAATGTGGGCGGCCAATCCGGCAAACGCTCAACCGGGGCGGACGCCCACTAAACCGATTCGGCTGGTCGTGCAGTATGCGCCAGGCGGGGGAACGGATGTACTCGCCCGCCTTGTCGTGGCACGCATTGGTATCAACCCATCGTGGTGGAGAACCGGCGGGGTCCCAACGGCGTGATTGGTGCCAATGTCACTCATGCATCGCCGCCGGATGGATACACGTTGCTGTTTGCGGCCGCCGACTCTATTTCAGTCGCACCGTATATTCACAAGAAGGTCGTCCAGTTTCAGCCCAATGGCTTCCGGCCCCGTTGCTCCCGTAGCCAAGATGGGCTTCGTTCTGGGGAGTCGTCCGGATGCCGAGACCAGGACTGTCCAGGACATCGTCGCGAAGGCAAAAACCAGCTCACTTTCCTGTGGTCATTGGGGACCGGGGAGCATGGCGCAAATGGGCATGGAATTGCTCAAGACCAAGGCGCACATCAACAAAATGCTCGAAGTGCCGTTCGGCGGCGCGGCACCCGTCATGACGGCTGTCATGGGTGGCATTCATTCCCACACCTTTGGTGGTCGCCAACAAGGCCAAACTGTGGCTCTATGCACTGGGATCTCCTGAGCGCTTCCCGTCAATCAAGGAGGTTCCTACGCTCACCGAAAGTGGCTATGCAATCGACGCTGACACCTGGTTTGGCGTGCTCGCTCCGCCAAATACGCCGCAAGTGGTTGTTGATGTCATCCAGGCGCAGGTGACTCGCGCCACGTCCCAGCCAGAGTTCCGTGCGCGCCTCGCCGACATGGCTTATACGCCAATCACGATTAACCCCAAGAAGTTCGGTGAATTTGTCCAGGCTGAGGATCAACGATGGGGCGCGGCTGTCAAGGCGGCAAGGATACGGATTGAGGAGTAGCGGGTGTGCGCTGAACGCCATCTGGCATACGCGATGCTATGCCGCCGGCTAGCGCCCCGCCGCATAGCAGCCGCGTATGCTGCGCTGAGCCATACGTGCGGGCGATATCCGTGTGCAAAGGCCATGGCTTGGCATGCTCGCGCGCCCTACGGCTTACTGTTCCAGCCGATCCGGTGCCGCTCCTGCGTGGCTTCATGTCATCGGACAAACGACTTCCCATGCAAGTCCAGCGGCACCGGCTGGGTCAGCGTCTCGGGGCGCAGGATGCGGTCAAGTTCCTCTTTCGACAGCAGGCCCTTACGCAAGACGATTTCATAGACGCTGCCGCCTGTTGCGTGCGCTTCCTGCGCAACGGCGGTTGCGTTGGCATAGCCGATGTAGGGGTTGAGCGCCGTCACGATGCCGATCGAGTTCTCGACAGTGGCGCGCAGCCGGTCGGCATTCGCGGTGATGCCTTTGACGCAGCGCTCGGCGAGCGTCAGGCAGCCGTTGCGCAGATGGCTGACGCTCTTGAACAGGCTGTGCGCGATGATCGGCTCGAACGCATTGAGCTGGAGCTGGCCGGCCTCGGCCGCAAAGCTGACGGTGACGTCATTGCCGATGACTTCGAAGGCGATCTGATTCACGACTTCGGGGATCACCGGATTAACCTTGCCGGGCATGATGCTGGAGCCGGCCTGCATCGGCGGCAGGTTGATCTCCCCCAGGCCAGCGCGCGGGCCGCTGGATAGCAGCCGCAAATCGTTACATGTCTTCGATAGCTTCACGGCAACGCGCTTCAACACACCGGAGAGCTGCACGAACGAGCCGCAGTCCTGCGTGGCCTCGATCAGATTGGGTGCGGTTTCCAGCGGAATGCCTGTGATCTCGCGCAGGCGCCGCAGCACCACGGGCGCATACGACGGATGCGCGGTGATGCCGGTGCCGATTGCGGTGGCCCCAAGGTTGATCTCGCAGATCAGCATCGCGGCTTCGCGCAGGCGCGCCTCGTCTTCTCCGAGCATCACGGCGTAGGTGCTGAATTCCTGGCCGAGCGTCATCGGCACGGCATCCTGCAGCTGAGTGCGGCCCATCTTGATGATGTGAGCGAACTCGTCGGCCTTCGCCTCGAAGGCCCGTCGCAGCACCGCCATGGCGTCGACAAGACCGGCGATACCGAACCACGTAGCGACCTTCAGCGCGCTCGGGTAGACATCGTTGGTGCTCTGGCCGATGTTGACGTGCTCGTTCGGGTGCAGGTGCTGGTACTCGCCCTTCTGATGGCCGAGCAGTTCGAGCGCGCGGTTGGCGATCACCTCATTGGCGTTCATGTTGGTCGAGGTGCCGGCGCCGCCCTGAATGACATCGACGACAAACTGGTCGTGCAGCTTCCCGGCAATCAACTCCTGGCAGGCGCCGACGATCGCGTCGCAGCGCGCCTTGTCGAGCAGGCCCAGCTCATGGTTGGCCTGCGCCGCGGCCTGCTTGATCGCAGCCAGCGCCTTGATCAGCTCTGGGTAGATGGAGATCGGGGTGCCTGTGATAGGGAAATTCTCGACGGCGCGCAACGTATGTACGCCGTAGTAGGCCTGGACAGGGACTTCACGGTCACCCAGGAGGTCATGTTCGGTTCTGAAGAGTCCGGCAGTCATGGTTACGCTCCTCGCGTAAGTTGGTTTTAGCACTGCTGCCGGAGTCTAGGGAATCGGCCGCACCTGCAACACGTTCGATGCCAAGATTTCATGGGGTGTCGCGGCGCAGTGCATGATTATGCAGAAATGGCATGACCGGGGTTCGATTCTGCCGGTAGCCTGCGAAGCTGCCAGGGCAATCTGATAGCAAGTTTCGTAAGCGGCGTATTCTTCGTGATGATTTCGTAGCGGCCCTGAACGGGTGCTCTATACTGCCCCCATTGCGTCTTCTCCGCCTCTGCTGCCATGGCTTCGTTACCGCTGCCTCCCGACTACGCCGATTGGCTCACTTCGCTAAAATCTCGCATCGGGCGCGCCCAGCAACGCGCGGCGGTGGCGGTCAACCAAGCCTTGGTCGCGCTGTACTGGGATATTGGCAAGGAAATTCTTGAGCGGCAGGCGAGACAGGGCTGGGGTGCCAAAGTATAGAGCGTTTGGCGCAGGATTTGCGGCAAGCATTTCCCCAAATGAGCGGACTGTCGCGCTCCAACCTGATGGCAATGCGCGCCTTCGCCGAGGCGTGGCCGGATGCAGCAATTGTCCAACAGCTTGTTGGACAATTGCCTTGGGGGCACAACCAGGTGCTGCTGCAAAAGCTCAAATCGGAGGAGCAGCGGCAGTGGTACGCGCGGCAGGCACTCGCGCACGGCTGGTCCCGCGCGGTACTACTGGCGCAGATTGACACCCGCCTGATCGACCGGGCGGCGCAGGCGCCAAACAACTTTGCCGCCCAACTGCCTTCGCCGCAGTCTGATTTGGCGCGGGCCACACTCAAGGATCCTTACGTCTTCGATTTTTTGAGCTTGCGTGCCGACGCGACGGAGCGGGACTTGGAGGCAGCGCCGGTGGAACACATAACTCGTTTCCTACTCGAGCTCGGGGCCGGCTTCGCCTATGTCGGCCGACAGGTTCACCTCGAAGTGGGTGGCGATGACTTCTACCTTGATTTGCTGTTCTATCACCTCAAGCTCCGCTGCTATATCGTCATTGAACTGAAGACAGGTGCCTTTAAGCCCGAGTATGCAGGTCAGATCAGTTTCTACCTGTCGGCGGTTGATGCCCTGATGAAAACCGAGGCCGACCATCCCACCATCGGGCTGCTGTTGTGCCAGGAGCATAACCGGCTGGTGGTCGAGTACGCGCTGCGCGGCATGGGGAATCCGATAGGCGTAGCCCAGTACCAGTTCGTTGCGGAACTCCCCATTGAACTTCAAGAGAGCCTGCCGAGCGTCGAAACGCTGACGCAAGAACTAGGGCTGGACGTTCGGCTGGAGGAGGGCGACTCAGTATGAGAACGGCCCAGCCTTGCGGTTGGGGAAAACGGTCACCGCAATCGAGACGCTGGTAAGACCAGCGTGAGTGAACCTATTGGTCGGCGGAGCGCGGACAGGGCGCTGGACTTCCTGTATCGTTTGAGCTGATTGACAATGGTGTCGCCAGAGTCGTCGCCCCGCAAATCGTTCCATCTCCCGTGCCAGCAAATGCTCTGCGCGCTTGACGGTAAAAGCGACGGTAAGGCCCCAAGTTGATCACAGCCAATCCCTTTACCTACGCGGGTTTAAGGGGCCTATTGATGATGGAGTGGGAGTGACGTTGTAGTTCGCTTTTCATCAAGCATATAGGGCGCCCTCGAGGCGCCTTGTCTCTTGGCTCCGCGCTTCGCGTTGCCGCGGCGGGGCTGGGCGGTGGTGTCGACTCCCCCTCCGTCCCCGCTTCAGTCCCTCGGGCCTGTGTTGATTGCATTGCGATACGCAAACAACGCCGGCGCACCACCGGTATGCAGGAACAACACCGGGCCAGCCGAAGCAAAACGCCCGCGCGCGACGCCATCGAGCAAGCCAGCCATCGCCTTCCCCGTATAGACGGGATCGAGCAACACACCTTCGGTACCTGCCAGGATGCGGATGGCCTCCAGCCCCGCCTGGTTGGGCTCACCATAGCGAGGTGCGAAGTACTCGTCCCACAGCTCGACCTTCAGCCCTGCCGGCACCTCGACATCGAGCAGTGCGGCAGTCCCTTCAATCAGCCCAGCCACCTTCGGAACTTGCGCGGCGACGCTGCGCGACACGGTAACACCGACGACCGGTGTATCCGGCATCGCGTGTGCGAGCGCCAACGCAAGCCCGCCATGGGTTCCGGCACTGCCGGACGCCAGCACGACCGCCGAGAACGCAAGACCCATCGCCTCGGCTTGCTGCGCCAGCTCCAGCCCGGCACGTACATACCCCAATGCCCCCAGCGGATTGGACCCGCCGATCGGGATGACATACGGCTTGTGCCCCTCGCCACGCAGCCGTTCCGCAAGGGCCTGCAACTGTGCGTCGGCGTTGTCGAGACTGGTAACCGGCTCGGCCTGTGCGTCGAACAAATCGAGCAGCAGGCGGTTGCCGCTGTGCAGGTAGTCGCCGTCTGCCGTGCCGGTCGGGTTTTCCAGCAACGCGCTGCAGCGTAGCCCAAGACGGGCCGCCAGCGCGGCCGTCTGCCGGACATGATTCGACTGTATGGCTCCGGCCGTTACCAGCGTATCGGCGCCCTGGCGCAAGGCGTCAGCCGCCAGGAACTCAAGCTTGCGCAGTTTGTTTCCGCCAAACGCAAGTGGTGTGGTGTCATCCCGCTTGACGTAGATATCGCGCCCGACCATCCCGGACAGGCGGTCAAGCTTTTGCAGGGGCGTGGCCGCGCCGACCAGATCGAGGCGGGAGAAAGCGGCAAGGCGATCCGAGATCTTCATGATTTCAACTTTGGGGGAGGTGGACCAGGACGGGGCGGCGGCGGTCGTTGTCAGCGGGGACCTTGATCGCCCCCGACCGCCCCCGCCTTCATGCAAGCGGGTGTGAGTCAATGCAGGATCTTTGCGAGGAATTCCTTAGCGCGGGCCGATTTCGGGTCGCCGAAGAAGGCGTCCTTGCCGGCATCCTCGACGATGGCGCCGCCATCCATGAAAATTACGCGGCTGGCGACCTTCTTCGCGAACCCCATTTCATGGGTGACGCAGATCATCGTCATGCCCTCGCGCGCCAGTTCGACCATGACGTCCAGCACCTCATTGATCATTTCGGGATCGAGCGCCGATGTCGGTTCGTCGAACAGCATGGCGATCGGATCCATCGACAGCGCGCGTGCAATGGCAACGCGCTGTTGCTGCCCGCCCGAAAGCTGCCCGGGGTATTTCCGCGCATGCGCTTTCAGGCCGACGCGCTCGAGCAGGCGCATGCCGTTCTCCTGTGCTTCCTCATTGCGGCGTTTCAACACTTTGACCTGGGCCAGAGACAGGTTGTCGAGAATGGACAGATGCGGGAACAGCTCGAAATGCTGAAACACCATGCCAACCCGCGCACGCAACTGGGCGAGCTTGATCTTCGGATCGCCGACCATCACCCCGTCCACACTGATCCGGCCCTGCTGAAACGGCTCGAGGCCGTTGACGGTTTTGATCAGCGTGGATTTTCCTGATCCGGAAGGGCCGCAGATGACCACGACCTCGCCTTTTTCTACCTGGGTGCTGCACGCATCAAGCACCTTGAACTGACCGTACCACTTCGATACGCCTTCGAGCGCGATCATCGTTTTGTCTCCTACTTGCAGATTGCTTTCTTCGGGTTTCCGACCCGTTGGATCAACGCGTCACAGGCAGTGTCAGACGCGCCTCGAGGCGACGCTGTGCCCATGACAATCCGGTGCTGAACAGCCAGTAGATCGCTGCTACCGACAGATACAAGGGAAGCGGCTGGAACGTTGATGCGATGATTTCCTGGGACGACCTGAGCAACTCGGTCACGGTGATGACTGACACCAGCGACGTATCCTTGATCAGGCTGATGAGCGTGTTGCCGAGGCTTGGCATGGCGAGCCGCAAGGCCTGCGGGCAGACGATGTAACGCAGCGTCTGCAGATGGCTCAGCCCGAGGCTATGCGCGGCGCTCCATTGCCCTCTGCCGATACCGAGAATCGCGCCGCGCATGCTTTCCGACAGGTACGCGCCGGCATTGGCCGTGAGGGTAAGAATGCCGGCGCTGGTGGGGTCCAGGGAAATGCCGAGGTCTGGCAGGCCATAGTAGACGACGAACATCTGCACCAGCAGCGGCGTGCCGCGCATGACACTGACATAGGTGCGGGCAATGCCGCCGAGGATCGGACTTGTGCTGATACCCATGATGGCGACCACGATCCCGACCAGCAGGCCGAACACCATCGACGCCAGGGCAAATTTCACGGTGATCACCGCTCCGTGCAGGAGTACCGGCGATGCATGAATAACTAGATCAAGAGATTCCATGATTCGATCCGTAGAAGTGGCCGCGTGGCCGGCCAGGCCGATGCCTGCAGCGATGGCAGGAGCCGGCCGGCGTGGCAGCGATTACTGGGCGACGGGTCTGCTGGCGTCGGTACCCAACCACTGGATGGACAGCTTGCGCAACGTGCCCTCCTGCTGCAACGCGTTCAGTGCGTCGTCAATGGCCTTGGCAAACTTGGGATTGCCCTTGCGGAACGGGATGCCCATCTCAAGCTTCGTGCCTGCAAGCAGCGCGCCCGTGCGTAGCGGCATCTTGGAGTTCTTGATCAGGTATGGCAGCATCAGGCGGTCATTGAGGGCGGCATCGATGCGCCCGGCAGCCAGGTCACGCAGGTTTTCCGACGTACCCGGATAGGTCTGCACCAGGATACCCGGCACGGATTTCGCCAGTTCGGCATAGTTGCTGCCCAGCGTGACGCCGACGGATTTTCCCTTCAGCTCCTCAAGCGAATTGAACTCGCGCTTGTCATTGTTGCGCTGAAGTACCTGGACCGCGGAATAGACGTATGGCTGGGTAAAATCCAGAGCCTGGCGGCGCGCCGGCGTGATGCCCACCTGGTTGACGATGACGTCGAACTTGCCGGCTTGCAGGCCGGCAATGATGCCACTCCACTCGGTGGTGACGAACTGGACCTTGAGCCCCATCTTGTCGGCCACGGCTTTGGCTACGGCCACGTCAAAGCCGTCGAGCTGACCGTCGCCATTGCGATAGCCAAAGGGTGGGTAAGTGCCCTCCATGCCGACTTTCAGGACACCGCTGACTTTGACCGAATCCAGCAGATCTTCAGCGTGCACGGCGGGCGCCGTGAGATTCAGGAGGGTCGCGATGCACGCGCTTTGCAACAGCAACTTCAGGGATTTCATGTCTTGTCTCCAATGTAGGAATAGGTATTTTTTTTTGAAGGGCAACGCTACTGCACGGCAAGTCTGCGGAACGCGGCTTCCAGATCGGCGATCAGATCCTCCTTGGCCTCAAGGCCCACGTGCAATCGAAATGCCTGGCCGGCATACGGCCAGGCGGCTGCGGGGCGCTCCTCCCTGGGATCGAAGGGCATCACCAGACTCTCGAATCCGCCCCAGGAAAAGCCCAGGCGGAACAGCTTCAGGTCGTCGATGAAGGCACGGAACGCCTCACGCCCATATCCGGGCTTGAGTACGACGCTGAACAATCCTGAAGCCCCCGTGAAATCCCGACGCCAAAGGGCGTGGCCCGGCGCACCAGTGAGCCCGGGGTGCAACACCTGGGCCACCTCCGGGCGGCCCGCGAGCCAATCGGCAATTGCCAGTCCGCTACGCTGATGCCGCTCAAGGCGCACGGCCATCGTGCGCAAGCCCCGCTGCGCGAGATAGACGTCGTCCGGGCCCGCGTGCTGGCCAGTGGCGAAGACATAGTCGCGCACGGTGCTCCATGACTCACGGTTGGTCGTGATCACACCCATCAAGGCGTCCGAATGCCCAACGATGTATTTCGTCCCCGCATGCACGGAGACGTCCACGCCGTGTTCAAATGGCTTGAAGAACAAGGGCGTGGCCCACGTGTTGTCGATGACGACGACCGCGCCATGCCGGTGTGCGACCTTCGCAATGGCAGGAATGTCCTGCATTTCGAACGTCTGCGAACCCGGTGACTCTGCGAACACGAGCGTCGTGGTCGGACGGAACAAGGCCGCGATGTCGGACCCAAGCGTGGGGTCGTAGAACGTCGCTGACACGTTGCAGCGGGCCAGTACCGTTTCGACGTAGTGGCGCGTCGGACCATAGACGCTGTCGCTCACCAGGATGTGATCGCCGGCTTTGACGAATGCCATGATGGCGCTCGTACACGCCGCCAGGCCGGACGACACCAACAGCGAACGGTGCCCGCCTTCGAGCCGCGCCAGGGCGTTCTGCAAGGCGAAAGTGGTCGGCGTGCCTTTGCGGCCGTACCACATGACATCCGTGTCGGCGCCCGACATGGCACGCCCGCGCGCTTCCATGTCGTCGAGATTGCGAAACGTCACGGTCGACGCATGGAAAACCGGCGGATTGACGACGCCGCCGAAATCGTCCGGATCGATCACGCCGTGCGAGAGGTAGGTATCGGGGGACATCCGGATTACCCTCGCATGGCGCTGTTGACCATGTCACCCAGTCGCTCCAGTCCCATGCGGAGATTGGGCTCGGGCGGGCCGAACGAGAAGCGCACCCAGCTTGCGTCGATGTACTCGGTCGCGCGCCGGTTGCCCGGATTGACGTCGAAGAACCTGCCGGGCACGGTCATGACCTTGCGCTTGAGACCCTCCGTAAAGAAGGTGTCCGCGGTGTTCAGCGGCGCGGGCAGCCGATGTACGCGGCCCCAGAGATAGAACGTGCCGTTGCCAGGGCATGGGATCTCGACACCCATGTTGGTCAGCGCGTCCAGCATGATGCGGCGCTTCCTGGCGAACATCTTCCGCAATGCGGACGTTTCCTGATCCGCGCGGTCGTGTTGCAGCGCTTGCACGGCAAGCCGTTGCACGATCGTCGGCGGGCCGCCGTCGATGGCGCTTGCGGCACGGCTGATCATGTCGATCACCTCGGTCGGCCCCACCACCCAGCCGACGCGCAGTCCGGGGTAACGATGATTCTTCGTCAAGCCGTCGACGATGACGACCGGGTCCGTTTCCACGTCCTCGACGAACTCGGCGGCAGATACCGGCTTGTCAGCGGGGGCATGGCCATCTTCGAACACGAAGTGAGAATAGAACTCGTCGAGCAGCATCCAGCAGCCCGTGTTGCGCGCCGCCGCCACATACTGTGCCAGTGCTTCACCACGTACCACGGCCCCGGTGGGGTTGTTGGGATTGCTCCACAGCAGCGCGTCCAGCTCTTCCCTTGCGATCAGTTCCTCGAGCGCCTGCGCCGGGATGGCAAAGCCGTCTTCGGGCCCCACGGGCAGCGTGACCGGCGTGAAGCGATGGCGGTGGTAAGCGATCAGATCTTCGTAGGCGGTGTAGTCGGGCACGACGTGGCCCAGACGAATTTCGCCCAGGGTGGCGAGCAGGCGCGACAGCGCAAGCCGCCCGCCGGACGCAATCGCGACATTGTCCTTCGTGTACTGCGATGCCTTGCCGCGACGATAGCGACGGTTGTAATCGTCCGCGACCGCCTGACGCAGCGCATCGATGCCGCCGACCGGCCCGTAGGCGCAATCGGCCACGTCGAACTGCAGTGAGGCCAGCCGTTCCGGCGCGCCTGCCATGGGCCCGATTTCAGGCTGCCCCTGGCCGAGGTTGCACCAGTCGGGATGACCGTTGCGGAAGCCGAGCTTGACGGCTTCGTGAACGACGTGAATCACGCCCATATAGGGGACCTGGCGTAGCAGGGAAGACGCTAGTGAGCTTGTCATGTTGTTGTCGAAGGGGGGGCTTGTTTATCGGTGACGCGACGCCACGCGGTTGCGATGGGTGACCATGCGCTCATGCAGCCGAGAGATCGTGTTGCTGCCTGTGGCGACGAAGAGAAAAGGCAGCATGCCGTGCACGAGCGCCGCCATCGATGCGAACAGCATCGACGCGCCAAATGAAAACGACGACGACATATGCTGCAGATAGCTCTCGCCAACCGATGCCGGGTGCTCTTGGAAGAGCCGGAATATTGTTCTCATGGTGGGGGCGTAATCCGGTATTGCGCATCGTCCGATCCTGGATTGGAAAGCCGGCTTCGCGCTGTTTGTGAGAGAAATCATAGTGTTCGATCTCTGCAAAAGGCTTCCAAAGGTACCCACCATCTCGCTTCTAATTAGAAAAATTTTCTACTGGGATAGTGCAATGTAGAAATTCAGGCTCCGGCGTACTTTCCAGGTATCGCTGCGCATCGAGCGCGGCCATGCAGCCCGTGCCGGCGCTGGTGATCGCCTGCCGATAGATGTGGTCCTGCACGTCGCCTGCCGCGAACACGCCCGGCACACTCGTACCCGTGGCGTTGCCCGAGAGGCCGCCGTTGGTGACGATGTAGCCATTCGTCATCTCGAGCTGGCCTCTGAAGAGATCGGTGTTCGGCTTGTGGCCGATGGCGATGAAAACGCCTTGCAGTGCGAGTTCGGTGGTCTCGCCGGTTTGCGCATGCCTGATGCGCAGGCCGGTCACGCCGGCCTCGTCGCCATTCACTTCGTCGAGCACGTGGTTCCATTTGATCTCGACAACACCTTGCTTCGCCTTCTCGAGCAGACGGTCGACCAGGATCGGCTCGGCGCGGAACTTGTCGCGGCGGTGGATCACCGTGACCTTTTTCGCGATGCCAGCCAGATACAGCGCTTCCTCGACCGCCGTATTGCCGCCGCCAACCACGGCTACATGCTGCTGCTGGTAGAAGAAGCCGTCGCAGGTCGCGCAAGCGGACACGCCGCGGCCCATGAAGGATTCCTCGGACGGCAGACCGAGATACTGTGCGGACGCGCCTGTCGCGATGATCAGCGCGTCGCAGGTGTACTCGCCGGATTCTCCGATCAGGCGAATCGGCTTCCCGTCGAGCTTTGCCGTGTGGATGTGGTCGAACAGGATCTCGGTGTTGAAGCGCTCCGCGTGGTCGAGAAAGCGCTGCATCAGCTCTGGGCCCTGCACCCCCGTTGCATCCGCCGGCCAGTTTTCGACATCGGTCGTGGTCATCAACTGGCCGCCTTGCGCCAGGCCCGTGACGAGCACCGGCGACAAGTTGGCGCGCGCTGCATAGACGGCGGCGGTATAGCCGGCAGGGCCGGAACCGAGAATCAGGACCTTGGCGTGCTTGGGCGAAGACATTGGAGAATCCATAGCTTATTCAAGAGACTTCAGGCGATTGCCGGAAGCGATTACTGAGCAGGTTCGAAGTCGAGGCCCGCCACGCATGGGCACCGCCAAAGTTGCGGCAGGCGATGCCGCCAATCGCAATGGTTGCGATCGGCGCGCGGGGCTGCATGGAAGGCCTCTTCACGCATGAGCCGGGTTGGCCTGTGGTCAGGAGGCGGGATGCGCCACACCGTACTGCGACGACAGGTATCGACGGATATGGTCGGGCGAATCGATAAAACGCGTCTGGCCGCTCACGTGAATCTCCACACCGTCATCGACCGGCGCGCGCCCGTCGCCGAGCACCAGGACGGGGGCGGACTGGTTCGCCTCGCCGATCAGTTCGACAATTGCCATGCGAGGGCGGGGCGCATCGATGTATTCGACATCCACTTCATTGCGCAACTGCGGGAAGAAGCCGAGCAGGCCTTCAACGGCAACGGAATCTCCACAATAGAACGGACCTTCCGAGCCTGAAAAAAAGCCGGGGCGAAGCATGAATAGTTTGTCTTTCACTTTCACTCTCTCTGCGGGTTGAAATTGCTGGCGGACGCGCGTCGCTTGCCGTATCGCGAACCACCGACCACAGGATAAGCAGTGCAAATAGACCCCACCAGTGGCACGAACGACAATTTGCGTAAGGATCGTGCCAACTTGATGCGAGTGGCGGCGAGCAGGATCGCAGCACACGCAACAGACATGGGGGAGGGTCTTGCTAGACGCAGAGCAGATGGGGCAAAATCAATCGCTGGTGGCATCAATGCCCATTTCCGTCCATATCGTGCCAAAGACCAAATCACAGTCGTCTGTCAATGCAGGACTGGTTGCCGTCGTCGTGTATGACGGCCTGAGCCTCTTTGAGTATGGCTGCGCCGTTGAAGTGTTCGGTCTGCCAAGACCTGAAATGGGCGACAGCTGGTACCGCTTCACGACCTGTTCCGCCGAATCGGGGAGGTTGCGCGGCTCGGGTGGCATCCAGGTACACGCTGACGGTGGCCTCGAACTCCTGGCCAAAGCGAAGACCATCATCATTCCGGGGTGGCGCGGTATCGAAGCGGACGTCCCGCCGGAACTTTGCCGCGCGTTGAGGAAGGCGAACAAACGCGGGGCGCGCGTCATGTCAATCTGCACGGGCGCCTTTGTCCTGGCGGCAGCGGGGCTGCTCGACGGAAAGCGTGTGACTACGCACTGGCGCCATGCCGCAGCACTCGCGGCGCGATATCCGGACGTCCACGTGGAAGCGGACGTGCTCTACGTCGATGCCGGCGATGTCCTCACGTCTGCCGGCAGTGCGGCGGGAATCGACTTGTGCCTCCACCTGATTCGCCGGGACCTTGGCCCGCGCGCAGCCAATCAGGTCGCGCGCCGACTGGTCATGCCACCCCACCGCGAAGGCGGGCAGGCCCAATATATCGACGAGCCGGTCTCAAAGCGTAGCGGCTCTTCGCTGGCACCCTTGGTGGACGCGGTGCGCGCCACATTGGACGAGGGCTGGTCGATTGTCAGAATGGCAAGGCAAACGGCGATGAGTGCCCGAACCTTTCAGCGGCACTTTGTCAGTACGATGGGGATGCCGCCAGGGGAATGGCTGCTTACCGAGCGCCTGGGCCGGGCCAGGACGTTGCTTGAAGAGACCGATTTGTCCGTGGATGAAATCGCGGTGCAAGTCGGCTTTGGTGCTGCAGCCACATTGCGCAATCATTTCCGGACTCGGCTTGGAACCAGCCCGGGTTACTACAGGCGACGGTTCAGCGCATCCGAGGCACACTGATTACCCACGCGGCTTCGGACGACCTGTTGATGATGGAGTGGGAGTGAAATCGGGTCCTTCGGGGACTATCGGCCACGATAGAATAGCTGGTGTGACGTGCGGCTGACGACATGGGTGCGGCCTCGCTTGCCCGAACCCACGTATTTGTTGCCTGAAACGAGTACTAGCTCGCCTGGTTCGCTGACAGCGTGCTTCTTGCGCCACGGTTGCCGACGGCCCTGGAAATGAACTCCCCGATCTGCGCTACCTTGCCGGCATCGATCCCGGTTTCGACGCCCAGGTTCTGCATCATCCGGAGAAGCGCTTCGGTAGCGACATTTCCGGTGGCGCCCTTGGCATAAGGGCAACCGCCAAGCCCGGCCACGGACGAATGGAAGATGCGAATGCCCACCTCAAGGCTGGCCCGGACATTGGAGAGGGCGTGGCCATAGGTGTCGTGGAAGTGTCCCGACAGCCGCTCTAATGGAAACTCCGTCGAAGCCGCTCGCATGACTTCCTGAACCTTGTCAGGTGTACCCACGCCGATCGTATCGGCAATATCGATCTCGTCGCAGCCCAGCTCGCGCATGCGCCGCACCAGATCAACAACCGCTCCGACCGGCACGTCCCGTTGATAGGGACAGCCCAGCGAGCAAGACACGCTGGCACGCAGGCGTATACCTCTCTCCTTCGCTGCAGCCGCGACAGGCTCAAAGCGGGCCATCGACTCGGCGATCGAGCAATTGATGTTCTTCTGCGAGAACGCTTCACTGGCAGCGCCGAAGATGACGACCTCATCGGCGCCGGCAGCCAGTGCCGCGTCCAGGCCCTTGATGTTGGGGGTGAGTGCGGAGTAAAGCGTGCCAGGGCGCCGTCTGATACGCGCCATCACTTCCGCGCCGTCGGCCATCTGGGGCACCCACTTCGGCGACACAAATGATGCTGCCTCGATATTGGTGAAGCCTGCGTCGGTCAGCTGGTCGATCAATGCGACCTTGATCTCGGTCGGCACTAACGCCTTCTCGTTCTGCAGGCCATCGCGTGGACCGACTTCCACGATCTTGACTTTGTCTGGTTGCATTGCCGGAAATCTCCCCACGATATCAGGCTTCAAACGCGAGGAGCTGCGACCCTTCAGCCACTTGCTCGCCAACCCCATAGAGCACTTCACTGACCACACCATCAGCCGGCGCGCTGATGGTGTGCTCCATCTTCATTGCCTCCATCACCAGCAGCGGGGCCCCGCGCGTCACGATGCTGCCCGCCTCGACCATCACGGCAATGACCTTGCCGGGCATCGGCGCGGTCAGCTTGCCGTCTTCGCTTTCAGCCTCGCCAGCGTGCGCCAGGGGGTCGAGCCAGGTCAGGCTTACGTGACGACCGGCATGGAAGGCATGAAACACCTCGCCGTCGGCATGCACTTGGCCGTGCGCGTGGCGCGTACCGAGGTCGACGCGGATCTCATCTCCCTGGCAGTTGCAGGCGAAGGACACAACCTGGTTTGCGTAGATCAGCGTGCTGCCGCGTGCATCGGTGTTCAGCGTCACCTCCAGCACCTGCTCGCCATAGCCGAAGCGCAGCGTGCGCGACACGCCGCCGTTCAGCCGCCACGCGCCGCCATGGGTCCACGGCGAATGCTGGTCGGCGGCGTCGATGCGGCGCTCGCGCGTCTCGCGGTCGAGCAGCGCGGCCACCGCCAGCGCAATGACTTCCAGGCCGACCGGGGCGGCAGGCGGGAACAGCGTGGCTTCGTTGCGCTCGATCAGCCCGGTATCGAGATCGGCGGTGCGGAACGCCTGCGACGACACCAGCCGCTGCAGGAAGGCCACGTTGGTCGACAGCCCCACCACGTGATACGACGCCAGCGCCTGGCGCATGCGCGCCAGCGCCTCGTCGCGGTCCTTGCCCCAGACGATCAGCTTGGCGATCATCGGGTCGTAGAACGGGCTGATGGTGTCGCCTTCGCGCACGCCGGCGTCGATTCGGATGCCGGCCGGGCCATGCACATCACCACCGCGCATGAACTGCACCGCCGGCGGCGTGCGCAGGTAGCGCAGCGTGCCGGTGGACGGCAGGAACTGTTTGTCGGGGTTCTCGGCGTAGATGCGTGCTTCCAGCGCATGGCCGTCGATGCGCAGCTGCTCCTGCGTCAACGGCAGCGGCTCGCCGGCGGCGACGCGCAGCTGCCATTCGACTAGGTCCTGCCCGGTGATCATTTCGGTGACGGGGTGCTCCACCTGCAGGCGCGTGTTCATCTCCATGAAGTAGAACGAGCCGTCCTGGTTGGCGATGAACTCGACCGTGCCGGCGCCGACATAGCCGACCGCCTTGGCCGCGGCCACCGCCGCTTC
>NZ_JBXAHL010000016.1:0-156945 GCF_058795055.1 Cupriavidus sp. GW823-FHT06D04 | reverse complement strand
GCATGCAGCGAACCATGGACGCCGCGCTCACCATTCAAGCACTGCGGGAAGAGTCCTGACTTCTGTATAAGGAAATGCTTATAAAGGGCCCGCAATTTCGGGGTCCGCACCAATATCTAAAGGCTATTAGGAGACAAGCATGGATCAAATCCTTGTTAACAACTTCGACAATGGCGTTACGTTGATGACGATTAACCGCCCGGAACGGCGTAATGCCATTTGCTCCAAGACCGCTGAGAATCTGCAGCGCGCATTTGCTGAGTTTGATGAATCCAGCCAACGCGTCGCCGTCATCACGGGCGCTGGCGATGCCGCTTTCAGTGCTGGTGCTGACGTCAACGATGTCCCGGAGTTCTGGAGATGCACACCTACCGTCGGCATCACCACTGAGAAGCCGGTACTTGCTGCCGTAGCCGGGTGGTGCATTGGGGGAGGGCTGATCATTCCCATGATGTGCGACCTCGTCGTAGCGGCCGAAAACACGCGCTTCTCCTACCCTGAAGCCCGGCTTGGCCTTACCCAAGGGATGGTCGCCAGTTTGGCCGCCCGTATTCCTCACAAGATTGCGATGGAAGTGATGTTGCGCGCTAAGATTATCGACGCAAAGCGCGCCTATGAAGTTGGCATGGTGAATGAGGTTGTCCCCACCGGAAGGCAGGTCGAAACTGCACTTGAGATTGCTGCCGACATTGCGACGATGGCGCCGCTGGTGCTTGCAATGATGAAGCGCTTCGTGACGCGCGACATCCTGCCAGTGGGGCCGACCGAGCGCTTTGGGCATTACCGTCTCGAGGCGGACAAGGTCGCGAAAAGTGAAGACTACGTTGAGGGCTTCGCCGCATTTCGTGAGAAGCGTGCTCCCGTGTTCAACGGCCGTTGAATGAAAATTCAAGGAAGCATCATGAATATCTTTCTTCGTGCCATCGCGGCAGCCGTTGTGGCCCTAGTTCCGATGGCTAGCGCTCTTGCGCAGGAAAACTATCCTTCCCACCCCATCAAAATCGTCGTGCCATTCCCACCGGGTGGCACTTCGGATACGGTCGCGCGTCTAGTTGCCGCCAAGCTGAAGGACAAGCTGGGTCAACCCGTGTTGGTTGACAACAAGGGTGGCGGAGGAACGATCATCGGCACTGAAGCAGTGGCGAGAAGCCCGGCCGATGGATACACATTGCTATGGGCAACACCGCCGTTCGCGATAAATCATAGCCTGTACACCAAGCGACCATACGACGCCTTCAAGGACTTCGTGGCAGTGGTAGACGTGGCGTCGATGCCGTTGGTACTGATTGTGCCGCCCAATTCTCCCGCAAAGAACCTACAGGAACTGATTGCCCTGGCAAAGAAAAATCCCGGCAAGCTATCGTACGGCTCTTCGGGAAACGGTGGCAGCCCACACCTTGCCATGGAAACGTTCAAGAGCGCGTCTAACGCGGACATCAAGCACATTCCCTATCGTGGCAGCGCTCCCGCTTTTACGGACTTACTCGGCGGTCAGACCGACGTCATGATAGACACTACCCTTCTCGTGACGCCGTATGTCGCGGCGGGGAAGGTCCGTGCTCTGGCGCAGACTGGCACAGAGCGCTCCAGCGCTCTGCCGAACGTTCCGACCATGCGCGAAGCAGGGGTCCCGGGAGTCAGTGTAAGTGCCTGGTTGATGCTTGTCGCACCGGCTGGCACGCCGGACAGTATCGTTCGCAAACTCAATACCGCGGTTAACGAGGTTTTGAAAACTCCTTCGGTACGGGACCAACTCGAAAAGCAGGGCCTGGAGATTACCGCCGGATCGCAAGCGGATGCAGCGCGTCACTTGAAAGCCGACATAGATATGTACGCTAAAGCCATCAAGGCTTCGGGCGTGAAAGCTGAGTGAGATCGAGGATGACTGTGAAATGAAAGACGACAGCAAAGATAGGCGTGGTGGTCCCCTTTCTCGAGTGAGAGTCCTGGACTTGGGGACCATGGTGGCGGCTCCGGTGGCAGCAACGCTGTTTGCGGACTTCGGCGCGGATGTCATAAAGGTTGAGCAACCGGGTACCGGTGACACGCTGCGAGGGGTGGGACCTTTCTACGAAGAGGAGTGCCTGTGGTGGCAAGTGGAAGGCCGGAATAAGAAGTCCGTGACTATCGACTTGCGTCAGCCAGAGGGCCAAGCTCTTCTAAAGAAGCTGGTAGAGAAAGCTGACGTGGTGATGGAGAACTTCCGCCCGGGCACGCTGGAAAAGTGGGGCGTGGGCTATAGCGAACTTTCAGCCGTGAATCCGGCGCTCGTGATGCTGAGCATTTCCGGCTTCGGCCAGACCGGCCCTAATGCGCAACGCGGTGGATACGACAGGATAGCGTTAGCGTTCAGTGGCGTCATGGCCATGACCGGATACCCAGATCGTGCTCCGGTCCGCATTGGCACCAGTATGGCCGATTACTCCACCGCAACTATGGGGGCATTCGCCGTGATGATGGCGCTTTATCACCGGGATCTGAACGGCGGTATCGGCCAGCAGATCGATTTGGCACTCTACGAACCCGTGTTTCGTTTCACGGACTCAATGGTCCCTGCGTACGATAAATTGGGGCGAAAGCGCGAGCGCACCGGCAACGTCCATTCTGCGGCAGCGCCGGGAAGCAACTTCGAAACCAAGGACGGCCGCTTCATGACCCTGACGATCTCCGGCGACTCCTTGTTTCGGAAGCTGTGTCAAGCGATGGAGCGGCCTGATATGGCAGACGATTCTCGCTATGCAACCCATGTGAAGCGCTGGGAACACATCACAGATCTCAATGAAGTCGTGGCCCACTGGATTCGAGAAACGGAATTTGCCTTGCTCAGCGATACGCTGACCAATTATGGAATTCCGTTCTCATTGGCTCTAACGATCGAGGAGATTATGGAGGACCCGCATTTCGAAGCGCGCGGCAACATCGAAACTGTTCAGCATCCGGAACTTGGGCCGATCAAGATGCCAGGGATTGTGCCAAAGATGCTCGGTACGCCAGCAGAACCTATCCAACCAGCGCCGTCAATTGGCCAAGACAACGAAGAAATCTTTACGGGCCTTCTTGGAATCGACGCTGAAGAGTATCGGTTTCTGCGGCGGCGAAAAGTGATCTGAGTGCGACAGACGGTGATATTTATCCATCGGTACGATCGTCGGAGTGCTCTAGGTGTAGGGCCGAGGTCAAGGCTGGTTGAAGGCACCGTTTGGCAGCTTCCGTTGCAAGACCTCGACTAGCGTAATACGACCCTGAAACAGCGTCACGCCAGGTCAGCAAAGGCTAAAGGAAAAGCGCGCGCCTGAGTAGTGCTCGTCGAGACGACGACCGCCCAAGGCTGCCGAGACCGTCCCAAAGAGGACGTTATGCCTTGTGTCGCTCTCGCGCAATGACACTGTTGAAGCAGCCTGTCAGCGTCGTGCGCTGTGTTCTCTAGAAGCGGAAAATTCGTACCGGACTACAGGCAACATACCTTGACCACGCAGCCAGTCCAACGTGAGAGAAATTCATGAGCCAATCCAGCACTTCAGATAGCAACTTGGCCGCGCTGCTAAGTCCCAGGTCGGTCGCTGTAATAGGTGCGTCAGAGGACCAGAGCAAATTCGGTGGACGGCTGTACCGTATGCTGCTTAAGCATAACTTTGACGGCACCATCTATCCAATCAATCCGGGGCGCGAGACTCTTTTCGGCCACAAGACGTTCCCAAGCATCGAGGCCACGCCGTGCGCTCCGGAAATGGTCATCATGGCCTTGCCTCAGGCAAAGGTGAAGGATCAGGTCGCAGCGTGCGCAGCGCGCGGTGTGCGAGTCGCCATCATCATCACATCCAAGTTCTCCGACGCGGACGCTGCGGGTGCCGAGTTGGAGCGCGAGATAGTCAAGATAGCCAATGCCAGTGGCATGCGACTGATTGGGCCAAACTGCCTGGGGCTGATCAGTCCGTCTAATGATCTGGTGCTGTGCTCTTCTCCTGCGCTGGAAGTCGATAGACTAATAAAGAGCCCGATCGGCTTCATTAGCCAAAGCGGCGCGCTGATGGCAACTCTGTTCGACCGTGCTTATGAAATGGGCATTGGCTTCACGCATTGCATTTCGGTTGGAAACCAGGCGGACTTAGAACTTTGTGATTTCGTGGAGTTTCTGATAGCCGACCCAGATACCCGGGTGATCTGCACATATATCGAGGGAATCAAGTCGCCGAAGCGCTTTGTGCAACTTGCACGCCGCGCTCGGGCTGCAGGTAAGCCTTGGCTCGCCGTTAAGGCGGGCAAAACGGCAGAGGGATGTCGAGCGGCCTACTCGCATACCGCCAGCATGGCGGGGGACTTTGCCAGTCTGGAAGCTGTGTGCCGGCAAGAGAATGTCGTGCTGCTGGATGACCCTGCAGCTATGCTGGTCCTCGCGGCGGCAATGGCCCGCTATCCGGGAAAGAGGGTTGATCAGGCGGTCATCGTTACGACGTCCGGCGGCGGGGGCGCCTTGAGCGCCGACAGGTTGGCAGAAGCGGGAATTCCGTTGACTCGCTTTTCCGAACCTACCCGCGAAGCACTGTCTGCTTTTTACCCTCCAGGCCAGGCAGACAACCCCGTTGATCTGTTCGCGCGCCGACATGAGGAGGTGGGCGAAGCAGTAGACATAGCGTTTAGGACTACCGAGATTGCCATGGTTGACCCACAGGCCGACCTTTGCGTCGCGGTAATGACTACGGCACCAGGCTTGGCCACGACCAGTCGCCAACTCGCTGCGGGCGCGCAGGAGAGCGGAAAGCCGCTCCTATTTGTGATGCAACCGGGCATGGCTGCCAATCCGGCCCGCAACGCGCTGATCGATTGCGGGGTCCCGTTCACCAACAGCCTGGGCGAGGCGGTAGCAGCGGTCGCTGGCTGGCGTCGCTGGTCGGCATGGCGGGCCGCTCCGGAGCCGGAGGAACTGGATCTGGATGCAAGCGACCTTCCGGAGATGACCGGCGCCGCTGACGAGTTTCAATCAAAGGCACTTCTGGAAGCGATTGGGGTGCCGGTAAACTCTGGCCAGGTGTTCGCCGATATTGAAGAAGCAGTGGCGGGCAGTGAGGCCATAGGCTTCCCACTAGTTGCGAAGGTAGTGTCGCCGGATATCGTGCACAAGTCTGACGTTGGGGGCGTCCTGCTTAATGTGGGCGATGCCTGTGCCCTCCGCAATGGCCTCGAAGCTATGCGTCTGCGCATCAGTGCAACTTTGCCACGGGCGCGAATCGCCGGCTTTTATCTGCAGTCCCAGGAAGCGGGAGAGTTGGAACTTATTGTCGGTATACGGCGCGACCCGCAGTTCGGACCTCTGGTAGTGATTGGCAGTGGCGGCGTGATGGTCGAGGTGCTACGCGATATCGCGGTACTGCCGGCACCCGTAGCCCGCGAAACCGCCCTGACGGCACTCCGTGGCTTAAGGATCGCACCGCTACTTGAAGCCCACCGTGGCCGCCCTCCACTCGACATCGACGCAGTAGCTGATGTCATAGTGCGAATGGGCTGGCTGGCGCAGGCCTTTCACGAACGCGACTTCGAGATCGAGGTCAATCCGCTGAAGGTTAGGGTGGCGGGACAAGGCTGCGTGGCCGTGGATGCGCGCGTGCGCTTAGATTAAGTCGGGAATTTGTTGCAAGAAGACAGTAGGCCGCGGATGGATATAGCGCGTGAGCTCGCGGGCCAGATCGCACACCGTGCCGCCTGAGCGATGAGTAGCCTGCGACCCAGTGCTCCGCCTGATTGAGCCACGACGGAAGGGATCGAAGCCGCGCGAAATCCCGCTGACTGACGAAGTGCTTCACGAGCTGAGCCTGTACCGCCAGTCATTCGGTTTGCCTGCCTCAATCGCCCCTCGCGACGAGACGCCGCTGATCTTCTCGATCCAGGTAAAAGAGCGATTCCGTCCAATCACCCGGCAGGCCTTGTACACAGTCTTCAAGGGGATGTTTGAGGCTGCCGCCGCGACGCTGGAGGATAAGGTGGCTGCGGACCATCTGAAGGCGGCTTCGACGCACTGGCTGCGTCATATGGCAGCGTCGGCAATGCTCTGCGTAACGGCACGCCTTTACTGGTCGTCCGTGACGTGTTGGGCCATGCCGACCTATCGACCACATCGCTGTACTCGCACTCGCAAGCCCTGGACATGCATCGGGAAGTGGAAGCTCACAACCACCTTGACCTCCACCAGGCGAGCAAGCAATGAGCCAGGTCAACAGCCCTGCCGTGGCGGCTCTGGCCGAGCCTTGAAGGACCTGACCCAAAGTCATGCCATTGAAAAACTGATCCGCTCGCAACTACTCAGGAAGCGCTAACCATGAGACTCGGCAACGTATGCCGGCACGACTACCAGCCGGGCATCTACGAGGACGCCGCATGGCGCTGCCAATACTGCGGCACGCCACGGCGCCAACGCAAAACCATGCACATCTGTCCGGCAGCCCAAGATGGCGACGACTTCGCCGCCATGTTCTGTGATCAGGCTGGTGAAGCCTGTTGCGTCTTAGCAGGCTGCTGAAGTACTCACCGCGCAAGCGATGAGGCTTCCCCCGCAAGGCCGGGGGGCGCTATTTTTCACAATCCGGAAGCCGGTCGTCACTGCATCGACTTTTTCCGCGTTTTGGCGCCCATTTCCGGCCTCATTACCGCGATTGCTGCAACTGCGGACGGATTTGTCCCAGCGAGCGCATGCGCACGAGGTTGTAGGCGGCCATGCTCAGCACAAACATCTGGTCGACCTTCTTTAGTCCGCGCACCATTACCTGGCGCATGCGCCCCACGGTCTTCGCCCACCCAAAGCCTTGTTCGATCAGCTTGCGTTTCTGCTGCGAGATGGCATAACCGGCGCTGCAAGCAATGGCATCAGGAACGGCCGAGCGCCGCCCCGAGGTGTTTTGTGCCACATGCGGCGTCACCTTCATCTCCAAGCAAGCCTCAATGAACTCGTGCGCGTCATAGCCCTTGTCCGCGCCCACGGTGACTTCCACATCCAGGTCTTCCGTCACCTGCCTGGCATCGTTGAGCATGACCTTTGCGGCCTCGCGCTCGGCGTGTCCGTCCGCATTGGTCACCATCGCGCTCACCACCAGGCCGTGGCGGTTGTCGCTCAGGGTATGACCCATGTAGCGCAGTTCACTGGCGGTCTTGCCCTTGCGGTAGAGCCTGGCATCGGGATCGGTCTTGGACTCGTGCGTCTCATTGCTGCGCTTGCGACCCTTGAAGTTGGCGCCGTCGTTGTCGTCTTCGTCGCCGCCATCCTTGCGCACGAAGCTCTTGTGGCCTGCCCACGCCTGAATCAGCGTGCCGTCGACGCTGAAGTGCTCGCCCGACAGCCAGTTCTTCTTCTGCGCGTTGGCCAGCACCTCGTTGAAAAACTCGATCACCGCATCATGCTTAATCAGCCGTTCGCGGTTCTTGGTGAAGACCGTGGGCACCCAAACTGTGTCGTCCATCGACAGCCCGATGAACCAGCGAAACAGCAAATTGTAGTGCGTCTGCTCCATGAGCTGACGTTCGGAGCGAATGCTGTAGAGCAACTGCAGCAGCATGGCCCGCAGCAACTTCTCCGGCGCGATGCTGGGCCGGCCACCCTTGATATCGGCCTCGTACATCTGCGCGAACAACCGGTCCATCTTCTCCAGCGCCTGGTTGGCCATGGTGCGGATCGAGCGCAGCGGGTGGGACTTCGGCACGAAATCATCCAGCCTCCGCATAGTGAACAAACTCGACGACTGCCTGAAGCGTTGATTTGAGGATCCCATCCAACCCTACTTTCATGCGCGGCGCAGACAACTTCACGCGCTGACGTCCGCTCGAGGTATCTCAGCGGCCTGTTAGGTCTTGTTCATGGGCCATCGAGAAAGTAGCCCCTCAACGAGATTCGTTGCAAAGTCTTTAGCGCTTATATTACGTATCGTCATATCTATACCGAAAGGAGTGAACATGAAGAAGAAATCGACCGGAATGCGCAGCAGCATGGCAGCTTCTGCCATGCTGCGAAATGGCACACCGCTGGCTCGCCGTACGCGACGTGCTCGGCCACGGCCACCTCATTACACACAAGTCGTGACCCGCGTCGTGCTGCAGAAAGTCGTTTACGGTCAATGACTTAGCGGGTGGGGTTGTAAACTCTTTCGGATTGTCGTTCACTCTTGCATTTTGGGCGGCACATGCAGCGAGAGGCAACGAGTTGGGCAGCGGCGGAATTCAAGGACATTGACTTGGGCGACCAGCGCTTGAACAAGCGCGCGGTGCTACTGGCGGAGCGGCTCGCAGAGAAGCCCACGGCAAGCATACCCAACGCATGCGGCGGCTGGGCGGAAACGGCTGCGGCGTACCGCTTCCTGGCTCAGGATGAACTGGACTGGCGCGATATTCTGGCGCCCCACTGGCAGAGTTCGGCCGAGCGGATGCGAGCTTGCGAAGTGGTGCTGTGCATCCAAGACACCACGGAGTTGGACTTTAACGGCCAGACCATCACAGGCTTGGGACCGCTGTCGTATGAGGCGCAACGCGGACTATATCTGCACCCAACTTACGCGGTAACGCCATCGCGCGAACCGCTGGGCGTGCTTGATGCCTACATGTGGGCACGCGAGCCGAAGAATGCGGATGGCGTGCGCCACGGCATCAAGGAAAGTACCCGCTGGACCGAAGGATATGAGCGGGTTGCCGAACAGGCGGCCGTACTGCCTGCCACGCGACTCGTCTATGTGGCTGACCGGGAATCGGACATCATGGCGCTGATGGCCAAAGCAAAGGAGTTGGGCCACCCAGCGGATTGGCTACTGCGCTCGCAGCACAACCGCACCTTGCCTGGCGGCGGCAAGCTGTGGGACAACGTGACTGCGGGTGAGCCAGTGGGCAGGATTCACTTTACGCTGGCGGCACGTCAGGCTCAGCCGGCGCGCGCGGTACGGCAGCAGGTGTGGGCGCAACGTGTCGCGTTGTCTGATGCTGCAGGCGGCGTGGTGGGTGCCACTTGCATCGTCGCTCGGGGGGTCGACCCGCCGGCAGGTGTCAAGCCGATTGAATGGCGACTGCTGAGTAATCGCGAGGTGGACGGCCTTGACGCAGCGGCGCAGCTTATTGACTGGTACCGCGCGCGTTGGGCGGTCGATTTGATCTTTCACGTGCTCAAGAACGGCTGTCGTGTCGAAGCGTTGCAACTCGCATCGATGGCACGGCTTGAGCGTGCCTTGGCGCTATTCATGGTGGTGGCATGGCGCATCGCTCGGCTGATGCGACTGGGTCGAACTTGCCCGGACCTGGATGCAGGGCTGCTATTCGAGCGGGATGAATGGCGCGCGGCATTTATTCTCAACAAGAAGAAGCCGCCGAAGACGTCACCGCGTCTGAATGAGGTCGTGCGCTTGGTCGCCATGCTCGGCGGCTTCCTTGCGCGCAAAGGCGACGGCGAACCCGGGGTCAAGACCATCTGGCAGGGCCTGCAGCGACTGATGGATTTCGCCGCAGGCCTCAAGTACGCCCGAGAACTGGGCGACTGACTTGTGTGTAATCAAATGGCTTAAATGCGGTATATTTTTCATTTTATTTATTCGTCTTCAATCTAATATAATTTCCGCCATGAGGAACTGGTCTATTCATTTGAACAGTAAAGAGGACGACGTTCTTCCGAAAATATACAAAACGCTTTTACATGACAACTTTTCATTTATTTTCATTAATTTTGTTATTGCGAATGAAATAACCCCATCGTGTATTTTCTTCTCTTATGAACTTCCCCCAATTGGCAATAGATTCTGGACGCGGCTCAAAGCCGCGATTGATAAGCTGCTCTCTGATCACCGGATCCCGCAGGCTACTATTTAATGCTTCATTGAGAAGACCTACGATCTCTGCCCGAGTACCTGCAGGCGCGAGTATGCCAAACCATGCGGAGAACTGAAAACCTGGCAGTAGTTTTCCGATAGGCTCTAAATGCGGGAATGCATCAGATGGTCGTTCGCTCGCGACACCTAAAATCCGCACTTTGTTGGCCTGGACAAGAGGAAGTAATCCGAGGTGCGTGTCCATCATCATCGAAACGCGGCCTGCCGCGAGATCGAGTACGGCTGGAGCTGTGCCCTTGTAAGGAACCATTAGCATTTTCCCACCGGTGATTTGAGAAAACATTTCACCGGCAATATGTGAAGCGCTATTTGGCGTTGGTGCAGCGTAGCTAAGTGCTCCAGGATTAGCGCGAGCTTTATTAATTAATTCTGTAATTGTTTTTGGCCCGTTTTCAGGAACCGCCAACAACAACGGCATCTCGCCAAGCAAAGCAACCGGCGCGAAGCTTCTCAGACTATCGTACGGCAATTTTGCATTTAACCAGGGATTAATAGAATGACTGGTGTATACGAATAGCAACGTAGAGCCATCCGCGGGCGCTCTTGAAACGTATTCTGATGCGATAATTCCGCTTGCCCCTGGCTTGAAATCCAGAACAACCGGTTGGCCAAGGATTTTCCCGAGAGGAGCAGTTATGATTCGCATCATCGCATCTGCAGTCCCACCGGGCGGCCCAGAAACAACTATCGTGATTGGCTTATTTGGAAATACTACAGCCATTCCAGGCGAAGCAGCTGCAGCCATTGCTATCGCCAAAATCCATTTTGGTAAATTTAAATACATATAAATAATTTCCATTTATTTTATGGCGACAGGCTTAAATCTAATTTAATCGATTGAGCTAGGCGATTTATTTTATAGATTTTCTATCAATCAAACTTGGAACTCACTAGAGAACTCCAGCAATTCACTCGCCCGCCATTCATACATTGTGCTTTCAGCCCGCAAAACAACCGCCATATGCACGACATCAGCGATCTCCCTATGACTGGCTCCGGTCTTTTTTGCATCATTTACATGCTTTTCAAGACAGTAAACACATTGAGTTATAGTTGCCCCCGCGACAGCCATTAACTCATAATGCTTTGGTGGCAGTACAAGATGTGATTTATGCAAAGACTCCATGAAGCCGACCAAACGATCGAATGGTGCAGGATTTGCTTTCCTCAGATGAGTCATGTATTCGCGATCCTTATGTATTTGCGATCGACTACCTTCTGGCTCATTATTCTGGTTTTCTTCAAGAAGCTTGAAAGCAAGACGACCATATCCTATTGCCCCCCCTGCCCGAAGAGCCGATGCCGCCATGACAGCCTCCGCAATTTCTGCGCTATTTGCGATTTTTTTTGCCTTTTTGGAATAAAAATCCACCAATCCTTTACAAGGAATCACCAAGCTAATGACAAGGCCAATTAAAGCACTGAGCTTTGGCGTCAAAGAATCAGATGCACTCGCTTTCGTTTCGCTTGCATAAGCGTCAAATGCAAAAGCAATGCTGGGACATTCCTTCTTCAGGAAATCAGTTGTACTTACAGGCAAACCGTTGTCTTGAAACATGACCATATCTCCTTAGAAATTGTCACAAAATTCAGCATTTGATTTTCAAAATTCGAAAAATATTTCTTATTTTAGATAAAAGCGATTGAATTATTTTAAATAATGCTTATACTTTTTCTCCAGCGACTCTATTAACTATCGCATGTTTTGAGGCATCTTCTAGGTGTATTGTCGTGAAGAAAAAATTTATTAAAATAGAAATATTAATTACTTATTGACTGACTCGGCATACTCGTCCCGCAGCTTGCGCTTGAGAACCTTGCCCGAGACGTTCTTGGGCAATTCCGTGCGGAAGACCACCTGCTTGGGCAGCTTGTAGCCAGCGAGCAGTTCGCGGGCGCGGGCGATCACCTGGCCGGCATCAAGCTGGACGCCCGGCCGGAGTACCACAAAGGCCGTGACCGCCTCGCCCCATTTGTTGTCAGGGATGCCGACGACGGCCACCTCCAGAATCTCATTGACCGCCTTTTGCAGGGCCAGTTCGACTTCCAGTGAGTAAACATTCTCACCGCCGGACTTGATCATGTCCTTTTTTCTGTCGACAAAATAAAGCAGATTGTCCTTGTCGAAATACCCCAGGTCGCCTGTATGCAGCCAGCCGTTCTTCAGCACTTGCTCATTGGCCTCGGGGCGCTTGAAATATCCCTTGAAGACATTCGGGCCGCGTACGATGATTTCTCCGATTTCCCCAGTGGGCAGCGGGGTGTCGCTGTCATCGACGATTCTTACGTCGTTGTACCAGACGGGCTGCCCCAGCGTGTTGGGCTTGGAGATCATGTGGATCGTGTATTCGCTCACGGTGACGGCCGGCGCGGCCTCCGTCAGTCCATAAATGAAATGCACGCTGTCCAGCCCCATTTCCTCGATGGCTTGGACAATCATTTCTGGCGTGTATTTGGCGGCTGCCGATATGAGCCGGCGAAGCGAGTTGAGATCGTATTTCTTGCGGGCCGTGGATGACAAAAGCTGGATCAATGGTGTGACCAGGATGTAGGCCAGGGTCACCCGGTGCTTTTCGATGAGCCGGCAGGCTTCTTCCGGATCCCACTGCTCCATGATGACCATGGGCAGGCCGCGCGCGAGAAAGGTGGTGGTCTGCGTGTGCAGCCCGCTGACGTGGCTCATGGGCATGGACAGCAAGAAGCAGTCGTTCTGATACGGCGGCACGTAGGTCAGCGAGGAAATCGAATCCCAGCAGACATTGGAGTGCGTCAGCACGGCCCCCTTGGGCAGTCCGGTCGTGCCGGACGTGTACATGATGATCGCGTCATCGCTGCCTTTTACCTCGACCTGTGGCTCATCCCTGGGGGCCTTCGATAACAATTCCTCGTAACGGAGCGCGTTTTTTATTTTTACCGCCCCGTTGTAGACGATGAGTTGAACGCCTTCGAGTTCATCGACGAATTGCGCGGCCAGGTCTTGGAGAGAGGAGTCGATAAGCAGCGCCTTGTTTTCGGCATCCTTGATGATGAATTGCAACTCCTGCGGGGCCAGGCGCCAGTTCAGCGGGCCGAAAACCGTTCCTATCTTGGCAGATGCGTGGCACATCTCCAGATATTTGATCGAATTCTTCCCCAATACGGCGAAATGCTCGCCCTTGGAAAGGCCCAGTTTTGCCAGCGCGTTGGCGCACCGGTTCACCCGGGCGTTGTATTCGGAAAAACTGACCCGCTCTTCGCCAAAAATCATGGCGGTTCGGTGCGGATATTGCTCGGCGGAGCGGCGGACTATCGAGCCCATTGTCAAACCATCGATCATTTTCAACTCCAATGCAGTCAGCTTGAAAACTTGCCAGGGACAGGGTGTTTCACGCGATTCATGATGGTGTCTCCGGCGAGGTTGGGGTTTGCTGGGGGTAGCTGATGGACATGCCGGCCCGTGCGTCCATCTGGATACCGTACTGGGGAAAGGGGTAGCGCAGGCCGTTGCGCGCTAGGGCCTGCATGCCGTCCAGGGCCTTCGCGATGTCGGCCACCGTCAGCGCCATCAGCATCTCGTCATCGAGCACGCCGCCGTAGCGGCGTTCGGCGAAACAGGGAATGGACAGGCTAGGCTCTCGGGTCTTGAGCGCCCTGCCCCAGGAATCGGCGCAGGAGGATTCGCCCACCACCCCCCATTGAAAACTGCGGTAGCCGCTCCATTGGAGCCCGTTGATGAAATACATCATGGCGCCTGGCGTGGCGTAGAACAGCGCGATGTCCGGCTCGCCCAGGGGCGCGCCCGGTGTGCCGCTCCACTTGCGCAGCGGCGCCGCCACCAGAGCGTGGTAGCTTCCCTGGGGAACGCGGTGCATGGCCGATTGGTGGCGCGTGGCGTCCTCCACGGTGGCGAACCACACGCCCGTCATGTGCCGGCCGGTGTGCCAGGCGGGGTCGTCCTGGCCCAGGCCGACGACGAAGCGGCACTGGTCGCCCACCAGGTCTTCGGCGGTGATGCCCACCGTCCAGCCCAGGCGGCTGGCCTGGCCGACGATCTGATCCATCGTGTGCACTGCCGTGGGGCGGCGCAGGCGGGGGATGGACTGCAACTGCTCGGTGGTTTCGAGCAACTGCATGCCGATCGGCGCCACGCGCAGCTTGAGCAAGGCTTCCAATTGTTCGGACAGGGCGGCCAGGGAAGGCAGCGGTGCACCAGCGGGCGGTGGCTCGTTGGTACCATGTGTGCTTACCAAGGCGACGTCGTTGCCCATGCTCTCTCCTGTGGGGTGGTCAATATAATTAATTATTGGTCATTAAAATGACCTATCAAAGGCGGGTTTTCCCTGCGTTCGCCTTACCAAAGCTCACTCCAAACCATGACCGATATCAATCAGACCGTTGCCCGCAATGTGGAGCGCTACCGCCAGCAGCGCAAAATGTCCGCTTCTCAGGTCGCGAAGCTCGCGGGCATTTCCAAGGCCACCTTGCTCTCCATCGAGCTGGGGCGCGCCAACCCCACGCTCGACACCTTGCAGCGCCTGGGGGATGCATTGAACGTCCGTCTGGCGGAACTGATTGCCGAAAGCTCGGAAGCGGTGGTGGACGTGCGCAGGGCCGGAGAGGGGCGCAAGCGCCAGTTGGACGGCATGCAACTGAGGCCCTTGGCGACCTTCTACGGCTCCGAGCTGGTCTACGTGTTCACGGCCACCGTCAATGCGCAGGGGGTGACTTCCCCGGCCCACGAACCGGGCAGCGCCGAGAGCCTGCTGGTGCTCTCCGGTGCGGTGATGGCGGGGCCCTGCGATGCCTTGGTCGAACTGGGCAAGGGTGACTGGATCCGCTTTCCCACCGACCGCCCTCACGCTTGCAAGGCGGCCGGGGAGACGGCCGAGGTGCTGTTCGTGGCCGTGCGGCGCAGGATTCCGGGCGTCGTGAACGAGTCGAGGACAAACAGGGTCTGCAGCCCCTGAACTCAGCGCGGCACCTCAGCATCCTCAAAGCGGTTGACGTCGCGCAGCGGACTGAACCATGCCATCCACGTCCCCGCCAGAGTGCACAGCCCCCAGCATGGCCGCCGGCACCACGCCCAGCCAGGCCGCGCTGGTGCCGGCGCGGAACTCGCCCAGATCGTTGGGCGAGCAGATGAACAGCATGTTCACGCGCCCGCGTATCTCCTCGGGCGTGGAGAACTGCACCAGAACAGATGCAAAACAAATGGGGTCGGATAACGAGATTGCGGCAATGAGCACCCCCCTCAATCCGCTCGACCGCTTCCTTCAAGCCCAGGCGCGCGACTACGCCCAGGCCCTCGCCGAACTGCGCGCAGGCCGCAAGCGCACGCACTGGATCTGGTATGTGCTGCCCCAGTGGCGACCGCTGGGGCATAGTGCCATGGGCGCGAATACGGCATCGCTGATCGTAGAACAAAGGAAAGTCCTCTGTTTGGCGGATCCCGATACCCGGGTTAAGCGTTGCTTGCGCCGGAGCAGTCTGTAATTTCACGATCGTGCAATTACCTCAGCCGGTGCGCTGATGTATGCGCCCACTCTTCCTTTACCCCACCACGGGCCTTGACAGGCGAGCGGTTGCACTTTCACGCGCTACGCTTTGCCGCGCTACATCGGGGCGTGGTGTCATTTTGGCACATGGTTGCATTTTGTCACCACAGCCGCTATCATTCGTTTACCCCGTTCCCTTAGCCAGGGGGAAAAGGCCATTAGAGCTTTACACGAGGGGGTTATAACTCCGCCGTATCGGCGGACAACCGAAACCGCCCGAAGTTGGGCGACGTGTCCGTACGCCGGGAGGCGCAGAAGGACACGGAAACAAGGGGTATGAGAACCATGGCACACAAGCACGAGGTCGTGACAACTCAAGACCGCGGGCGAATTACAGCCCGCCTAAGTGCAGAGAACCAGGAGGTTCTACAGCTTGCTGCAGACCTATCTGGAAGTACGTTAAACCAATTCATCGTACAAGCGGCGCTTCGCGCGGCTGAGGCGGTGATCGATCATCAAGAGACCCTCCGGGTCATCAAGCTGACGGCCGAGCAGTCCCGTCGCTTCCTCTCGATGCTCGAGAACCCGCCCGCGCCAAACGAAGCCCTGCAGCGTGCGATGGCCCGTTACAGGAAATCGAAAATTGGAAATTCATCTTTTGAATTCGTCCCACGACCGCAAAGCGTTTGATTGCGGCAACGACGAAATGAACGCTTGGCTGCGCCAGATGGCGCGCCAGCAAGCAGACAAGGATCTGATCAAGATCTACGTCGCAACAACAGCCGACGAACCCACCAAGATCGCTGGGTATTATGCGATCAACACGACCTCGGTTCTCACCGAGGGGATGGGTGGCCAGAAACTTCCCTCGAACGTACCCGCGGTGCTCCTGGCACGGCTCGCCGTTGACGCGAGTTACAAGGGCCAGGGGCTCGGCGGGTGCCTTCTGATGAATGCACTCGAGCTGGCGGCCGAAACGGCTGAGTTGGTCGGAATTCGTTGCATCGTGGTCGACGCCATCGATGACAACGCGGCTCAATTCTACCAACACTACGGCTTTGAGCCGTTGACCACCGACCCTTACCGGCTGGTCCTGCACCTCCATACGGTGCGCACCCTCTTGCAATAAGAGCGGCAGCTGATAAACGGGCTGGGGCGCTTCCACGCGGCCCAGCCCCGTTTTCTTCACCCGTTGAGCAGCGCGAAGCGTCGCTCTTCCGCCGGCGCCGGCACCGCCCGCGCCCGACTCCATGAAGGTCACGTCGCCTTCTACGTTCAGGGCGCCGTTGTTCGCACGATCAAACGGGCCTCGGGCTATCGACGCTGCCACAGACCCGTGCCTACGGGAGATTAGCCTCGATAGGATGGACGGATAGCAGCCTTTCGGTCGTCGTGCAGCTTCCGAGCAACAAACGCCTCTCGCACGAAACCCCGGAACGCCTCCTTGACGTCGTCCAACGTCAGGTCGCTCAACGCCTTCACCGAGGTCTTTCGCGCACTGCTTTCAAGCTCGTTCCAAGTCTCGAAGCGGACTGCGCCGTCAGCATCGGAAACGATGTTCAGGGTATGCGTATTAGTCTCCCCTGCGAATCCCGGCCCGAACTGGCTACGGTCCTCGATATGTTCGCCCTGCTTTGCGACAAAGGCGATGGACACGTTCGCGCGGAAATCGACAACGTCGCGCGCATACCGACAGGAGTATCCCTCCTGCTTCATAGCATCCGCCTGTTCCCGTAGGTAGCGGTAGATGCCAGCCTCTTCGAACGCTTCGCGAGCACGGACCACCATGTGTGCCCGCGCCGCTTTCTCCCGATCCTTCGCGGCCTGCCGCTCACGAGCCTCTGATGCCTCCATGTCTCGGAACTCAACGGAAATTTGTCTGAAATCGCTCATACGTGTAGTTGGGTAATAGGTGGTTGGCAGGAAGCTTTACATCCGTAGCCTGGTGGACTTGGGAAGCGTGTCGAAGGCGTTGTAGTCGTCAGGAATAGCGGCCGACCCGATCTCGGCACGCAGCCGCTCCTTGGCGCTGCGGACTGCGGGCGAGTCGGTCGGTGTCGGTGCAGGCAGTCCGGGAGTATTCGTCGCGGCCATCACGACAGCGGAGCCGTCGCGATAGCGAATTTCGACTGCTTGGCCAAGTTTCGGCATCTCACGCAATGCCACGGCCTGGTGCAGGATGCCCGACACGTCATCGATCTTCTGCACCACAAGATCCTGACGTACGGCGACAATCGGCCCGACATAGCGACCGTCGCCTGGCTCTGCGCGCCGCAGGTCAGCAACAACCTGTGCGGCAAGCTGAGCGACCTCCTGATCCACGCCGAGTCGATCCTCGAAACCCCGGGCAACCCGGTTGTGCATCTCCACTTCTGGGCGCCCTGCAAAGCGGTTCACGGAGTTGCCGATGTGATGCCCGACGTCAGCGAACTTCTCATAGATCACCGATTGACCGGCCATCTCGTGCTTCATTGTTTCAGATGCATCGCCTAGAATATGGGAAGGAATTTGTTTAAACCGCGCGTGCTCAGTTGCCGTGAATTGACGCATAAGCGAAGGATCGTCTCGATGCCGTAATTTCGGGTCAGTCGACCTAATTTTGGCGTACCCTTTAGTTAACGTTCCGACATTTTCGTCATTGGCATCGTAGATCTGCATTTTGAAGTTCTTGCCTGCGGCGAGATCCCTCGCCTCCTTTTCAACAAGGCCTCTCATCGTGCCCCAGCGAGCGTCGTCTGCTGGGATGTCTTCGAGTAAATCGCCAATAACCTGGCGCATCGCTTTCGGCGGCATCAGCTGATCGAAGTCGAAATCGATTCCCTGAGTTACAGCGACCATACACCAACGATCTCGATTTTCAATCGCACCCCATTCCTTTCCATTTAGAATTCGTTCATGCGTGGTGTAACCTAGATCGCGGAGTTGAGAGCGGAGAATGCTAGCGGACGCCGTATTCGCGTAAGTCGGCACATTTTCAATAGCGACAATTGCCGGCGCAGCCTTGTTCAGGATGACGAGCGCCGCGACGACCAGGTGCCCGACCTCCGGATGCGCCTCGGGATGTTTGAGGCCGCGTTTGGCCGTGCCGGCTCGGCTCGCTCCCGAACAGGGGATGCCAGCCTCCAGAATCTCGACCTTCGGTATGTGAGCCAGGCCCCGATCATCAAAAGCCAGCTCCTGCATGGGTGCGGCGAGAGGGACGGTATCGTCTGACCAGGCATCATTGAACTCGGACGCGTGCTCAAGCAACTCGGGGCGGATCTCGTTCGCGAATTCGAGCTTCGCCTTGAGCCCTGCCCGCTGCAGGCCTGCATGTATGGCATGCGACATGATGCCGCCGCCGTGCGATAGACTGCCGATGCGCAACGGCTCGCCATTCTCCATGCGCGATCTCAGGCGCTGCAGGCGCTCCTGCTTCTTCAGCTCAGATGCCAACGGCAGTAGGTAGATCTGGCCGTCCTTGACCACCATCCGGATCGCAGCCATGCCATCGAACGCAGCCAGCAGTTGGTTACTGTTCAGGTCGATTACGGGCATCGTCCGGGATCGAACCTGCTTCGGTGTCACGGTACGAGTTCCGTCCTTGCTTAGCGTGAGCACCACGCTTCTGCCCTTCACTTCGACTTCGTAACTCTGGCCTGGCCCGAAGCCAGCGCGCTCCAGCTCGAGGCCCTGAAGCCAAACACGCGGCTTGCCGCGGTTGGCACCAATTGTCTTGATGAAATAGCCGTCCATGGGTGTTTTTGGTGGTCAGTGGATCTTTTCGTACCGGCTGATGGACTCGGCGTTGCTGCCGAGCATTCGTTCCGTGGCGAACTTGAGAGACTCCAGGCGAGCAGCACTTGACGATCCCGACCAGATCTTCCGCGGCATAGACCGCGTCAGGCGACGGACCGCTTTGACCAGCGCTTCTTCGCTGTCGAACTGGCGACCATGGAGATCAGCGAGGCCTGCTTCCAATCCGGCCGTGCACACTGTTGCCGTAGCCGGCCAGGAAGGCATATCACCGGGGTGTTCGCTTTCGTCTCTGTCGTAAGCCATCATCGCTGCCAGGTAGGCATTGGCTTGGGACGGCTCCACCAGGGCTAGACGTCGGGAGGAAGCTGGACCCACGCCACCATTCCAGGCAAGCGGGCCGTAGTAGACGTCAGGTTCTGACGAGTTGGCGTCGCAGATTTCGAATGTGAAGCTGTCCACGTCCGTCAGAAAGAATCCCGCACCCAGTTCCACGTACTTGCTACTCATGAGGGGGCTCCCGCGTTGTTGCGTTCTCCGATACGCTGCAACGTTCGGCCAAGGGGGTGGGCGGGCGTGGGAGGAGTAGACGTTAGCCAAGACGCCACTTGTTGGACCATACCAGCGGGTCTGTCGATCACGGATGGCTTCACACGTTCGATCATCCCCCTGCTCTGCAGATGGAGCGACAGGCGGCTGTACTCTTCTACGGTGTAGCCAACAGCATGAGCAGCCCGTTCGACCAGTGAGTAGTCGTCCGGGTGCATCAGTAACTCCAGCTTCCGCTTCATCGATGGAACCGACTGGCCTGGCATCGGTGCTTCGGCCAACCATCTTGATGCGGCCACGCACAGGTATTCCTCGATGGAGAGCCCCACGTCCTGCGCCGCTCTTTCGAGCCTCGCATAGTCGTCGGCATGCAGATCCAGCTCGAGTCGCCGGCTCAGGGTTATGGGGGCATTCTGTTCGGACATATAGACTCCCGATGACCAGCGGTATGGGGCTACGCGCAGACCTCGCGCAGGAGCGCGGCCTGACTTGCGTGGACCTGGATGGGAAGAGAGTTCACCCCGGCATCGATCAGATACCGGGTGCGGTGCCTTCCGTTGATGAAAGAGACGACGGGCGCGGGAGGTTTGGCCCGGAGCGACCACCAGGAGCGTTGGACCTGCTGCATGTAAATGCCAGCGCGGGGGACATTAATCGCCCCTCCCTCCTCATTGAGAAACTCTTCGATGCCGGCCCGTTTGGAGCTGGGCCAATGGCCTACGGGACCAACGATGTAGCTGTCTCGCTCCCAACAGGAAAGCAACTTTCCCGCGCACACCACGATGACGGGCCACTCGACCAGGTCTTCGATATCGGGCTTGAATACGACAGCCCTCACCGGAATTCGAGTCGCGTGGAGGGTGACTCGCCAGCATGAGGCGGAGATCTGACTGAGCATGATGGTCACGAGTTCAGCGCGGATCCAGACGTGACAAAGCGCGGGATGACAGTCAGCCCCCCCATCTCGTAGCGCTCGAAGACAGCTCCCCGCAGCCGGGATGCGCGCTCCAGCTCAAGAAACCCAGCCATAAGGTGCGCATCTGCCAGGCTGTCGGCGCTCTCGGTCGTGATCGTCGCGGTCACGTTGCCGTGGCGGTCATAGCTGATGACCTTGACACAACCGCCAAGCAACTCTGCCTCTGCTGAGCTGGATACATCGATGTACAGTCGTTTCATGACGACTCCAAAAAAAAGAAGCCCCAAAGCCGAGGGTTTCGTCGCTTTGGGGCGTGGGAGGCAGCGAGGCAGAGCCAATCGGGTCAGGTCATGGTCTGGGGAGGGAGAGCCGCCAAAACAGTGCGTAAAAACGCGAAACCCTACGGAGAACAACGGCGAACGTGAGGGAACGAATACGCTATAATTTTCCGTAGTGATGCTACGATACATAAATCGATTACTGGAGTCAAGAAATGCGAATCATGTTGCCGGACCCCGAAACGCATGAGGTGGTGGAAGCTCTCATCGCTCTCGACCCGCAGCTCGGCCCCAAGCTTAGCGGCTTCGTCTACGAGACGCATTCCCGTGCCGAAATCTTGCGGCGGACCGACCTGGTGCATCGAGTCACCACTTCGACGGCGCGCGCGCTGCTCGCTGCAAAAATCGTGATGCCGTCTGGCGACGCCAAGCTCCAGGCCGAGATCGAAAAATCGCTTTCGGATGCAAGACATGCCCCGGCCCTGCGAGATCTCGCTCTCTCCATCGTCAAGGCGGAGGTAGACACCGAAGACGACGCCTTCCGGGATAAGAAGAGCATTCCGGACGCAGTCTTCCACAGACGACTTGCGCACATCCGCGAGTTTCTCGCTCACTGAGTCGGAGGATCGCCATGCGTGCATTGCAACGGCTGCAGCAAAAGGTCCTCGCCGAGGATCAACACCTTCCTCGAAACTTTGACCTGACACCTCGCGCACTGCGACTTCATGACAAACTGAAGCGACAGGCATTTGTTGGAGCGACTGTCGTGGCGCTTAGCGGCGCAGTGGCCTTCGGCGTTGGGAGCAACGACTATGACCCCGCCAAGCTGTACGTGGGCAATATGGCAGAGAGCTGGCAAACACAGCGAAGCCTCTACGACACGCATCTGAAGCTACTGGCGGCGGAAGAGCGGGCACAAGATATCAAGCTTGAAATGCTCAATGCGTCAACAGCGAAGGAAGTAGACGGGCTGCGCAAGGAGTACAAGCAGGAGCGCACCAAGATCGAAGCTTTGAAGCTGGACTATCACATCCTGACTACCGACCAAGATCCGGTGAAGGTCCAGCAGATCGCCCGCGAGGCAGACGCTGACTTTGGCCCGCGCGCATCGCGGCCTCGCATCTAGTCACCAGGTACCGAATGCTCCCTCCCCGCTCTGTGCACCTCTACTCGTCGCCCAATGGCGATCTCGTCGGGGAGATCTCCACGACTACGCCGGTCGACAAGTACATCGGTGCAATGAGAATCCTGCAGGCCCGCACCGGTAAGGCTCCGCGGGCCGCGCTCGAAAACACGTTTCCCCTGGTGCTCACATCCGACGATGCGGTTTTGTCAACGGCTCGGACCAGCGGAATTCCGCACGGGCAACGCCTGGAACACGAGCCAGTGGTGCAGAACTACAGAGAGCAGATCCTGTTCCTGCAGCGCGGGGATCTCGTCATGAGTCAGGTGGAAAACGAGGATGGATACCGCCGCCTGCATATTGGGGTGACTTTCGACGTAACCCCTCGAATCCTTCTATCCCCGGACCCGATCACGATTCTGTCACCATGGACCCAGCCGATTGTGGACGCTGACGCCCTCCAGCTGGTCGAGGTGGCCCTGCAGCGCGAGCTGACGCAGGCAGAGCAGTTTTTCGCCGCGGTGGCCATGCCGCATACCTGGCAAAGATGCGGTGGCGGGCCGGTGGCCGCAGTATCGAATCCGGGTAGAGAGGAAGCAGAGCAATGCCGCGGATTTGCGGCGCTTTTCACGCAGCCAAATGAGAAGCTACGGCAACTCGCAGCTATATCGCCCGTCTGGGAAAACGCGCTCTTCGCCGAAAGCCCGGCCACGACGCCATCAGCCGCCAGCCCCACCAAGTTGAGGAAGTAGAAATGGCGGTGCGCCATCTCACACAAGCGAAACACTAAGGCTGAAATGACGGGTTTAGCTGTCTTCCGACATCAGGTCGCGGTCCAAGGCCGGCAGCGGCGCTCCGGTTTCCCACGGCAGTTGCAGAGCATAGTCGGAGAGACTGGAAGCAAACAGGCCGGAGCCGCCAAAGTCAAATTCTGGATGGGCCTGCCGGACATAGATGTACGCCAGAAACGCGTCCTCGCGGGTATTAATCCAGTCGGCCCATTTGGTTTCCAAAATATCTCGCGAATAGTCTCCCCACGCGCAGCCGATAGCAAGGTCGTCCCATTCCGATAGCTCAGGGTGATTGGCGCGAATCTGTTGAATCGCCGCACCAACCTTGCCAGTCCACTGCCCATCGTCCAACTCAACAGTGACACCAAACGTGGTGGCGTCAAAGCGGAAGTCGCTGCCGCGCAGTTCACACGGTAGGCGAAAGCTGAGGAACCAGTCATCAGGAGTGTTGTGGTAACCCCCTGCAATCATTGGCTGAGCGTGGGGGCCATGCAGCGCAAAGATTGCAGTGGTGATGCAGTCAGGGTCAACCACCAGTTGCGGGAAATCTGCCCTACGTAACTCATGCCCTCCCGGTAAGCGACAATTTCCCAGATACAGCGCACGCAGCCCCACGGCAATTGGCGCATAGCGCTGATCGTTGATCGTCACCGCGCCGCCATGCGGCGGCAGCGCACGGAGCACTTGTACACGCGCGTGCCCCTTGATCCAACGCACGGCGTCCTCAGCAGTCCAAACCTTGCTTTCCATCGAATGCCTCTAATTTACTTGTTGTCGGTGCCCTGTCCAGATTTGCTGGTCTGGAAGGGCCATGTATTCGAGCTACACATCTCGCGACCCAACCCAACAGAAGCTGCGCGCGGCCCCAATACTGTCATTTGAGGATCGTGATGTTCTTGGGGATTTGTTTGACTTGGTCCGGCGTGACATGCTCAACAATCAGGCCGTGACGGGGAAAGGCGGAGAACGCCATTTCAATCTCATTCCAGTCGAGCCTCGATTTGATGTCATGCGGAAGCACAGAGAACAGTACGATATTGCCCACGTCACCTTTCTCCAAGGCGCGGCGCTTACAGTCAAGTTCGGCACTGTCCGTCGCTTCCGTGACGACGAGACCATACGTCGTTTCCGTATTGCGAAATACCTTCATTGGATTGTCCTTTTGGTATCGTGACGTTATATCGGTTGCCCGGAGCCTTTGTTTACCCCCCAAAAGTCCGGGGCAAAGCGCTTGGCTCGGTCGATACGGGAAGTTATTCGCAGATGACTGTCAGGGAAGCTTTCTAAGCTTTTGCAGTTCCTTCTCCAGCGCCTCAATCGCCCAGTCCTGACATACCCTCGCGCGTGCCGACTGCACGTCGCAAGTCCACGACTTCACCGCGTCCGTGCTACAAGGCCGGTGCGTGTGCTTGGTGATAAGGCGAGCTGCTTCGGCCTGGGAACCCGCGAACCCGCACAACTCTCGCATTCGCTCCCGATTCCGGGGCTCACTTATCGGCAATGGTCCTTCCGAAGCCAGCGGCAAAACGTCAGTCGGAGGGTCGAAGGAGCGCGCCAGGATGCACAGTTCATGCGCCTCTCGCAGCGCCGCCACTGCCTTATCCATAGAGAATCTGTCACGGCCGCTCAAGACGGCGCTCTCGGCTTGCCCGATCAAATCCTGCAACCTCGTCAACACCTGCAGGAACGTATGTCTCTCGTCGGCTTGCGGTCAATCCCCATGACGCTTGCTTGCACGTGCTTTCGGCTCAAAAGTACCCCCTCCGTTGGTTGACCTCGCCGCTCGATGAACTGCACGGTCAGGTAATTGCTGACCTGCGGTGGGTTTCTGCGTTGCGGTCGTGGCGATTCTTCTCATCTCGCCGGACAAAATGACGACATATGCGCAGTTTGTGTGTACTTGTACACTCCGTCAAGTGTACGCGAACAAGAGAGTCGCTGCTGCTCCGAAGATCCTCATCACTGTAGGAAACCGGAATTAGCCGGACTACAGATCAGTTTGCTGGACTGGAAATCCGGATTTAGCTGGACTGCCGTGCAACTCTCGCCGATACTGAGCCAGGATCTGTAGGTCGGTTTGCTCACTGGGCATGGCTCAAGAAGTCGGCGAGGCGGCCGTCAATACGGGGAACTCCATCCCGTGTCTTCGCCATGCGTTACATCCCGATCCGCGACCAGCAACTCACTATCCTCGCCCGCAACCGCGAGGCCTGGCGGGCTCGGGCGGAACGACTCTTTGACGTCGAAGATCTCATTCGGGCATGCGTTCCGGAAGCCGCCACTTGCGATCCAAGCGTTGTGGCCGACGCGATCCGGGAGTGGTTCGATAGTTTCGACGACGGCATTCCGACATGGCGGCTGGCGTCGCAAGATCAATAAAAAGCCCGCGCCGGGGGCTACCACACTTGGCCTGCCGCCGCGACCGAGACAGTCTGACTGCCGCTAGCGTCGGGAACCATGAACGGTCGTTTGCGATTGATTTGCGAAAGACCGTTCACGAAGGAAGTACCGACTGTCGAGGGCCGGCCACAAACGTACTACGACGCCACGGCTGTAATGCCTTCCAGCGCGATAATCCTTGTCGTTGCACATCTTTCACGGATGCCTTGAGGCGGGCATACTCTGGCGAGTCATACCAGGCCATCAAGGAATCCATATCCGGGAATTCGACAATAACGAGACGATGCGGCTGCCAGTCGCCTTCGAGAACCTTGGTTCGACCACCGCGGCCTAGATATTTTCCACCGTAGCGCGCCTCAGTAGCCGGTACTTCTCGTTTGTACTCTTCAAAAAGGGCGGGGTCTGTTATATCGACATCGGCAATCAGGTATGCAGACATGGCGCGCTCCTTTCCGCGGTAGTCCCACGGCCCCTTGTCATTGCATGATTGTAGGCGGCGCTGCCGTGAAGTCGAGGATTGGCCATGCCACTGGGCATAATCGCCCAACGGCCTTCTGACCTCCGCACGCCCAATGTCCTGCCGTGTCAAGGCTCATTTCCTGACTACGATACCCGCTTTCGCCTTGCCGACAATATCAATCAAACAATTCCTTTTGCTCAGCAGCCGGAACCTTGAACCTATTAAGGCACTTCTTGAACTCCTCGGCAGCGTCAACCCCGCAGTGGCCTTTGGGGTAAGGAGCGAACGGGCGTAATGGACTGTCAGAGACGACCGCAGTCTGGCGGCGGGTATCCGGCCGAGACCGGCATGAGCAGCCAATTAGCACGAACGCTGGGAGGGCTGCTTCTGACTGATCTGAGACATTCGCGGTCTGTCGTATGAACTGGCGCAGCAAGAAATAACCGTTCGCTAAACCTCATGCCATCTCGTGCTGCGTTTCGAGCATAGACTGCTGTCGAATCACCGATGCAACCTTGGTTGCATGAGGCGACTTGCCGGCTGGGTGGGTGCGATACCAATCCATCCAAGATAAGCACCAACAAATAGGCATCAAAAAGCCTTGTAAGTAGCATGTCGATGAGGTTTGTGGCGAGGCGGACGTGGCTTAGCGCGATCCGGTCGCACGCGATGGGTACGTGTTGCGATCAAGGCCAAGGTCTCATTCAGAGCAGCCTTGGCCCATCGCAAGCCGAGCAGCGCCGCGGACAGGACAGGTTTGAGAGCGGTGATGGCGAAGGTTCGATTGATGCGATGGTCCGAGTCGATTTCATGCTCCTGCGCGGCGCTGAGGCAGCATAGGGCGTGCAGGTTGTCGCTGAGGATTTTGGCGCCGAAGTCCTGCCTGGCGGCCAACTGTGAGAGGCCAGACAGATGTTCGAGTGCCATGCGGTGCTTGAGGCGTTTGAATGCCTCCTCGAGGCGCCAGCGCTGATGGTAGAGATCGCGGAAGGTGGCCGCCGGATAGCGCTGCATGTCGAGCAGATTGGTGATGAGCACGCGCACCTTGCCGGCTGGCGAGATCTGCCGGATCAGCCGAACGGTCTGGGGGGTAAGTGTTGGCAGGGTGAGCTTACGCTGACGAGTGAATGCAGCCGGATATTCGACATGACGGGCAAGATCGTGAAAGACCTGGGTGTGCAGATATTGGGTAAGCGTAGCGAACAGATCGGACAGGGGCATCAGAGCCAAGCGAGGATCGGGAAACGATCCCCTATTGGCCGCCGCCCTGCTTGCGCCAAACAGCCAGCGCAAGCAGGGCGGCGGCCACTCGAACCTCGGCACCTGTCAAGCGTTCTTGGCGCAAATTGCGATTTATCTTGTCGGCTTATCTTGAATTGGATTGGGTGCGAGACACCCTGCGAACCGCCAGTACCCAAAAACCTCGCTTCATGGCACGATTCATGCCACGAATAAAATGGGCAGGGAGAGGCAAGTGATTTCAATTGGAGACATTTACGATAAGGATATCAACTTCCTCTTCGGATCGGGGGCGTCCTTTGGCCTGCTGCCGACGCTGCAGCTTCAAATGCGAACAGGTGTAGACGATGCGCGGTACTCGCTTGAGGAATTGGCGACTAAGTTCGAGCAGGAGGATGGTGACCGTCGGCGCCTCGTGCCGCTGTTCATGCACTACTACTCGTCCTGCATCAGACCTGCGGAACGGCTCACCCTCCAAGCCGCTGTCGGCAATGCGGCGGGTGCCGAGACCATCAAAAACTACCGGGCTTTCCTGACCACGGCGCTGGAGATGGCGAGTCGCCGCAAGGCACTGGACCGGCGTTGCAATCTCTTCACGACGAACTACGACGGGTGTTTCCCGCTGGTGGCCGACGAACTGATCAAGGAAGGGCGCACCGACTTCGTTTTGAATGACGGTGCGCGCGGTTTCAGCAAGCGCATCTTGCAGGCCCGCAACTTTGGGTCGTACCTGTGCCAGGCAGGCGTCTTAGGGCGCTACCAAAGTAGCATCCCTCAAGTAAATTTAATCCATCTCCACGGGTCGGTGTACTGGAGCAAGGCAGGGTCGGCGATCCAGGTCCGCTACGACACGGAGAACCGTGCTGACCTGCTTGACGCTGAAACCGCCGAATTGCTGCAGCCGTTCTCAGCCGCGCTGAACAACCCTGATGCCGAACTCGCTCAGTTGCCGGACACTGGAATCGACAACGAGGTGCTGGCGGCGTTCTGGGCGAAGTACGAGCGCATGCCCATCGTTAACCCGACCAAGTGGAAATTTCACGAGACGGTGTACGAGGAGCACTATTACCAAATGCTACGCCTGCTCAGCTATGAGCTGGAGAAGCAAAACGCTGTGCTCATCACGTTCGGCTTCTCCTTCGCAGACGAGCACATCCTCAACCTCGTCCTGCGATCCCTCTCCAACCCAGGGCTGCAGGTCTTTATCTGTTGCTACAACACTTCGGAGCGCACAGCCATGGAGGACAAGTTCAAAGGCCACCGCAACGTCAAGTGTTTGGCTCTGGACGGCGACTTCACTGCCTTCAATGAGAGGGTGTTGGTCTGGCCGGAGGCGGTTGCCGCGAAGCCAGCGTCGGCGCTGCCGCCTCCCGCAGCAGCCGCGGTGCCTCCTGAGCACGATGACCTTGAGGACTTGGTCCAATGAGTATTCGTGTTGGCGAGGTCATTGCGGTTCAAGGAACCAAGGTGGTTCTGAAGATCGACGAGCAGTCCAGCAAAGAGACACTTTTCCACGGTGGCGACAAGTACAAGGGCGTCTCCATCCGAGAGTACCTGTCGATTCAGCGAGGTTTCCGAGACATCATCTGCATGGTTGACGGTGAATACCTGGACGAGAGTCGTGTTGAAACGCAAGATGGCAAAGCAACCTTCATTCGCAAGGTGGAGGCCAGGCCTATCGGCTTCTTCGACCGTACCGGCTTCACACAGGGCATCAAGTTCCTGCCGATGATCCAGGATGCGGCCTACCTCTTGCCCGAAGAGCGCATTAGATCCATCTTCGACCGCAAGGCCGACAGCAGCTTCAAGATCGGGCAGATGCTCAAGGAAGAGATTGCAGTCGGGCTGCCTTGGAAGCGGCTGTTCAACAGCCATATCGGCATATTTGGGAACACAGGCAGCGGAAAATCGAACACGCTCGCCAAGCTCTACACGGTATTGTTTGACCAAAAGCTGCCGCGCATCGAGGGAAAGAGCCGTTTCGTTATCCTCGACTTCAACGGTGAATATGGGGGCGAACAACTCGCACCTACGGCGCATAAGACGGTGTATCAGCTCTCGACTCAAGAGCAACCTGGCGATGCCAATGCGGGGGACAAGTTTCCCTTGGCTTCTACCGAATTCTGGGACCTTGATACCCTTTCGCTCTTGTTCCAGGCCACGCTGAACACCCAGCGCCCGTTCCTAAGCCGCGTCCTTACTGGAAAGGCGCGATTCGAGGCTAGGCCAGGTTCGCTTGATACATATGCGAAGAGTAAGTTCCGGCAAGCATTTTGTGCGGGCGAGGTCAGGCCTGCAACGCTTGATCTAATGCGGGTCGTTGCGCGGCTAATCAACTTCCAGGCGTTGGATGATTTGCTAAGACAGGTAATCTGGCATCAGCGGGGCGGAAGATTCGCCCTCAACGGTGTGTTCTTCAATACGGACGGTGAAAACTATGACCACCATATCGCTCCTACTGTGGACGCACTGGACACGTCTGGCCTAGATGAATTCGACCAGCTGATTGTGCGGATCAATCTGCAGCTGATGTCCGACCTGAATGCTGGGTACGTCCAATTCGAGCACATCCAACCCCTTCTCAAGCGCGTGGAGTCCTCGCTGAAGAGCATGCGCCGGGTGCTGCGCATAGCTAATGCCGCAGAAGACGAGAGGGTCTTGACTGTGATTTCCTTGCGCCGATGCAACAACGATGTCAAGAAGGTTCTGCCGCTCCTGTTTGCGAAGCACTACTACAACGCCCATAAATCGGCGGTGGCCAGCCCTCCAGACCGGACCGTCCATCTTATAGTCGATGAGGCGCACAACATCCTTTCTGAACAGTCAACGCGAGAGAGTGAAAGCTGGAAGGACTATCGCCTCGAACTCTTCGAGGAGATCATTAAGGAGGGCCGCAAGTTCGGCATTTTCGTAACGATTGCTAGCCAACGTCCGGCTGACATCTCGCCAACCATCGTCTCGCAGTTGCACAACTTCTTTATCCATCGCTTGGTGAACGACAGAGACCTGTTTCTCATCGACAACACCATCTCTACGCTTGACGCCGTGTCGCGCAGTCTCATCCCTGGGCTGTCCCAAGGGTGCTGCGTGGTCACTGGAACCGCGTTTGAGCTTCCGATGGTCATCCAGGTGGAACGCTTGCCGAGCGGAAAGCAGCCAGCCAGCGAGGACGTTGACCTTGAAAGGCTATGGAGCGAGGCCCCGGCGGTCTTGGTTTGAGTCATCGACTGGGAGGGGCGGCGATGCAATTCGCTGAGGTGGATGGGAAGAAGGCGGCGCCGTTCTATTCGGCAACCAGGCGGACGCAGCCGTGGCGGCGGCATCCTCTTCGGTGACGTTGTGCTGACCTGCGACAAGAAAGCCGGGCCACTGCTAGAGGCTTCTGAACAGGGAGGAAAAGTCCCATCTTCCTTTCGGGAGCTCTCCTGGCGACGAAGCCGCTTGGCGAGATCGTGCGTTCCATCGCGCAGCAGTGAGCCCTTCGCCGCCAGTCCTCCACTACTCACCGCCTGGCGGTGTAGCAGTTCTTCGCGTAGTCCTGAATCTTTCCCTTGACGCCGCTGATGTCGACTGCGGCCGTGTATCCCACGGCCCCGTCCGCGGCAATCCAGGCGGTAATGGTCTTGGATGACAACAAGGTCCGCATTTCGGCGGATAGCAATTCCCGATGTACCCACACGACGGACTCCCTGCGCTGGAGCCCCTGCGCAGTGGCCCCCTTTCTCTGAGGCTGAATCTCTGTTCCGTCGAACGTAAAATACGAGTTTGTGGCCCACTCGAATTTACCTTTGGCATCCGCTTCAGTGGTGACCAGCCCACCGCCCAACCCCATTTTTCCATCAAAGCACGTGAACAGGAAACGGGCACTCCAGTTTGTATACTCCTGCTCCACTTTCAAATAGGTTGCACCTTGCGCCTGTTTCAGCTCCGCGGTTGCCGGCTGTGTCCCGTTATTCGAGAATCGCAGCTTCGCCGCAACATGCGCGGTCAACCAAAGAATGTCCTCAGGACGCACTGAGGCTGACGCCGAAAATGCCAAGGCATCGACGCCCATATTCTGTAGATATGCCACGATGAGACCGCTCGTTTCCTGGCTCGTGCCATTGTCTATCGTTGTGCTTTTGGCCGAAAACTGATGAAGCCCGAGCTTTGTCTCCTTGCCTGAGAAGTATCGCCCACGACCGCCCGCAAACGCGTAGGCGCACGCGCTCGCACAATATCCCCGTTCAACCATCTGGCCTTGCGAATACGTCGCGATGCCCGTGTCGAATCCGAGGCTGCGGATTTTGGTGCCGAGTTGTATGCCACCAAACAGGGATCCGCCCGGGGAATTAAACAGCACGGTCGCGGAGGTTATATTGTTTGCCTTGACGAACCGCTCAAAGTCCATCGCCGTGGACGAGGTAATCTCACCGTCCGCGTAGATTCTCGTTTCGCCGCCCCCGCGATTGATCCATGACAGCGCGTCATACGCCTCATGCTTCGGAGCGGAGAATGTCATGGCATCGGCATTGCCCACCAGCAGGGCAATGGCTAATAACGAAGCCTTAGCGAAGATTTTCATTTTGGTGAGGTTATAGATTACCTGGCGAGCTAGATTCGCAACGACTGGCAGTGTAGCTGAACTGCCTTCCCTTTTTGCACCCCTCTCTGCGCGGGCTGACGGCCGCATCCACCGGCTTGACAGCCCTCTTGCGAACGGGCGATATGAACAAGGCTGAGAATTCCACCTGCTCGGCCGGTTAAGCGAAAGCCGTTCCGTGGAGAGGCGACGCCGACTGGCGTCGTCGCCTCCGACGACCGGTAAACGCTCAAGAGCGGCCACAGTTGGCTTACATGTTCACCGGCAGTTAAGGGTCGCAGACGGGAACAAGCTGACGTGGCCAGACTGGGGCGTACGCGAATAAGTTAGACTTTCTTTCAGCGGCTAACAGCTAGGGCCAATATGCGGAAAATTCTTGGGTGGGTCGTAGGGTTCGTTGTTGTCATCGCGGTCGGCGTTGCGCTCACGTTAGCGGGCGCCGCGCTAGGGGTGCCGACGTCTATTGACTTGGACGGACCGACGACAATTACGCACGGGAGTGGCCGCTACAGCTACGAAGAGGAAACAGAATCACTGACAACCTCCTTTGGACTTGCAACTTTGGGACTTTCCTTGCTCATCGGCATTTGGGCTGGCCAAGCTACGTATGCGGGCGGTTGGAACGCCGGGTTCACAAGGAGAGGCTGGGTCTCGTTCCTTGCATGGCTAATGGCGCTTATGATCCTAACGGTTCTAGCCGCGCTCTCGCACCTGGCTTTCAGGGGGTTATCCGGAAGTGTCGCCGCGTATGCACAGCTGTTTATTGAGGTCGGCGCAACAGTTGGCATTGGATGGGCATGTCATCAGTGGTGGAAAAATCGTGTCGGAGAAACCTCTGGCAGTGAATGACCATAAGCGGTTGGCGCTTCGGAAATAGTTAGGTGGTGTACCGTTAGATCCAAGGGAGAGACACGAGATGGAAAGGCATAAGAAAATTGGTACTCTGATGATCGCGGTATCCATCATCATGGCGCTCACGTCAGTTGTCTTCTCTGAGAATGCTTGCCATGCAGGCTGGGGCGCCGACGAGTCTTTTCTTCGATTGCTGCTAGTCTGCCTTCGCATCAACTTCTACGAAGAAATCCCTGGCAACGAGTTTTCTGACCACATCTACTTGCCAACGAAGTACGCGCTGCTCGGCTGTGCAGCACTGCTTCTTCTCGGGGGGCTTTTTCTAAAGGGTGTATTCGCCTCATCGCATGTAACGCCTGCGGATCCCAAGCAGCCCGAATGACTATGGCGCTGAACGAAAGGGTGCAGTCCAACGAATTCACGTAGTAGCGCGGCTGCTGGAAGCATGTGAAGGAAGAAGTGGGCAACCATGAAATCCCTAGTCTGACTAGCACTCGATAGTGCGCGCGTAGCATGCGTCTGTCGGCAACGGACGATGACAAACATAAGTAGTCGGCCCTGCAGAATCCCGTGAAGCCGCGCCGGGCAAGGGATTGGGGTTTCTGAGAGGACCACAGAACTCCCGGAATCGATATGATTCGATTTGATTTCTGGAAGTTTTCGAGGCTAATCGATGAGCACACCGGACTTCTTTCGCAGCCGCCTGGACGCCATGATCGACCTGCGCCACCCGCTGGCGGTCTTGGCCAAACGCATGCCATGGGACGCGATTGAAGTCAGTCTGGCGCCTGTTTTAGAGCGCAAGGCACGCGATGGTCAAACGGTTGTGGATGCTGATCTGTTCGGACCGACGTTGGCAGTGGCTGGTGCGGGTGTGAGTGCAGCGGGACGTTCGCGTCTGCCTATTCGTTTGCTGGTAGGCCTGTTGTACTTGAAGCAGGCCTATAACGAGAGCGACGAATCGGTATGTGAGCGCTGGGCACAGGACGTGTACTTCCAGTACTTCTGCGGTGAGGAATATTTCCAGGCCTGCCTGCCATGCTCGCCGACCAATCTGGTGCGATTTCGCCAGGCGCTGGGCGAACCCGGCGTCGAGGAACTGCTGGCCGCGACCATTGCGGCTGCGGTAGAGATGAAGGCGGTCAAGCCGGCCGAATTCGATCGCATCATCGTCGACACGACGGTCCAGGAGAAGGCCGTTGCCTACCCGACCGATAGTCGTCTGCTCGAAGTGGCACGTGCGAAGGTCGTGATGCTTGCCCAACGCGCTGGACTGGTGCTCAAACAGACCTTTGCGCGTGAGGGCAAACACCTGCGTCGCCGTGCCGGCGGCTATGCGCACGCGAAGCAATTCCGGCGTCTGCGCCGCGTGCTCAAACGACAGCGGACCGTGCTCGGCCGTGTGCTGCGCGACATCGAGCGCAAGATGGCGGCGCTGCCAGAGAGTCAACAAGAGGGGCTGCGTCTTTGGCTTCAGCGTGCCTGGCGCATCTGCCGGCAGCAGCCCAAGGATAAGAGCAAGTTGTACGCGCTGCACACACCGGAGGTCGAATGCATCGGAAAAGGGAAAGCTCGCCAGCCGTATGAATTCGGCGTGAAGGTCAGCTTGGCGATCACCGCCAAGCAGGGACTGATCGTGGGCGCCCGCAGCTTCCCTGGCAACCCATATGACGGCCATACGCTGATGGCCCAGATCGAGCAGACCAACATCTTGCTGCAAGAGTTGCCCGGCGCTCCAAGGCCGCACACGGCCATCGTCGACCTTGGGTTCCGCGGTGTGGATGCGGAGGTGGCACCGGTAAAAGTCATCCACCGCGGCAAAGCCAAGTCTCTCGATGCAAGACAGCGCCGATGGCTCAAACGCCGTCAGGCGGTCGAACCCATTATCGGACACACCAAGGCGGACCACGGCATGCGCAGATGCTGGCTGAAAGGAGAAAGCGGAGACGCCTTGCATGCGGTGCTATGTGCCGCGGGGTTCAACATCCGCTGGCTACTGCGCGCCATTGCCCGTGGGGCATTTTTGCCCTTCTTTTTTGCCGCATGTGTTTGCTCTGACTCTTGCCATCGATACCTCGCGGCGCGTTCTTGATGCGATAGCGCGCGAGTCAGCACCCGCAAAGTGACGCCCTCCAAACCGGGAAAGTGAATTTTGGAGGGCCGACTAAGTTATTTGACAAAGAAGGACTTTGACTCTAGGCCGTGGTGGCAAACGACGTTTCGCCGCATGCTGGTGTGGGTGCGAGCCTGACTGGGAGTTCGTGGCAGCCTGCATTGCAGTCCAGCTAAATTCGCGCTTCTCGTGATGGCAGTCCAGCCATTTCCGCTTCGGGGCGCGGGCGAGCGGCAACGGAATTGGCTGTTAAGTCATTGATTTTCCGGACAACGCAGTCCGGAGAACTCCGATTCCCAACGTCACGTCTACTACGCCGTACCGGTTCAGGGGCTGAGCTAAACCTGACAGATCCGTATAGATGGTGTGGCACCGCGCAATAGGAACCGACCATCTCCTTGTTGCATTCGCCACCGTTGCTGCTGCACGGTTGCGCGTGCGTCGTGACCTTGCCTACGCGGGGCACCCAGCAGCGGAAAATCCGGCATAATCGTCAGCTCGACCAACCAAATGGTGTTTACCATGCTCACTCGCCAGGCATCGGAATTATGAATTGCCACGATTTGATGGCGAGGGGAGTAAAGCCGGCTGGCAGCGGTAACGGTGGCCTCGCCGGGTACTTGCTTCCTTACGGCTTGGGGCGAGATCCGGCCCTCTCTTCAGGCGCCGCAACGTTGAGAAGTGATGACCGGTCGATTTTGCCCTTCGAATACCTATATTGAAGGCACTGCCAGGCACCATCCTTGATGACGTCAGTCGCGAGCAGCTGGCGGTCGTGCAGTATGTATTGGCCTTTTGCGCCGACCTGAAGTACATGGTGGTCAGTGTGAGCGAGCACTAGGCCAATGTAATCAGCTCCGTTTTCGGCAAGAGCAGGGCGAAGCAAATGCTGAACGTCCTCGGGATCCGCCCCATGTTCAACCGCAAGGTCCATCAGAACAGAACGGGAATTGAGGCGAGCTTGCCAAGGCCTCTCCAATGCATCGAGGATCCAGTCTGCGTCACGGTCTTCCGCGTCCTCGATCTCCAATCGCTCGTCCGCCTTCCTTGCGACGACTACCGGCTTTACGTCATCCAAGGAGTTGTCGTACACCAAAGCCATATCTGCTTGCTCGACCGCACACGCCAGTAGCTCCAAGGCCCGCCAGTAGCGATCTCGGATGGTGTCAGGTTTCACGGCATGGCCGCCGAGGCTGACGCGATTTGCTACACGCGCGACATTGATCTCGGGATTATTGGTGGCCACAAATACGAGGAGAACTTCGTATCCTTTGGCCTTTGCCTGGGTGAGCAAAGCCACCTTTTCCGGCGTGGACATGACGGTCTCGAATGCAAACGAGTCCCCGGTTTCGAGGGCGGCAAGTCGGCGCTCTTCGGCGATTGCCGCGGCCTTCCGATTCCGCTCGTCATAGTCCGCAATTTCGCTCTCGAGCGTCTTCGCGATATCGTCAGCGTTGATGTAGGCTTCGGGCGGAAGCCCTGACGCCTCCAGGACTTCGCGACTGGCAGTTGTCTTGCCAGAACCGTTCGGTCCTGCAAAAGACAGGACCGTGGTTTCAAAAGGGGGATCTTGTTGCTGCGTCTTGTCGATTGTTGTCATGCAACTCGCGGCGTCTTGCGTTTGGGTGTGGTCGGGCGCGGGGCCTCATACACCACAGTCGCACGACGGGCCTTGGCCTTAAGGACGCGTTGGTCGCCAGCCGGTGGTAGACCGGCAGCTCGCGCCTCTTCCGCTGCTTTCTTCACGCCACGCGCAAACAGGTCATCGAACTGCTTGCTCATAACGAATTGGGCCAGCTTTGAAGCCATTTTGCACCTCCATGTCGCCTATGGGTTTCATTATAGGCCCGTCCGGCTAAGCACGCTCGCAGAACTTAAATGGAGCGTGCCTCCTACTTTACATTTTAGGCCTCCTTTGGTCATTTTTCTGCGTTACATCCTGCTCCAGTCCGGCGCTTGCTGCCGCCTGGGTGCGGTCAAAGACATACACCAGTCCTCGGTGGTAAGCGCTGAGGGCTCCGCCCAGAAGGGCGGCATCCAAGGCCGCCCCCACAGACGAGGCTGTCTCCCAAGGCGATTGCCCGTAGCTATTCGGCCAGCTCAGATGCTTGGTCTCCCGCCAGAACTGGATTAGCTTGGCCTTGGTTGCGCCGGCCTTAATCAGACCCGCCACCCTTTCTTGCTGACTGCCAAAGCCACCTTCAATGGCCCTATCCTTGAAGCCGTCCCATTTTTCGAGGGCCTCCTCGTTGGGCAGCGGATGTACGTCGACCAACTTACGCTCGAGCTTCTCGCCGGCATGACGATCCTCGTGCGCGGCACTGCGTTCAACCAACTCGCAGACGTGGCCGACGATGTCATTGGCCATGACTTCGGGTGGCAGGTCAGGATAGGCTTTGCTGTATGTGTCCAGAATACGGTCATACGAGACATGTTTCAGGTCAATGACCGGCGTGCTGTCCAGAGACTCGCTGACCGCGACCGCGCTTCCCGGGGAAGCGTCCATCATTCGTTCAAACAGGGTTTCCCATCGAAACGACCCGGGCATTGAGGGCGGCATGATGGCGTAGCGGCCGTCCGACAGCCGGCAGCACTCTTCAATGTAGCGTTGCGCTGCCCCTCCCATCGCCGACGTGTACTCAACCGATTCCAGCTGTTCGGGAATACTTCCGTTGTCAGCCAGGCGGGAAAGCACCCGCGCCGCCTTGCCGCAGGGATGAGCGAGATCCTTATCCCAGCCCCCCGTGTAATTCATCAGAGCTTGCAGTGCCCCTGCCAGCTGGGAGTATGTGGGCAAGCCCGCGTCTTTGAGGCGCGCGTCGGCGCTGGCGATATCATCGGTAATAGAACTAGTTTTCATCGGTTTCACCAGGTTCACATGCGGGGAGCCGATGGCTTGGAGTGGGTGGCATGCTCGACACCATCCCCACCGGCTCGGAAGCGCGCCAGCGCCGATGTAGTGAGCGCCGCGGCCCGCTCGCGCAGCCAAGCATCCGCCGACTTGGCGAAACCGAACGTTCGCATGATCAGAGCGGATGGCGTCACCCCGCTCTTGCTCTCTGCATCCGGATCAGCACCAGCCATTACTAGGGCCTTCGAGTTCAGGATGCTCCTGCTCGCCGCAAAATGCAGCGGTGTGTGCCCATAGGAGTCGCGAGCATCGATCTCTGCCCCGAAATCGATGAGCGCCTTGAGAACCTCGTGGTTGTCGTTCAGAGCAGCCTTGTGCAGCGCTGTTGCTCCCTTGGACAGGCCCGGGTATTCCTTCTCCATGCGAGCCATCACCGTAGCGCCGCCCTCGATCAGCATATGGACGCTCTTCGCATCCTTTGCCATATGGAGCAACGGCATGCCATCTACCACCGCCCGAACGTTGGCCCCCTTATCGATGAGATGCTGAGCCAGAACATGGTCCTGATTCAGGATGGCATAGGCCAGGATCGGCGTGCCGCGCCAGAGTGAACTTTTGACGTTCGCATCGAACCCGCCCTCCTCCATGATCCGGAGAATCTCGTCACGGTCGCCTTCGATTGCCGCCTCGAACAGCTTATCCTTCTTTGTCTTGAACATGCTTGATTTCCAGTTGATGGCGCGCTGCGCGCCTGGAGTTACTGTAATTAAGGCTTCATCCGGGGTCGCTGGACTATCTGCTCGCGCTCCAGGTCGTACTGATCGCCCGTAACAACGTTCATCGGCTGCGCAGCCTGACCGAAGACGGACCGCATCTCGGAGAATTGCTCTTGGGACGGCTTGCGCCCTGCGTTAATGGCGCGATACTGGGCGAGGAAATCTGAGATCTCGGTGTCGCGGGCCTTTGCGCTCCTTTCAATCTCGAAAGGCTTGCCTGCGAACTTCCATAGATCGAGGACGGGCTGAGGAGGCACCTGCCGATTACTGAGCCAACGCACAATGCCGGCTTCCACTCGGGCTCGCGACTCGAAGCCGTCGAGTACATGCTGCGCTTCCTTGGCATCGCCCGGAGTAATCGGCCAAAGGTACTTGCGGATGTATTCCGACTTATCCTCTGGGATCTCCGCGTCGGGCAGACGGGTGACGGTGTGGGATGGGCCGTAGTCGGGGCATGTCCATGACTCGCCAACTTTCAAGGACCGGATGCGCGCAACGTCATCGTCTGAGTAACCCGCCTCTGCGTTGAAATGCCGCTCGAGCTGCACCCGCTCTCCGGGCTGTTCGAAACTGGCATCCAAGTGGGCGGTGAACAGCTTCGCACGAAGCGGCTCCAACTGGAGTGCCGCTGCTTGCAACATATCGCCGCGCGTCATGGCTTCCTTGTTTTCCATGTTCGATTCGTCATTGGTGATTGCAATGAGCTGCTTGACGGCGCTCTTACCAAACACTTCCTGCTCGATCTCATCGATGCGGTCGTGCAGAACATTAATGCGGTCGAAATTGGCGCGCTCACCTAGCTTGACCTTGCTGAGCAGCGCTTCGCGCTCCCGCCTGGCAAGCTCCAGCTCCGCATTAGCCTCGGCGACAACTTTATCGGGGATCGCAACCATTGGGAGGGAGTGCCGCCAGGCCGCCCCATCTGCAGTGAGCATCCCAAACTCGATTTCCTGCTGTGGGTGCGCCGCTTGCAGTGCTTGTGCAAGTGCCGTCGCAATCCCGCGCCGTCGATGATCGGGAGACACTTCGATGAATGCGATGCTCGGAACGCCCTGATAACAGGAGTAGTCAAGATGGCCGACACGCACATCGCCGATACTTGCGACTACCGTGTAGTCGTCCTGGCCGTGATGCGTGCCGCGGTGAATCGAGTGGATCTGGATCGGCTGCGCCATGGACTTGGCCTCAGGTATTGCGCATGCGCGAAGTCGCGCGATCTGCTGGCGAGTCCTCCGCCTTGGCGTCTTCATCGTGCGGCTCGTCAACGGCTTTCCAGCCTTGCACCGTCGCTTGCTTCCAAGATGAGGCGAAAACGTCCGAGCCGTACTCGGCTTCCAGCTTGTTGTCGATGAACTTGTGCTTCGGGTAGAACTGGGCCATGTAGCGGCGGGCGACCGCGTCGAAGACCTGCTGCTCCTGCTTGGATAGACCGGATGCGATCTCACCTGTCGGGATAATCGCGTGGTGCGCGGACACCTTGGCGTCGTTCCAGCATGCGTACTTGATGCTGGGACTGCTGCCGCTGGCCAGCTTCGTGTAGATCTGGGAAATCCCCTTCAGGACAGCGGGGGCTTCGACGTGCATGGACTCCGGCAGGTACTGGCAGTCGGTGCCCACGTACGACACCATCTTGTGATTCTGGTAGAGGGACTGCGTGGCGGTGGATGTTTCCTTGGCCGACATGCCATGCTTCGCGGACATTTCCGACTGTAGCTTCGCCAGGTTGAAAGGCAATGGCGGAGCCTGCTCCTTTTCAATTGAGTCGTAGCGGCTGACGACGCCGTCCAGGCTCGCCTGGATCGCGCTGACAATGGCTTCCGCCACTGACCTATCGATGATGCGCCCCTCCCCGTCAATGCCGCGCATGTCGCCCCCTTCCTTGCGGCTTGACCAGATGAGGACCCGACCGTCCGGAAGCGCAATTTCAGGCACGTAGTACGCCACCGGCTTGAAGTTTCGGATCTCCATCTCCCGCCGCACGACTAGTGCGAGGGTCGGCGTCTGAACACGCCCCACCGAAAGTGACTTTTTCAGGCTGGCATTGACAGCTGCGCGCACGGCCCGCGAGCCGTTCATGCCAACCAGCCAATCCGCCTTGGCGCGCGAATCGCCCGCCTGGCGCTGCAGGACGAACTGACTCTCGCCATTGTTCCGAACGGCGTTGTGCGCGAATGCCCCGGCCAGTGACGCGTGATTGAGCGCTTTGATCAGAACTCGCTCAACAGGCTTGCCACTCCCACTGGGGTCAACACCGGCGTAGCGAATCGTCTTGTCGGCGATGTACTGCCCCTGCCGGTCGATATCGCCCGCGTTGACGACGACGTCGGCTCGCTTCAGCAGGGTGGTGACGTGTCGCAACTGATCGCGCTTCTGCGCGTCAGGAAAGTCCTTGAAGGCCTCCGGCAGAATAGGCAGTTGCGCAAAGCCGCGGAGCGCCTTCTGAGACTCGCTCATATAGTCCTCCGGCTTACCCTGATCGAACATGTCGCCGATCATCCACGTCACGGCATCACCGTTCTTGAGCCAGTAGGCCCCGGATTCGCGCCGCTCGTAGCCAAAGAACTCCGCAACATGCTTGGCGACATCGGGCTTCTCGGTCAGATAGACGCGCATGGCAGTCATCCCTGCTTCGCTGCAAGCAGCCGGACTGCCTCGCAGAATTGCAGAAAGTTGGTGTGCACGTCTTCGTCGCGGAACACCACCTCTTCGGCCTCGGCATCCACGCGCGCCACGCCGTGGAATGTGGCCCCTTCGGCGTCGTCCTCATACATCGACCAACTCATTTCGGGCTCGCCACTCTTGAGGCGCATCTGAGCGAATACGCCAGGCTGCAGCCACGCCTGCGCGTGCGTACCCATTTCTGCGAGCGGAATCCCGATTAGGGCCGCGATACTCTTGTAGGTCTCAGTGATCTTCATGGGCATCCTTTACATGCGCGGACGGGGCGCTTGCGCCGTATCGTTCGCGTGGTTCGGACTGCTGTCGACTCGCCTTTGCACCTGGAGGAAATGGTCGTCCTTCACGGTGGCCAACCACTCAGGCCCAAGCTGGTTCCGGATCGCCTGCAGATGGCCGGGATGTGCGGCGCGTACCCATCCGGCAAGGAGCTTGGACTTCCATCTCGTGCCGGCTTCATCTCGAAACCGAGACAGTGCTTCGAGCTGCCCGCCCTCCAGCTGATCAAGCGGGTTCGCTGCTTTGGCGTCAACGCTGCGTAAAGCTTGCCGGACGGTTCCCCACGGCAGGTCGTGGCCTTTGTCATTGGCAACCTCCATGTCGCGGAGGGCGCCCACCAGGTCAGAGTATGTGGCTTGACCACTACCGGTCCCCTGCCCGCTCAGCGCGCGACGCAGCCGCTGTTCCAGCACTGGGCTGTGCGCAACGACCTCCTCCCAGTCAGCATCCGACCATCCGGCGATCTCGTGGATCAGTTCAGTTTTCCTATTCATCGTGGTCTCTTAATGTTGGCTAGGCGCTATTGTTCCGTATCGCTATCATAGTACGCAACATCATGCGGCCATTTTCGGCCTCGAGGGCGCGCCTTCGGCGTGCTCTTCGCTCCAGGCGGCGTCTGCGCCGTGCTGCGGCAAGAGCCGCTTGGCTTTGCCGGCAGCGACATACAGGGCCTGCCCGCAGGGTCCAGTCAGCGCTTCGATCACCGGCTCCAGCTTGTAGAGCGGGACGTCGACAGCCATCCAGGTCCTATTTCCCCCGAAGTCCCCAGTCAGGGCGGTGAGGGCCGTATTGGTGTAGATGCTTCCCCCAGCCGTCTTCGTACCGGGTGCGACCAGCTGGAAGCGCTCTGGATCTTTCCCATTAAAGACGAGTTGCACCCCATTCTTCGGCTCCAATGCGGGATCACCGACGAGAAGGACATTGACACCTTCCGCGCTGGCCCGCTCCACGATTGCCGCAGCCTGGCTCTTCGAGAGCGCCAAGGGTTGGCTCTCCAGGTCCTCGCGCGTAACGCGGCCATACATGATCACGGCACGATGGCGCTCGCCCTTATCGTCCACGAAGATGCCGGCGTTGCCGAAGCGGTTCTGTGCTGCGAACTGGGCTGCGGCGAACATGTTGCCCATGAGCACATACCGGCTGAACAGAATGCGCCCCGGCTTTGCTTCGTCAAACGCAGGGAATGGATCATTCTGTCCAGGCGCGAGTTGAGCCAGGGGCGTATACATTGGGTCCCCAAACAGCTGGTTCAGCGTCAGCGTGATAGCCGTGGCCGAACCCGGCACAACCACCTTCACGTCATACTGGCCGAGCAGATGCGCGGCTTCCTTCTCTTCAGGGGGATCGAAGTGCATGACCATGCCTTCACGCGCCTCGTCTTCCTCCCCAGTGAAGCGGATCAGGCGGCCTGGCATCACGCGCGGCAGGTTCTCCCGCATCCAGTCTCGCCGCAGTTGCGAGAACTTGATCGGATTGGACTCGCTGGCCTGCAGCGCGGCCTGAACCGACTCAAACTCCGTCATCGAGCGCAACGCTCGCTTCTGCACATGGTCGAACGCAGCATTCACGTCGGCCATGAGCTTCTCGGGCGCTAGTGCCCAGCGATGCGCCTCGCTGACGGCATACTGGTTCTCCTTCAGTTCGAATCGACCGTCGTTCTCCACGAGATGCTGGCGGCTCCGCGCGACAGCCGCACGCATGACCTCGGCACTCAGCGGAATGACCTCCTCTTCCCACTCGACGCGCGCGCAGTAGGTCGGACGGTCGAACACCGAGCCCGACTCTGTGCCTGGGCGGAAGACGGTTTTCTCGACAATGCGTGCGCCCCAGTCATACACCGACGTCTGGAATGGATTGATCCCTTTCGCCGCCATCTCCTGCAGCGTTTCCGCGTAGCCGCGTGATAGATCTGCATACGCCTGTCGCTGCTTCGCCACCGGCAATAGCGCAATCCGGCCAGTTAGCTTGTTCGCGAAGTACGCTTCATCGTCGCTCGGTGTCTCCTCCTCAGGATCAATATCGAGCAGCGCCGCAATATCCGGATTCTCCATCAGGTATCGCTTGCAGATCTCATTGCCGACCTTGTTCAGGATGTCCGGTACGTCCCGCATCTCCGCCTGGTTGTTACGGTTCGACTGCGTGTTGGCCGACAGCTTACGCAGCTTGGCGTTCTGCATGGCGAGTGTCCGCGCCTCCGAAGGAAGCGGCGACACAAGTGTCGTGATGATCGGATCGCATACCTGACCGCGGCGGTTCACGCGCCCAAAAAACTGGACACGTTCTGCGACATTGTTTGCGATCTGCAACTCGATCATTTCGCGCTGTCGTTGGTCCGCGAATTTCTCGCTGGCATGAAGCGAGAGTCCTGTCGCCCCGGCTCGGGTAATGGCAACAGCGTCCCTGGTGCCGTTGTTGAACTCTTGGATCGTGCGCAGTCGCTCGTCCGGACGGACAGTGACAATCATCCTGTTACGATCACTCGGGTCTACCCGGGTCTCAAAGCTGCGCCCGGAGATCTCGCCAGCCGAGTAGCCGAGCGCCTGGATGCGTTCCCGCACCGTATCCAACGGTGAAACAGGCAAATCGGGTAAGTCATCAATGCGTGCGCGCATCGATGCGAGCATTTCCTCGATAGCCTCCCGTTCTTCGTCAGTCTCCGCCTGCTGGAGGACGTGCTCGTAGTGCCCAACGCCATAGTCGTCGCGCACGTAGATGTATTCGAGCTTTGCGGCCACCCGTCGCATCACGTCCCGGAAAGTCACACGCTGGATGGTCGTTCCATCACCGCCGATCCCCATCATGCTGGCATCCGTACTGTCCGGATCAGGGGAGTCGTTCTGCTGCAGCGCTTCTTTGAGCAAGGCTTCGAACGTCTGTTCGACTACCAGCACCGGTTTGCGGCCTTCGCGCAGCGCGTTCGCCGCGGCCTCAGCCGCATCGTCAACCTTGATCGCAAGGCTGAACTGCCGCAGGATGTTGTAGAGGCGCGAGCCGAAGCTCTGGTAGGAAACACCCATGCGGTTCCCCTTCCGGGCGGCTTCCGGCAGCTTCTCCAACTCCTTCTTGATGGCCTTGTTCATCCGCTTCGTGATCCGGGTTACGTCACCGGAGAAGTAAGCCATTTCGCGCAGAGCGGCGCTCAGAGAATCGGCCCACGATTCATAGTCGGCGGCATTCTTGCTCGCGACCACGGTGCGGAATTCCAACTTGGACAAGTCGTGTTCGCGACGGATGAAAACGCCCTCCTCCGCCAGCATCGCTGACAGCACTTCCTGCAGAGGCTCCCCACCGACTGCCAGGGTATCCGCGAGACTTTCCACCTGTACGCTTTCGGGGAAAACCTTGCGGTACGCGCGCATGTTTTTGGCACCCTTGGCATACGTCGCGCTTGAGTAGATGGCGGCGTCGCAATACTCAGCTGCGCGCGCAATGTTGTCGGAGATGTTCGAATCGCCCGCGGCAACGTGGGACTCGTCCAGGATCATGACGCTGCCCTTGACGCCATCCGAGATCCAGTCTGCCTTCTTGCTCTTTATTGCCTCGCGGTTGAACTGCGAGTAGGTAGCGAACATGATGTTGTAGCCGGCGTCGCGCACTGACAGCTTGGCGTCCATGATGCGCTGCAGTTCGCCGGCCTTCGTCGCTTTGATCTCGACTTTGTTGGTATCCATGTTGCGGATGGGCTCGTCCGCATTCAGGATCATCGGACGGAACAGATCTTCGGTGCCGATGTCTTTCAGGTCGCGCCAGAAGTCCGAGAAGAGGTTCGCCTTCTCCGTGCAGAACGTAACGGCCTTCCCGTTGAGTACGGCATAGCGCGCAATGCCAGCCAGTACGCGCCCCTTTCCTTGGCCCGTCTGGTCCCCAAGAATGAAGCCGCGCCCTTCTTCGCTACGCTTGATTGCCAGCGCGATGGCGTCTACTTGTTCTGCAGTGAACGCAATTTCGAGATCTTCCGGCGTGAAGTCGAGTTTCCGAGCGACATAGCTGTCGACGCTCTCGCCGATTTCATCGGTTAGCTTTGCCAACGCCTTACGCACCGGTTCAAGCAAGTTTCGCGGCGTCATTGCGGTGGGCTCGCTGATCTGGGACGCGGGCACGTACGGGGCCTGGTACTCGTTCTCTTCCTTCGGCGAGTGCGCGGTCTCCTCTGCAGCTTCATCCGGCTTCGTCCCATCGTCGCTGGTCAGGTCAATGGCCTGTGCCGGGAGCGCTTCGGCTTCGACGTCCTCGGATTCCACCTGGTGGGCGTCCGTAGCGTCGTTATCGACCGGCTCCGCGCCAGCGAGTTGCGATAAGTCGGCAGCCTTTTGGGACAGACGGTCGGAAAGTACCTTTGCATGGGACCACAACGAATCCCACGTATGGAGCACCGGCAGCGTGTCACCAAGGCGGTACTCCTTGGTCCGCAGCGCCTCCGAGGCCTCAGCGTCGGTACGCCGACGTCCCACCGTGACCATGCGCACGGGGTACTCCGACCCCTGCTTCCGATATAGGGCACCGTTCAGCTCAACTACGTCCTCCAGCTCGTAATGGTCGGACAGCCACGCGAAGAACGCCTTGCTGCCCCCAGCAATCTTGCCGGGGTGCACAAGACTCTCGCGGTCCGCGGCGATGATGAATACCCCCCGGCCGTCCGCCCTGCGCCGTTGCAGCGCCTTGATTGCGATGAGGTGGTCGATGCGGGTACAGCGCAGATCCTCGACTACGACAGACTGCTGCAAGCCGCCGAAAGGCGGGTTCGCGATCACTCGGTCATAGTCCTTGCCTCCGCGCTGGCCAATGCCGACGAAATCGCCCTCGATAACGGTGATCGGCTTGCCGTTCACCTCGCTACCGAATCGGGTCTGCTCCGCCCTCTTGGGATCGATCTCTACGCCGGTAACAGCCACGTCCGCGGGAAAGAGAGCGACCAGGCTTGCGTTGCCGATGGTCGGCTCCAGGACCGTTTCGCCCGATGTGGGCGCCAGAATCCTCTGCGCCGCTACCGACATCGGCAACGGTGTGGAGTATTGCTGATTCTCGACACTGGTGGACGTGCGGAATGTGAAGACCGGCTGCTTGTCGCTCAGGGAAACTGCGTGAGCGAAGGCCTCATCGGTGGCAGAGTCTGCAGTGCGAGTGAGTTCGCGCTGCATGGCGGCTTCAATGGCTTCTTGTGCCTGGCGTAGCCGGGTATCGGACGCAGCTAGCGGCTTCTCAGCGCCGAATGCTGCTTGCGCAAACAGCCGCAGATCCGCTTGTCGCATGTTCCGACCGCCGAGCATCTCCTGAATAAATCCGTCTGCGCAGAACTGCAGGCCGGTGTCGTCATCGGCACGCAGCCACTCAGCACCGCGGGCACTGCGTTCGTTTGCGGTTGCGCCGGCTGCGATATAGCAGCGGTCCTCATAGACCTGGGAACCTTGATACCGATAGAACCGACCGGATTTGTCTTCGAAAACGGGGTGTCCAGCATGATTGACGCCGAGTTGAAGTACGTCACTGTCGGCGCGGCGCTTTCTCGGCTCAGCATCGTGTCGCGTGGACTTCTGCGAGGCAGTCTGTGCCTTCGCCTTGATCCAGACCCGCGACACTTCCATGTCCGCGATAGCCGCGCGCGGGAAGATCTGGCGAAGCGCGCGACTGTTCAGATCAGCACCCTCTCGGATCAGCGTCTTGCCAGAGGCGGATGCCACGAAACCAAGCGCCTCCAACTCCTGCCACTGCTGCGAACCCGAAGAAACTCCGGCAACGATGAGGTGGGTAGTTCGGTCGTCCGCCTGATATAGCGCTAGACGCGCGTTGTGTGCGGACAAATCAAGCCAACGCATTGTCGGGGAGCTGGACATAGTCTTGGAAAGCAGGAGTTGATGCAGAAAAAAGGCCGCCCGCGGGCGGCCCAGAAGGCGAACCTGGTATTACATGCGCATGCGCGAGGCGGTCTGCGTGGGGGCAGCCGTCTCCGGCACGACGTCGTGCAGGTCGAAGTCCTCTTCATCCTCGAAGCCGGCCTCCGCACGAGTGCCTTCGCTCAGGTCGCGCGCCTCCGCCGTAACGCTATGGCCAACGTAGTTCGCCGTGGCAACGTCGCGCGCATGGAACAGCTGCGGCTTGTTCGACAGCGGCTCGGCCATGGTGAAGACCTTGGCATCGTTGGGCAGTCGATGCAGCACCAGGTAGGACTCGGCAAAGCCGGTTTCACTTTGGTCTTCGCGATCCAGACGATACGCGCGGTTGGCAACGTCCAGCTTGCCGCCATTCTGCTCGTAGCCGGCTTTGGTCTGGCTGCCCATCGACAGCGAGGCCAGCGGCATCACTTCGACATTCAGATCCGGGTTCGCGGCGAAGCCGGAAATCTGCTTGCCAGTCGAGGACTGCAGGAACCGGACGGTGGCTTCGTCAAACGGCAAATCCGAATACTCACCGCTCTCCTTATTCTTGATGCGCGGCACTACCACTTCCACGGCCTTGCTGACCTGGCCGTCGCTGAGGCGGATCAGTACACCGTTGCGACCGCCCACTTCATTGCCATTGCCGCCGAATGCCGACAGAATTGCGCCCTGCAGCTGCTCCCCCGACTTCACGACTTGCGCCATTGCCGGGTTGATCACCGTGACCGTGGCCGAGGCCGGGGCGTTGTCACGGTAGATCACCGGATCGACGCGCGCCATGACGGAGGGATGCACGACCGTATGGCCGGCGTACTTCGACGCCGAAACCAGCCACCCGGCCTGCACCATGCCTTCGGCATCGGTGAATGCGCGCTGCACGATGATCGTGCCGCCCGGCTCGGTCTTGGCCTTATAGCCCTTCATGACGTTCTTGCGGACCTCGTCATTCGGCAGGCTGTCGATGACGCTCGAGATCTCGCCAGGCTTGGCATAGAAGTCCTTGATCTCAGCACGAGGCGCCTTCAGGGGTGTCTTGCCGGTATACGGTCGCAGGTAGACGCAAACCTCTTCGCCCGTGTCCTGGCGAATGCCGGTGATGAACGGCTTGCCCGCGGGGTCACGCTTGTAGCCCTGGACTTCCATGGAGAAATTCTCCGTGGGGGGCAGCTGACGACGCGCACCGGTCTGCTCTTGGAACGAGTTGAGAATGGACATTTCCTGCTCCTGTGTGCTAGTTAAAAAGAAGCCGGCTTGCGTGCAGGCTTTCGGGTGATTTCCGTTGCCGGAAGTAGCTTTGTTTCAGGCACGTCGCGAATGGACGTCACCGAGGACAAACGGGTATCGAGCATCTCCGCCACGTCACGTCGCAGGGCTTCTCGAACGCTGGAGATCTGCGGGCTGCGGGCGATCAGGAAGCGCAGATCACCGGCTTCCGATGCTTCGACGGTCAAGGCTCGCAGTTGCAGACTGGCGCTGCGCAAGCGCTGCTCAGCCAGATGCGAGCGAAGTGCGGGTTCGATGGCCTTGAATTCGGCATACGCGGCGTCGCCGAGCAGCTTGAGGAACGCAGCGCGATCTGCGAGTTCCTGCAACTCGTCTTTCGCTGGGTTGGGTAGCTGGTTGACCGCAATATGTGACTGCCAGTAGTGATCGTGAACGCGGTCAATCTCTGCCAGCATTTGAGGACTCAGCTTGACCTCGGCGATGCCGGCGTGCGAGTCCACCGCGAACAGACCAGTAACGCGGCAACCCGACGACCTTGCTATCAGCGCGTCCACATGCAACTGCACTGCCTGTTCGTACCCCTGCAGGTCCGTGCGAGAGATCATGACTACGCCGTTACCAGGCATGCGCGCCATCACGCTGTTACCGGGCCGTAGCATCTGCTTCGCCAACTTTGGCCTCACCTGCTGGCCAAGACCTGGGGCCGGAATGGCGTTCAGGCGGTTAAGTGCATTTTCCTTTTCGCCTTCGATCCACTGCGCTTGCCCGACGACTGTCAGCTGAGCAGGAACCGCGAGCAGCAGCTTTTCTGCGCAGATCTCGCGTGCAGTGCGCCCTTGGTGCGGGATGCTATTCAGTTCTTTTGCAAGAACAGCGACTTCGTCGTGGGAAAAATGGCTGGCCCGAACGGCAGCTTGAAGGAGGGAGTCAGGACCATGCCGGCGCTCTACCTCTGCCGCCCATTTAGGGAATCGGCAAGCGATGTCATGCCAATGCGGAAGCTCTGCAAGGACGGCAAAAGCCGTCGCTCGTGGATGCATGGTTGCGGCTCAAGTTGGTTGCGTATCAAAGGAATGATACGTAACGTAGCGGCCGCATCAAGTCGTTTCTGACATTGCCCGACTCGGATTTTGCCTAGCCAGCAACGGATTTTGTGCTATTCCGCTGCATAGGCCATTAATTTGTGACCCATGGCGCAAGAAAAAAGTTGGGCGATACCAACGCGATTCGGCATTGCCCCAACAGAAGGCGCCTCGGAAGCGCCTACGCTGCGTCGCGCAAGCCCATGCTTGGCGTCGCGTCGGTCGGCGCGTGGTGCGCCATGGGGTGAGGAGTATGCAGCGCGAAATGCTCTGCGCTTGACCACGTCCGTTTCTGGACGGCGGGACTGCCGGCCACGAGAGAGAATGCCGGAACGTCTCGCGTCACTACCGAGCCAGCAGCCACGACGGCATGCTGCCCGATGACCACGCCTGGACAGATCACAGCACCAGCGCCGATCCACGCATGATCGCCTACCGTGATTGGCCTGCTGAACGAGTGCGGTTCGTTGTGCCGAAGGCGAGGGTCGACATGATGCGTGTCAGTGCAGAACTTTACGCCGGGTCCCACAAGCACATGCTCGCCGATGCGAACCTCCGCACCATTTAGCACGACGCACCCACTGTTCATGAAGCTACGGTAGCCAAGGAGGAAGTTTCCTGAGGTACCAGCGTGGAAAGGCCTGGCAATGCTGGATTTGGCGTGCACTGCCGGGAAGGCCCGTCGCAAAATCCGGTGGCGATGACTCCGCGAGAGCCATGCTGAATTGAAGAAGTGGCATGCGGTATCTGCGGAGATCCGCCTGCGCAACAAAAGAGCCAGATACAGTACGAACGACATATGCAAATTGACGCTTACCGCGCCCTCAAGAAAAGAGCCGCCCGGTTGCTTCTCCGTGCGACTCTCGTCTCTATCGGCATCGGTCTCTAATACTTAACGCACATATACATATGGTTGCCACCCTCCACCAGCACCTCGGTTCTTCCCCATCCCCCCGGACATGCCATTGGGCCACTGCCCCAGCCTATTCCCATGCATGAAACAGTAGGTGCCCCAGTGTTCCACTGAACCCCGCAAAGGGAGCCAGCCGGTGGGTCGCTGCCTCCCAGCTTTTTCCAAAGACCGTTCTGGCAGCTCAGGAGCGCCCCCGGCCCATCCCGACCGACAAGCCCATTCGGGCCACAACCCCAATTTTCATTCGCGATCCCGTCGATCTGCATATACTCGCCCGAACGAACTCGCCCCCATGACGAGATGTATCCGGAACTCACGCTGCCGTCCGCTTGAAGTGTACCGGGCGTCCAAATGTTCTTGCCGTTGTACGCACGAATCCAGCTGGGGTCGCTCATATACCAGCCGCCTCCCCATTTCTCCCAATAGATACCGCCGTCATTGCGGGCGCGGAACCACCCGTTCACGTAACTTTCGTTCGCCTGTGTGGTGTTCGCGTATACGTCTCGCGTGTAGATATCCCTGGACGACTTGATATCCGCTGCGTTGCCATTTACGTCCTGAACATAGAAGCCGCCTCCAGGCTGGGAACGAACTGCCGTGTTCTGGGTGTCGCCATAAAAGTAGGTACTACCAACACGCATACTGTTGGCGTTGCTGGAACCGGGAAGGCTGGCAGACTGTGCATCGAGGGCGTTGACGTTCGCGATGTCGTGACGAGCACCCGCGGTATCTCGCATGTTCAACGTGCCCATCATCGGCAGCGAACCATCCCGCCGCAGGAATTGCTGCCAGCCCAGCGTGGCGTAGCCGACCTGCATTGCCAGCGTCCCGACCTGGGAGCCCATGGGATTGGCTTGATTCCACTGGCCTCCGAACCCAGAAATCGTACCTGGGCTGAGATCGTCCGAGAAGCCGCCATCGCCGCCGATAGCCGAAATCGCTTCGCCGAGGCCTCGACCGTATACACCACCGGTCGCGGGGTCCGTCAATGGACCGGCCAGGTAGACGAGACCGTTCACATCGCAAGCCGGTGGCGTACAGCCGGATGGCACGCGCTGGAAGCGAAAGCGGTATGGCAGGTTGGTCCAGCCCGTGTCTGCGAAATTCTGAATCGGCAGACCAATGGCTTTCAACTCCGCCATCGTGGGCTGATATGGGTCCGCCACGCCTGGAATGCTTGGCGCAGCCTTCTGCAGCTCGTTGTAGTAACGCAGGATGTACTCGTTGCCGCCCGCGTTGCCGATAGCCTTCAGGGTCTCGCCCTGAGCCTCGAACGCGTTAGCCAGCGCATCTTGACGCGCTGCCCACATACCTGCAGACAGACCAATTGCCAGCAACGTCGATGCGATCAGCATCTCGACAATCGTGAAGCCACCCTGGCCTTTGCGGGTTTTCGAACGACGGTGCAGTCTGATTCGGTGCATAGTGGTCCCTTACGGGCGCATCTGGGATTGAAATGCGGCCCGCCCAAGCAGTTGAGTGCTTGCCTGGCGTCGCTGTTGATCGATTGCCGTCGCGAGCGTTTTCAGATCCGCCGCAGAATCCGAGATGATGTTTGCCACCTCCTGCGTGACACGCAGGCATCGCACCATCGCACGCTGATTCTCCAGCTTCTGATGGACCACAGCGCGCAGGTTTTGCCCAATAAGGCTGCGCGCGTAGGTTTCGCCGCCGCGCTCGGCGAATGCGATCAGCATCTCAATGGCCTGTTCCATCGTGGCCGAATGAATGGTTGTGATGACGAGATGGCCGCGCCCGATCAGTCGTGCTAACTCGGCTGCCGCCTCTTCATCAAGCACTTCGCCGAAGAAGAACATCGAACGAGTCTCAGCCGGGAACTTGCGCATCGCGCTGGCCACCTCGGACTTGAAGCCAGTGTTTGTCGCGTCCACCTGTTCGCAGTAGCCGTCACCATGAAAGCCCTCCAACTCCTTCTCGACAGGACTTTCGACAGTCAGGCAATAGCCACCGTAGCGCGCCAGCCGTTCCTTGACCGTTGCGTAGGCCGTCGTTGTCTTGCCAGACCCTGTGTCGCCGGCAACCAGGATCAGACCGCCTTTGCGGAAGTCCTCGTCCAGGAGGAGCTGCGATGCCTCGGCCCCCAGCTTCAGCTCCCCAAGATTCTGGACCACTTTCGGCGAAAGCCGGAGTGCATATCGACCTGGTCGAATCCGTTCGCCTCGGAAGAAGAGCCGACCGACAGGAAAAGACAGACTCTTTACGGTGCTATCGCCGACTTTTTGCTTAAGGACTTGCGCGATAGCGTCGCGCACCGGGAGCATCGACTGCGGAACCCGGGACGGGATGGACTGCGCCGTTGCCTCACCATCCCGCAAGGGACGAAATACCACAGTCTTCTCGATGTCATCGAGATCCACATGCCAGTCACGAAAGCTAGAAGCCTCAAGCCACAGCATGTCATCGATGGGGAAGTCGCCGTTCATCACCGTCCGTTCTCCTGATCCGTTTTCAGCCCGGCTTATGCCTTGCCGATGGTGTAGACGACGGTATTTGCCACACCGCCAGCTGCACAGGCCGTGCCAAGCGCCGTCATGTCGGTCTGCGCGTTGTTTGCCTTTACCGAAGTGCCGCCCACCGTGACAACGCGCACGTTCTGCTCCACGCCAGGGATGACGTCCGCGCATTCCGCCTGGGGAACCTGCGTGAAGGACAGCGTCAGGGCATCGTTTGCCGACACGAGAGTCGCAGTACCAACGGTAACGGTACCGCCCCAGCGGTTTTGAACCGTGGCGCCGACGACCCAGGACTGCGGAAAAACACCCAGGTTAATCAAGCCTGCCGTGGTTGCGCCGGCGTAGTTCTGTCGCTGCGCGTATTTCTGCTGGATCGCAGTAATGATGGCCGGCAACTCCTTCATCTCGCGATTCGCGCGGTCGTTGGACATGTAGTCCGAGACACCCTTATAGATGCCGGCAATACCGAGAGCCAGCAGCACGGCAGCAATCAGCAGCTCCACCAGGGTGAAACCGCCCTGCTGCTTGCGAATGCTACGAGCGTTGATTTTGCGGAAAGTGCGCGATTGATTCATGAGAGTGCTCCTTTTCGTTGGAAAGTACGTTTCGCCGCTTAGCGGCGGTGCTGCTGGTGATTGAGTTGGCTCTTCATTGCACTGGAGAGATCCTGCCCAGTGCGCATCGTGCCGAGGATGAGATAGCCCACGACTACCCCCATGATCAGGATCATCGTGATATTCAGCCTGTATGCGCTTTCCTCGACTTGTTGCCGGGTTTCGTCCATCCCCTCGATGCCTATCCGCTTCATGACGGCAGGGAAATCGCTGCTACGACGGCTACTGTCGATGAGCCGGTTGGCAATGGGCTGCGCAAGGACGCCAGTGTTGAAGGCCTCGCCATGCGAGCGCGAGGCTCTTAGACGGTTTTTAGCGATCTTCCTGATGTGCCACCGCAACCACGGACTGGAACGCTTCTTCAGTTCATCAAGGGTCGCGTCGATGCCGACGCCTGCCGCCAGCATCGACGCGACAGCAACCAGAAACTGGGCTGCGTAATAGTCACGGAACACACGGTAGAAGACCAATCGGTCTGCCTTCACCCGATAGGGGCCTGTCCAGTTTCGGATGGACCAGACATACGCCCACACCCCCACAGCAACCAAGGCCGCGATTAAGATCCCGTAATGGGTGACTGCGTACGAGATGAGGTACAGGGAGTAGCCGGCGGTCCCCCACTTCTCAGGCGGGGCGATGAGTGAGAACACCGGCACCACAAGCAACGAGAGGACAACCATGAAGACAACGGTGATGGCAAGCGCAATGACTGGCACAGTGACTGCTTTGATCAGTACGTTGTTCAGCTTTCGTTGTGACTTGATCGTGACCGCGAGGAACCGAAGCGTCTCAGGCAAGCGGTGCAACGTGAGGTCTTGTGCTGAGATAATCATCAGATCCATCTCGGGGGCACATCCCTTCAACACGTGGGAAAGTCGACCACCTTCTGCGCCTGGCATGTCCATTCGCCGCAGCCATTGCCTGTACAACACGGCGAGTGGATCCTTCTGTGCCGCGGCGCGTGCGGCCAAGGCGCTGAAGTATCTGGCCATAGCCTCCCCGTCCGCAATGGATTCCGCCAGGGAGTCATAGAACTTCTCCCTAGTCTTGCGGAACGCGCGCACCGCGGCGCGATACTTGATCTCATCGATAAGTTCTTGGAGTGCCATGGTGCTTCTCAAATGATCTCGAACCGGTCGAACGTTTCGAAGGTTTCTACCGTCCGCGGATCAATGCGTCCGAGGTACGCCTTGTACAGGGCATGCTGGAATACGGTCTTCCCTGTCATGTTTGGCGAGTCAAAGCGCCCGTCCCAAGAGCTACGCCAGATCCGTTCCGCGTCGAAGATGTCCCCTTTGCGGATCTTTTCCAGAATTGCCCGGGTCGGCTGCAGCATCTCCGCCACCACTTCGACACCTGCGACTCCTGTGTGATTACATTTGTCGCACCCATGCTCGTTGCGCACGCGCATTTGAGTGGTATCGAGGCTGAACCGATCCTGCAGAAACCGCGCGAGGTCAGGCAACTGTTCGTCCACGGGCTGCTTGCAGTCTTTGCAGAGGGTTGGCACCAGCGCTTGATACACGATCAAGTTCCAGAAATTCGGCATAGTCAGCGTTCCCAGAGTGAACCCAATCGTCGGATCAACCAAACGATTGAAGACACCGAGCACGGAGTCTGCATGCACTGTGAACAGGGTGAGGTGCCCTGTTTCGTTCATGATCTTCGCCGTCTGGCCTGACTCAACGCACCGTACTTCACCGATGAATACCGCATCCGGATCTTCACGGACCAGCCGCCGTTGCACGTCTCGCCACGCATCCGGGGTCGTTTCCTGAATGGTCTTCTGGCGGGCCCCGTGAATCTTGTATTCCACAGGGTGCTCGACAGTGATGATGTTTAGACGGTGTCCGTTCAGTTGATCGACCTGCTCCAAGAAGTATTTGGCAGTCGTGGACTTTCCGGATCCGGTGATGCCAGAAAAGCTCACCGCCCCCTTGCGCGCACGCATCGCAGAGAACAACAGGGCCGCCTGGTCATCCGAATAGCCAGCGCCTTGCGGTGAAGACCAGTCGGTGGTCTTGGAGAACAGATAGCGCAAGTAGACGGTGAACCCACCGAAATTCGGCGTGCCCGTATAGCGGATGTTGAAGGCTTCTTTGCCGTTGTCATACGGCACCATGCATTCAAGATCGATTTCGGTGCTAAAGCCCGCATCGTTATTGGTCTTGTCGGCATGCAACTTGTTGTAGGCGAACGCCACAGCATCCTTCACCGTGTCAATCGGATGGATGCCCTTGTCCGCGGATCGTGGGGGTATCAAATCTCCGTTCACCCGGTACAGCAAGGATCCAGTCCGGTTTGCCTCCTCGAGCAGAACGTGCAGGTCTGTCGCGCCTAGCTCCAGCCCCTGGTCGATCATCTCGTTCCAGAAGATCTCTGCGGACGTCAGCCCTTCCGTAAGGACGCCGTTGCTCGTATCCAGTGTGGATTCGGTCGCATACAGCTGAGCGATTAACTCCTCCGGAGCGTAGTAGTAACCGTCGATCCGGATGCCGATAGCTTTGAGCTGCGCCGCCATGGAGCGAACCAACGACTTTCGGCCTTCGTGGAAGCGTGGATCGACGTAGAAGTTTGCAGACTTCTCGTTACCCAAGGCGATACAGCCGCGCCGAAAGTCGTCTGTGACGCCTTTTGCCAAATCGCTCTTCCTCCCCGTATGGATACAACGATACGTAGGAATCTCGGCAAAACTGCGTACCCACTTATGCTGCTCGGCAGCGGGCTGCGCGGCTTGCTTCGCCGCGACTTTTCGCTTGGCCACCGGCGCGACTACAACCGGCTTCTTTGGCCCAAAGCCAAGGAGGTTCGCAATGGCGTTCATCAGCGTGCTCTCGTGCCGCTTAGCGCTTGGCAGCGCCAGCTGCCATGTTCGTCAAAGCCTGCGCCAAGGGACTGACTTGCGTCGGGGTCGGTGCGATGATAGGCGGCAAGGAAGAGCCGAAGCCAGTTGGAGGTGCGATGCCGCGCGATTGCGTGGTTGCGACCGTTGCGGGCTCGGACAAGTAGACGACATGACGTGTGACCCCCTTGGCCTTCTTCTTGCCTCGGGTGAAGTTCACTCTTTGCGAAGTAATCGAGTCCACGTACCAGCCCGGCATGACTTCATAGCCTTCCTTGACCGCGGTGGGCACGCCGCCCTTCACGGAAACATCGGCAGTGAGCTTTCCCACTTCACCATACACGGCTACCACTGAGACGTCCTCAATGCGTGGCTTGGTGTCTTCCCCCACAACTTGCGTCTGGACAGGGGCCGCAGCGGATTGCGTACCGGCAGCTGGTGCGTCTACTTTCGCCTTCGACTCCGCTCGCTTCTTCGCAATCTCATCAGCCATCGCTGCGCGCTGCTCGTCTACAAGATCCCGCAACGGCGCGGCCTGTGCGACCGAAGCGCACAGCAGCACCGCGGAGAGAACCGCGACCGGCTTAGTCTTTGACATAGTATTTGCCTTCCAGATTGAATGTTGGCCCAGTGCTATCGGACCCCAGCGTTACGCGCGCAAATGTCATGTTGCGAGGCAACAGCGACGCGATCTCCGTCGCAAGCGCGAGCGGGCCTGTATAGCTGAAGGTGCCAGCACGAACTGGCGATTTGATGGATCCTGCAGGAATGGCCGGGTCCGCCCCGAAAATCTCCGTAGGTGTGAAGGTGTATTGGACGCCAATTAGGCGAACGTCCTGCGAAAAGGAACCGGTGTCCTCCATGAAATGCTGCATGGTGGGCAAGCGCGAAGGATCGAGGAGCGAAGGCGGCGCGTTCTTCGCAGGCACAGTGAACGACGCTCCTTTTCCATCCAGAGACGCGGTGATTTCCCTTCCACCCATCGCACTCTTGAGCGAGAAATTGTTGCCGCCGACGTTCTCCCATGCGTAGGTGCAGCCGCTTGCCTCACAGACAACCTGCTTCATCATCCACCCGCCTTCGTACACCTCCTGATTCATCGCTGATTCGATGAGAGGCGGCGCGGCCTCCGCGACCGGAGGGCCGGCTGTTGAGAGAGCCGCTGCGAGGCTTGCAGCATACAGCTTCTGAGGATCCTGTTGCTTGGCGCGCGCCGCCAAGCGAGCCGCCCTGTCACGTTCCTTGCTCCAGGTCGAGTAGCCGTATCCCGCGCCGACCACAGCAAGCAGTGCCACAAGGAGCAGTAGCTTCGGATCGACGCCACGCGACGCTGGCGTCAGGGTAGCTCCCTTGATGTCACCCTCTTTGACCAGGTCTGCTAGCGGCAGTGGGATGCTGTCAGGCAGCAAGTTCCCAAAGAACTGGAACTTCGAATCGGTCTGCGCCAGGATGGATTCGGCTGCGGCCATTACCTCCGCCTTCGAGCCACGATAGTCGCCACCTGGGAAGGGAACACCGTTCTCAACGACCGCCATATGCGCCGAGTCGCCACGGAATTCCGCCCAAAGTAGGTTTGTCCCCGCGTCCGGCATCGTCGCCAGGAGGATTGCAGGCGATACCAGCTTAGCGTTGCGCGGGATCGTGCCGGCAGCGACCAACGAACGCCGGTCATCAGCTGGCAGCAAGCCGTAGAGGACCTCCACCTGGCTTGCCGCGCGAACGCTATGCGACGCGTCAAATTCCTTGAACAGTTGACGCGCCTCCGCCCGTTCGCGGTCGGTGTCGCTAAGCGGGTGCCAGCTTAGACCGAAGACGGCCAGTGCGTCGCCCACTGGAACAATGTGCACAGACATACTCTCGCCTGCCTTAGATTGCGCCTTCGGACAGGACCGGCGTCACCAGGATGACCACGGCTTCGCGATTGGACGTGCCGTTGATCGACCCACCCAATCCGATAGGCGCGCCGGATGTCAGCGTGCGCTTGTCGTATTGACCCGCGCTGCGCTCATAGCCTGACAGCACGAGCGTTTCCCCAGGTCGGATCGCGACTTTCTGCAGGAAGTCAGTCGAGGAGATCTCCGGTGCCTGGATCTTCTGATCGCCAGATGGGACGTCCACGAGCGCCGTGAGATCCGAGATACCGAGACCAAACTGCAACAGAATGCTGTTGCTGTCCAGGACAGTCGGCAAAAGATTCAGCAGGAAACCGGTTGTCACCGTACCAGGTTCCAGACCCGGCGTACCCCCGGCACTGCCACTGGCACCTGCAGGAGCAGGCGTGACCTTCGCGAGATAGGTAGTCTGATTCGTGATCGCGACCGGAACGGGTTGGCGATTCAAAGTCATTGCGTTCGCGGTTGTGACCACGCTCACGCGCCCGAAGCTCGACAGCGCTTTGAAGAACGCCTTCGAGCCGCCCCATCGCGCCTGCGAGGCCGACATCGCGCCATTCGTCGGCGCGAGAATCGATACGCCGAGGTTCGCTGCGTTGTTACTGACAAGCGACGCGGGCGAGGAGAAGCGCAAGGACCACGGCACCAGATTGGAGACTTGATTGAACACCAGATCCCAGTCGACACCGAATTCCTGACCGTTGTTCAGCTTGACGGACAGGACTTCCACGCGCATTGCAATCTGGCGCGTGTTGGCAGCATTCTCGTGATCGACAATCTTCGCCACCTGGTCGACAACATCTCGCGTATCCGTCACCGTGATGGTGCCCGAGGCCTGCGAGATCGCGTACTTGCCTGCGAGGGAGATCACCGACTTGATCGCGTCCTCAACCGACTCCCAGAGGCTGAACTTTGAGTTCATCTCGATGTTCGTCTGCGAGTTGTAGCCCGCGCTCGACTGGGAGTTTGTCGACCCCACAGCACCAGCTTGCGTCTGGCCTTGCTTGCCGATGGCCGACTTGAATGTCGAATCACCTGGAATCGCTTTGAGGGTGAAGATCTTCGTCACCAGGCGATGCAGCGAAATTACGCCCTCTCGATATTCCCACGAGATCCCAGCGCGAGCAGACAGAAGATCCAGAAAGCCACTGACTGGGCCCTCGTAGTTCATTTCATACTCGGCAAGGCCGGGGTTGAATGCCCCGCTTGCTGACAGGCCTGTCGCCAGCAGCGACGACTGATTGCCCATCGTTTGAGGCGCGGGGAGCGGTGGCAAGACAGATCCGCTGCTCGCGGTAGTCGTCGGTGCAGTTTGACGTGCGGTCTGCGCGATGGCATTACCACCGGTCACAAATGCGGTGGTGGGCAGGAGAACGTCGGGCTTCACGCGGACGGGAATTCCAGTTACCTGCGTCACGCGCTGGGCGACAGTCTCAATCCCAACTTTCCCCGGAAACTTGAAGGCGTAGCGCTTGCGAAACACCTCCGGGAGGGTGAGATCTGCCTGAAGAGGCAGCGCCTTACCGCCAAGCCAGGCCCCACTGCTCTTCTGGACCAACGGCACATTGCTGGTCGTCGTTTGGGTGAGGACCTTGTTGCTGTAGTCGGTGACGGCGTCGCGGTTCGCCATGTATTGGCTGTCGACATTCTGCTGCAATGTGCCGCAAGCGGCGAGAAACAGCGGGGATGCGGCAAAGAGCCTGCGCACGGTAGGATTGATGTTCACTTTTCGCATTCCTTCTTGTCGCCGTAATGGAGGATACGGACCACACGATTTCCTTCGTACATGCAGCCCAGCAGCGGGAATTCGCTGGTCCGCAGCGAAGCTGTGAATTGCTCCACCGCGTCTTCGAACGTGCCACCGAATGCAGCCTCGAGCTGCACCGGGAAGTCGTACTTCACTTCCCATGCAACTTGCCAGCCGGCGTCCTTCGCCCAACGCATCAGCGACTGGCGCAGCGTGAGGTCGCTTGCGCGCACTTCCCATCTCGCTGCCGCGGGCACTGCATTGGCAGAGCCTGGGCCCGTAGCGCGCACCTTCTGCATGCCGAATGTGATGGTTTGATTGGTCCAGTCAATCGTGGCAACAACACCAGGCAATTGTGAAACCACCTCTCCCATGACTACAGGCCATGGCTTGCCGCCAGACCAACTGACGGGCACGTTACGGCTTACATCCGCGTAGTCTGCGTGAAAAGCCGTCGGCAAGACTGCAGGGACTACATCTGCGAGCGCCATGGCCGAGCCCTTTCCTCGCGCCTCCTTAACACTTGCCGGTCGTGTACCAATCTCGACAAGACGACCAGCTGTAGCGCGTGTCTCAGAAAGTTGCTTTCCGGGGCTTTGGTTCGACTCGGGTTGCTTGGCCTCTGCGGGCTTGCTCTCGCCAGCAGGCGTCTGGGTCGACGCAGCAGGAGTTGGCGCTGCGGGTGCAGATTCATTGATGAAGCCGGCCATGGCCCCGCCGCTACAGAGCAGACCGCTCGCCATCAGCGCTGCCACCAGGTTCTTCTTATCCATTTGCTCTGAGATCCTTCAGTCAAAGAAGCGGCGGTGTACCCACCACCCGCGAGAAGCCACACTCCTGCCACGTAGCCAGTGCCGAACCGCTCTCAGGAACACGGGCAATGTGTAGCCGCGTGTCTCCATGAGTCGAAACATCACAACAACAATGAACGCGACGCTGAACGTCCACACGCGCATGTGAAAGAGCGCGAAAATGAGCGGAAAGAACGCGCGCGCATCGATGGATGCAATGCGAGGCGTACGAGCTGCATCACGCCAAATCGACTTTCTGCCACTCATGCGTTTGCCTCCCCTGCGTAGCGCTTGTAGGCTTTCGCGTCGATGCGCCCTGCCTCCAACAACACCTTTAGTCCGCCACTCATGCTTTGATTGCGCTCTGCGACCTGGCGGCGCAGGTAGCTGCCCCAACTCGTGTAGTCCATTTCGCCCATCTCGGCGCGAATCGCATCATCGAAGTACAGCCATTCGCGGACAGCCAAGCGGTCGCCATCCAGAGTCGGCACGAGGATCTGCACGACAACGAGACGGATCGACCCCAGCAGCTTGGACGCCACTGCCGAATGCTGCGCGGGCGGGAAGACCTGAATGGCGCGGCTGATGGTTTCTGCAACACTATCGGTGTGCATGGTCGCGTAGGCGCCGTGCCCCGTGAGGGCGGCCTCCACCAGCGTGCCGATGGTCTCAGCGTCACGGGCTTCGCCAATACCGATGATCGTTGGCTTGCATCGCATGGCATTGCGCACGCCAGCTGCGAAATCCGGAATGTGGCGGCCAATCTGCATTTGCCGAATGCGCGGGCCATTGTTCTTCACCTTCGTATAGAGGAACTCGATGGGATCTTCGTAGAGGAGGATCTTCGCGTCGCCGACGTGCTCAGAGCAGTGGGCATAGAACGCCGACATCAACGTCGTCTTACCAGAACCCGTCGGGCCGCAGATCAGCACCAGGCCGCGCGGCTGGTACAAGTTTTCCTCGATGCCGGCAGGCAGGCCGAGCGACGGCATCGCGACGGGCGTTTCTGGAATCGAGCGCATGGTCACGGATATGCCGTCATCGGAGTCGCCAATCTGGCCACTCGCGATGTTCACGCGATAGCGAAAGTTCTCGCGCGCAATGGTGAAGCGATATGGGCGGTCAGCATCACGCCCGCCGCGAATAACGCCAATCAGGTCTGCTCCAAACGCGCCGCTCAACAGCGCCTTGATCTCTTGGTCGCGCAGAGGACGAGTGCTCGCCTTGCGCTGACGGCCTTTGATCTCGACCCAGGCGTAGTCATTGGTCTGCAGGACGATGTCGGAGGCGCCCTTCTCAGAGCAATAGCTGAGAAAGGACTGGCACTCGCTTTCGGAGAAGTTCGGAGCCAGATCGAACGGCTGGATGTAGTCGTGCGTCATTTCGCCGCTCCCGAGGCTGGCAGCACAGTTGGTTGCCACTTTTTGGGGTCGGTAATGAAGCCGCCCGTATCCGTGACCCGCATGAGCGTGTCACCCAAACGCAGCTCGTTGCGGTCTCCGCTCACCACACGAGGGGCCACCGCGACGGTCGGCTCAGACACCATGCCGTTGTTTAGGAGATACGAGTACCGCATGATTCCAATGAAGTCGCGGTCCAGCCTGGCGAGGTTCCGCTCAAGAATCTCGTCCGCCAGCTTCTGACCATGAGCCCAACCATCGGCGACGTTCTTCTTCCAGAACGCCTTTTCCGCGGGAGTTTTTGGCAGTGCCGACGACACAGGCATCGGTACGTCCTTGGTCAGGCGCAAGCCCACGAAGAGGTAGTCGCGCCAGGAAGGTGGAGTCGTTACTGGCTTCGCCTTGACGACGATCTTGTAAATGCGGTCGGCCACACGGACCTGCTCGTCGGACGACTGAACGGCGTCCCGGGCTTCGGTAATCACTGGCGGCAGGAGCCCATTCTTGGTGACGTACGCGGAGAAGCGATATTGCCTGTCAAGCACATAGGCGCGCTTTTCCAGGTCGGCCACCAACACCGCGCAACGGTCAGCCAAACCGGCCTGGGACCCCATGCTCCGTGCGGCCTCGCGCAAGATCGCGGCGCGAACCGGCGTCACCTCAACGTCAGCGGGCACGGTGTCCGCCGAAAGTGAGGAGATCTGGTCCAGCGACATTTGCGCAATGGCTGCCTCGCTTGCAAACACTAGCGCGGCAGCAAGCGGCAAGAGCGCCTTGGGGTCAATTCGCACGGTAATGAACTTCCAAGGACTGCTGACGAAGGATGACGTCCCCTCGCCCGCCGAGCTGGACGCCGATGTTCTCCAGCACCGCGACAAAAGGCGTGTTGACTGCTTCAATCGCTACCGGGGACGGCACGCGACGGCCCTTGATATCGAAAGTAAGCCCCTTCGCCTCAGCCATCTTTTTGATGACGTCCGGAGCGTCGCCGTGCCATATGACGGTGACGAGGTCGCCGTTGATTTCGACCTTACTTGGCTTCTGGGCCGGCGATGTGAGCGCACCAGCGCGCGCGATATCAACTAGCATGGCGTCGATCTTCTGAGCGGACGCAGTCAGCTTGGTGTCGAGCATGCGGGCCGTTTCATCAACAGCTGCCGGAGGTGTCGCGCAGGCGGAAAGGCAGGCCGCTACTGGCAACGAGAGCATGTGAGGACGCTTGAACATCATACGGTTATGCTGGTCCTGAAAATTTCGTATCGATCATATCATACGGAATTTCGCGTTCAAACAAAAATGTGCCTCGTATGCATGAGTCGCGATGGCCGTTACTACTAGGCATGGAGTGGTTGTTGAGCGGTTCGAGTGGGCGTTGCGGGCTCTGTCGTGGGCAGCATGGTCCGGACGAAGCTCAGCGCGAGGCCGGGATCCGTACGAGTTATGGAAGAGCTAACCCGAGTGTTGGGTGCTACTGCTATCGGGCGCATCAGTGCCCCATGGGGCTTGTTGAAATGGCTGATCTAAGAAGCAACAACATAGAGCTTCCTGGGGCGAGGCGACGTTTCACCCAGTTTGGAATGTATGTTTGGGTTTACGTTTACGTATACAGCTTTAAAAGCGTTTACGAGGCTAGAAGTGTTGCCGGAGGCGGCTTAGCGGGCACCTTTCACCCAGTCTAGAATGGCTATTCACCCAGTATGGAATCGCTGCATGGGTAGATATCGCCCAATCTGGAATGACTGTTCACCCATTCTAGAATGGGTAGCAGGATGCTTTCACCCAATCTGGAATCTGAGCGAGAAGCTGCGTTGAGATACAGGCGACCTTTCGCCCTTGCCCACCTTGTCGCATTGGGTGAAATGGTGCAACATAGGCGCCATGCAAGCCACATCTGACAGCGGCCAGGAGCCGCGCAAGAATCATCTCAAAAAGCATGTCGCCGCCATCCATACTAGCGGCGAGCTGAGCCTGCTCGAGCGGAAGCTGTCGAATGTGCTTCTGTTGAACGCGTACGATGACTTGCCAACGGCGCGTACTCATCGGATTCCGGTCGCTGCACTGTGTGTGATCCTGGGCTGGGAGACTAGCACCAGTCAACGCAAGCTGAAGGACGCCCTACTTCGGCTCATGTCCACTCCCATCGAATTCAATCTGATGGGAGATAACTTCAAAGGCGGAGAGGACTGGAGTGCGACGTCCATCATCTCATACGGGCGCATACATGGCGGCGCCTGCACTTACCGCTACGATGAAGCTCTGGCCGAGAAGCTGTATGACCCTGCCATCTACGCCAAGGTGCATATTGGCGTGCAGACCCGTTTCAACGGCAGCTACGCCTTGGCTCTCTATGAGAACTGCTTGCGGTACCTGAAGGTTGGCTCAACGGGTGAATGGGACGTAGTGACGTTGCGGAAACTGCTAGGGGCGACTTCCGACCACTACAGCGACTTTGGCCGCCTGCGACAAAAGGTCCTGACGCCTGCGATCAAAGAGATCAACCGAGTCGCAGACATCGAGCTGACGTTGCATCTGATCAAGGTGGGTCCGAAGGTGACTGCGGTGCGCTTCCAGGTGGATCCAAATCGTCAGGCGTCTCTGTTGCCGCCTGGCGAGTTGGATGAAGTTTCTCGCTTGCGGGAATCGCCTCTGTTTGCGCGCTTGCGCAAACATGGCATCGGAGAGAAGCTGGCGCTGAGTTTCCTTGCCGAGGACCCTGAGCGAGCAGCCCGTATTGTCGAACTGGCCGAAGAGAAGGATGGCAAGGGTGAGATTCGTAGCAGCACGGGTGGGTTTATCCGTTCACTGATGGACAGCGGCGCCGACGTGCAGAAGCCCGTGCAGCAGCGACGGAAAGAAGACGCCACGCAAAGGGCCAAGTCCCAACGCGAAATTGAAGCGCTAGCGGACCTGAGATCTGAGTTTGAACGCAGCACCAAGGCAAAGTCGGTGCAAGCCTTGACCCCTTCTGAATTGCTGGGCCTGGCTCGCGTGTTTATCACTACCGATGCCGGGAAGCCTTACGCCAACGACTTCTCCGAAACCAAGACGGATCATTTTCCAGGCGGTGCTGCTCGTGTTGCCTTTCGCCGATGGCTACCGAGTCAAGTAGGTTTGCGTCTCGGCGACGACGCCTTTGCCGCCTGGCTGGCTGAACGAACAAAGGCAATTCATACCTAATTGGTAAAAAACATCAATTTAGGTTCGAATTCGTTTGCTTCCCATTGTCAGTGCAGGATATGATTCCTTCATCTCAAATTGATGAAGGGCTTGTCCATGGCGATATCTATCTACGACATTGCGGAACAGGCACTGAAAGCTGCCAGCACCGTTAGAGACGTGCGCGGGCGCATGCTGGCTCCAGAGGCTCGAAAGCAGCCGCCCGTCTTCAACATGGTCCAGCTCGCCGGTCTGTGTGGAGCGGAAAAGACCGCCATCGCTTATCGATTGACTCGCAACGAGTTGCCGAGTGGCGTGGTGAACGACACTGGCCGTCGTCGGGAATTCACCTTGGCAGAGGCCCGGGAATGGGTCCGCGTCTTTCGCGCAAAGATGGCCAAGCCGAAGGGTGCGAAGGCGATGACCATCGCCGTGTGTAATTTCAAAGGCGGTGTGAGTAAGACCACGACGACGATGACTCTCGCGCAAGGACTTAGCCTGCGGGGTCATCGCGTGCTCGTGATCGACATGGATCCACAAGGCTCGCTGACCACGCTATTTGGCATCCTGCCTGACACCGAAGTTCGCGAAGAAGACACGTTTGTGCCGCTGGCCAACGGGGATGAGGACTCGCTGGACTATGCCATCCGCTCTACCTATTGGGACGGCATTGACCTGGTACCCGCTTCCCCTACCCTTTTCACCTGCGAATTTGGTCTGCCTGCACGACAGATGAAGGACCCAGAGTTCCAGTTTTGGAATGTCCTGAACGGGGGGCTTGGCGCTGCGCGCGAGGCCTACGACGTGATTCTGATCGACACGCCGCCCGCGCTGAGCTACGGCACAGTCAATGCCTTCATGGCGGCTGATGGCTTGATCGTGCCGACGCCGCCGAATGCTTTGGATTTTGCCAGCTCTGCACAGTTCTGGACTCTTTTCAGCGACCTGGCGCTGAACCTAACTCAGACTACGGGCGTGGATAAGACCTTCGAGTTCATTCACGTACTGCTCGCGCGAGTGGACCACAACGATGCCGCGGCCAGCGTGGTGCGCCAGTGGATCTCCGCGACCTACGCAGAGAAGGTTTTGCCGGTGGAGATCCCGAAGACGACGGTCACTTCCAACTCCTCCGCGGAGTTCGGTACGGTTTATGACGTGTCGCGCTATGACGGTAGCGCAAGCACCTATCGGCGGGCCCGCGAGGCCTATGACCGAGTCACAGAATTGGTCGAGCAATCCATCCAGGCCTATTGGGCCAAGACCGCTCAGTAAGGAGGCATATGTCGATCAAGGATCGTTTGCTGGCCAAGTCCGGCGATATTGGCGTGGCGCGGCCTGCGTCCGAAGAGCCGCAGTCCAGAGAGCGGGATAGTGCGCCGAAGACAGGGCCGGGGCAGATGCTTGCGTTCCGGCAACAGATGCTGGAACACACCAAGCAGGTTGAGTCGCTGAAAAGCGAGCTTGAGAAGTTTGACGGTGCTCAGCCAGTTCGCAAACTCGACCCGAAGCTGGTGCATCGCTCGCGCTGGGCTAACCGGCACGAGGACAGCTATTCGGATGGAGCCTTCCAGGAGTTGCGCGAGGCCATCAAGAGCACTCAGGGCAACGTGGTTCCGATCAAGGTTCGTCCGCGCGAAGATGGCGAATACGAGTTGGTGTTTGGAAACCGGCGTCATCACGCGTGCCTGGTCGACAATCTTCCGGTGTTGGCGCAGATCGATGAACAACTGACCGATCGTGATCTGTTTATGCAGATGGAGCACGAGAACCGGGAGCGCAAGAACCCTAGTGCCTGGGAGCAAGGCCGGTCATACCAAATGGCTCTGGACGCAGGGCTGTGGCCTTCGCAGAACGCTATGGCGTCGGATGTCGGGGTGAGTCAAGCGCACGTTTCCCGTTCGATTGCGGCGTTTGCCCTGCCCTCTACCTTGGTGGAGGCGTTCGATAGTCCAAACGATATCCAGTTTCCGTGGGTGAAAGACCTAACCGGCTTATCGAAGCTGGAGCCGCGCGTTCTCGCTGAGCGGTTGCGTCAAGCTAAGGAAGTCACGGAGCGCACGCCAAAGAAGGTCTTTGCTGCGTTGATGGACGACGGCCCGCGGGAGGCGGAGGCCCCCAAAGCGGCTAGGAAAAACACCGGCTTGGTATCTGTCAGCGTAAGCGGCAAGGACACGAAGGTCGTGTGCAAGAAAACTGTCCTGACCGAGGAACAGCAACAGAAATTGGCCGAACTCGTGGACGACTTCATCCAGGCACAACTGGGCGTGAAACCGACCGCTTAGCGCCGCTTATACATCATGTATAAGCGCGCGAAAGTTGGAGGGTTATACATCATGTATAAGCCGCCCTTGGCGCCTTACACAGACTCGCAGTAGAAGCAGTGCCGGGATAGGGATTAGGCCCCCTACCCGGCACCTGACACCCCAACCCAAACCAGGAAATTGGAATGCTGACTCAATCATACCCTGCCCGAGCTGGCCGGGAGGCAAACGACCGTCATTTGCGTCCGTGGGCTTACACTGCCCTCGCCTTGCTTTCAGGCGCTGGGGGCGTGGCCGCCGCAGTAATTACCACGCGCTTTTTCGTGCTCGGCCTTGAGCGCACCGAAGCTGATGAACCTGCGCGCCAAGCACTGATCGCCGCGGGTGCGCTAATGGTCGTCGTTGAATTGCTCGCCTTTGGCTTGGCCGCTCTCCTGCCTCGCACAGCGTTGCGCGCCGCCCGTTTCAAGCTTGTGGCGTTGGGTCTTGCCCTACTCGCTTTTGAGGCCGGCACGCTCTATGTCACCCAGGTGGCTATGGTACGCACGTCTCAAGCCGCCTCACACAGCCAAAACACTAGAATCCACGAGCTGCGCGCATCAATCGTGGCGCAGCGTGAAGCTGCAGCTGCCCTGCGCGAGACGTCTGCAAGGCAGGCGCAAAGCAGCAACGTATGGATTCGCGAGGCTGCCGCAAAGCAGGCCCGTCAGGCGCTGGACGTGGAAGCTAATCTCGCCGGCCAAGTGACAGAACTTGCTCGCCTGGAGGCCGCGTCCGCGCCGACCTTGGCGGATACGCTGGGCGAACAAGGCATGATTGCCTATGCCGTGTGTCGGTCGTTGTTGATCGTCCTGATGGGGGTCGTTCTATTCGCTGTGGCCGGTGCACTTCTGCGTGCCCGCCGCACCGTCATCAATGCGGTTGGCCCATGCGAGCAAGAGGTTGTGGCTGAACCTGTGTCACAGCCGCTTCCAACGATGCGGTCTACTGGAGGCCGGTTCGCTGCTGCACCGCTTGCTGCATTGGCCGCAGCGCCTGCAGCGTTCGCCCAACCGCAGGTCACTGTACAAACGCCCGCGCCGGCTGAGCGGCCAACTGTAGCAACACCGATGCAGTCGACCGCATCAACGATGATGCGGCGGGCCGATGCAGTGGTAACCGAACCGCTAGAGACCAAGCATCGTGCAGTCGTTACGCAAGGGGCAGTACAGGACTCCGGCACTGGTGAGGACGACGGCGCAAGGTTTCAGCGCGTACGCGCCGACATTCTGGCTGGCAGGCTCAAGCCTTCGCTGCGTGCCGTTTACGCCGAGCATGGGGCAACACAGGCTGTGGCACGACGGTATTTGGCGGCAATGGAGGCCAGCGGGGAAATCAAACGGGTAGGGCAAGGATACGTGCTGGCTGACGCTTCGTCAGGGACCTAATTCTTGGCCGGAGGTGAAGCCCCATCTCTACTATGAGTCCTTGACATCCGTCCAGGGCAGGGCGGATGTCAAGGATCTTCCAGGCAATCAAGGAAGGCCCGCGCAAGCAGCGTTATCTGCGTCGAACGGAGTAGGCCAGAGCCTCTTGCGTTTGGGAGTCGAGCGCGTTCCAGATTTTGGTCTGAGTTGCACTATCGAGACTGGGCCAAGCTCGCACAATGGCGCGCCCGATATCAGTCGCCTGGGCCTGCTCTGGCGTCTGCATGGGCTGATGGCGACTAACCAGGGCACCCACGCTGGCCGCTACGATGACGCCTGCAATCACAGCAGCGGCCCACATTCCTCGCCTCTCCCAGCTTCCTCGCGAATGTGGCGCTGTTCGATGAGGGGTGGGCTTCGAGATTGCAGCCCGTGGCGACCCGTTCATAGCGGTTAGCGTGGCCGTGGCCCGCTCGACCTTCTTGGCAGCGTCAGAGATCTTGTCTGCGAGCTGGTCAACGTCCTCGAAGTGCTGCGCCAGGAGGGCTTCGTGGACCTTTCGGATTTCACGCATACCCGCGGTCTCTACTTGAACAACACCTTATAAACCGCGTCGAGATTATCGTTGGCCGAGTCTGCGAGGCGCTTGGCAAGGATCATTTGCACGCAAAGTTCCTTCTCATGTTCGTCCTTGGCTTCTTTCAGCTTCGCGCGGAAATCGGTTGAGTCCGCCAGAATCTCGGAAAGCGTCTTGCCGAGAGCCTTGCTTCGCTCGAAGACATCGTTCTCGAAGACGGCGGCCTCCGGCCTCACAACACATTTCTTCTCCTCAATGGCATAGCCGAAGATCGCGCCAAACTCGCTATGCACATCGTCCTCGATGGCCATCTTGTTGAACACGACTCGGATCTTCTTAGCTGGCACACCAAGTGCTGACAGCGCGTCAATGGTGGCGATGGTGTCTTTCTGCTGCTTGGATTCCTTCACGACCGGCACCACAAAATAATCAAAGTCCTCGTGGGATCTGCGGTATTGCGTCATCGCGTGGATGAAGGCCTCGATGTTGGAGGCTCCAATATCGATCACAGCAACGTCGTTCGTAAGCAGATGGCTTTGCAACTCGTCGTACTGGCTGGCCTTGATGCTCTCGCCGCCTTCGTCTGCATTGATCGTTTCGACGGTGATCAGCTCGGTGTTCAGTCGCGGTGCGAGAAGATGGCGGGCGAGCGTGGACTTGCCAACGTTGCCTGAAAAGTTGATAACGGCGACACGCATTTAGGACTCCTTTTTATGTCCAAGACGTTTGGAAAGGGTGGTGCTGCTTGAGTAACGCGAGAATTTTTCTTCGCGCGATTGCTGATTGGTCAGTGCATCGCGAACTGCCTCAGTGGCCGTATCGGATGTTGCCGCGCTAGCCACAGGTGCCTCATTGATAAGAGTGGTCTGGGTCTGGGGGGGCATGGGCGGGGAAGTGGACAACTGGCCTGCGCACGACACTCGGGCCGCCTTGCCTCGTTGCCTGCGGATTCGGTACAGCGCGCTCTCGAAGCCCTTGAGGCTCATCCTGAAGCCCTGCGCGTTTAGAGCGTCCAAGATTGCTTGGCGCTTTACGCCCGCGCTAAGAGCCGCTTCCACCTCCTCTAACACGTCGCGCAGGCGCGCAGTCTCGGAGCGCCCGTTGCTGTCTGTTGCCAATGCGCGCAGCGCCCCTGCCACGCTGCTTCTCTCCATCGGGGAGCCTCCTTTTTAGTACGTATCAGTGTAATTATACGTAAACAAGCGATGCAGTGCGCTCACGGTGACATTGCGAGCGTTCTGCATTGCGCGTGCAGTGCACTTGCAGTGAGCAGGCAGTGAACATGCAATGGCCCGGAGTGAGCGAGCAGTGAACCTGCGGTGCATCTGTGTCCAATTGGCCGATGGGGCTCAATGCTCGGTAACAGATAATTCTGTAACCACCACCGAATGCGGCGGGCCGCGAAGCAAAGAATCCGCGTGCCGCCCGCACTTCCGCTCTAGATCAGCGTGCTACGTTGATTAGGTGTTAGCGCTATTGTCCGTTACCGAGCATTTCATATGCTCGGTAACGGACAATACTGGCATCTCGATTGCCGCGACACAGGAGCGTCAGCCCGGAGGCCCACCTTCATGTGTCTGACGAACCCCGAGCAGTGCCGTTCCGATGCTGGAGGGATAACACGACGGCGTTGTAGCCCGGTCAGAAGGTGGGCAATCGGGCTGTGGGGGGACAGCATCAGAGGACAGCGACAGGCACAGCAGTAGGGCCAGGATTAGACGCACGACATCTCCTTGCGAGTTCATGATGTCGAGTAAAGCGTGAGCGTTTTAGGCATCGCACCAACACACCTGGGCCCGCTCCCGGTCACGCCAGCGCCGGTTGCAACTCGTCCGGCCCCCAACCTGTGCCGAAAACACGACATTCGATTCCGCCCGAACAAGGTATCTGCTAGGATTCCGCCACCGAGTGCCTGTTACACGACGTAGCGGGCGCTCGTGTAACGCGGCTATGTGCAAACATGGCCGCCGCCGATACCAATCCGAGTAACGGAATCTTCCAGAGTCGCAACCCGCATCGGCAGGCAACGGCAGGAACAGCAACCCACCAGGAAGTGACCGACAGCTCAGTGACCAATCGCCACGACAGCAGCCGCGCATGGCCAGCACCCCTCCGGGACGACACCGGCAGGGTCTGAAGGCGAACAGCGTGGCCGCGCAGGTAAGGAATCGAGCGAGACGACACCGCCAGGCCGGAACCACGTGGGAGGAATCAGCCGAGAGCGGAAGGCGCGGGATATGAAACCGCCAAAGCCGCGCCGAGCCAGCGTCAGGCTGGCCAACTCGAGGAAGCAGGGTCCGACCGAGGGCGAAAGCAGCATGGCAGCAACCGCCAGGATCGAATCCAACCTGTTGAGTGACCGCCACCGCGGTAGCCGCGCACGGTCGAGGCCAACAAGGCGGGTACGCCGTTGAGAGAAAGCAGGGCGGGTGAGGCTCAAGCCAGCCGTCCACGGAACCAACCGCAACCATTGAAGCGCGACGCACATGAATCCGAACAGAGCACGCGAGCAATCCCGGACGTCGGCAACGGTCGAGTGCTACCTCCGGCGCGCAAACGGCTTGATGAGCCGCTTGGCGAAAGAGATGGCGCTCCCTGATGACGCCTATCCGCCGCCTGAGGCTGTCGTCGCCTTCCTGAAGCGGAACGCCTCCCAATGGAAGTGGTCGACATTCCGGCAGTACCAGGCCAGTTTGGCCTGTCGCTACGAGATCGAAGCCGAAAGGACCGGCAACGCTCTCTTCACGCAGACTGCTGAAGAGATCCGGACCCTACCTTACGGTGACTGCGTGCCGCCGGATGCAGTCGGCCAGACTTCGTCGCGCAAGCGCAAGGGTATCCGGAAGGCTGACTACGATTTACTTGTCGCCAACCTCTCGAACCCTACGCGGAACGGTCGTTACGCCAAGCGCGCAAGCCTATGGCTCATGGCCGCGGTCGCGACTGGCTTGCGCCCACGCGAGTGGGAGTACGCCGAGCTGGACGAAACCACCGGCCTGCTGCATGCACGTAACGCCAAGGCCACAAATGGAAGAGGAACCGGCCCGACGCGCTCTGTCCCTGTCGCAGCCGAAGATATGGGGGTCGTCCGCGCGCATATTGCCTCCGTCCGCGAAATGCTTGCCGCAGGAAAGTCCTTCACGGAAATCCACGAAAACTGCGCAGTGGCAGTCAACCGGGCGTGCAAAGCGCTCTGGGGGAATGACCCGACCAAGCGCTACGCGCTGTATTCAGCTCGTCACCAGTTCAGCGCAAACGTCAAGGCCGTGCACAATCACCAAGAAGTTGCTCGCCTGCTCGGGCACGCGTCTACGCGGACGTCCCGGACGCACTATGCGCCAAAGCGCTCCGCCTGGCCGAAGTACCGCGACCAGACAAAGCCAGCACCGACCCCGAAGCCAGAGGGCGCATAACCTGTTGCTCAAGGGCTGAGTTACTAGACGTCTCACCCCAGGACCGGTCGGGAGATTGCCGAACGGACTCTTCCTCACAGGCGGCAGGTTGACTGCAAGTCACTGATTCCAAAGGGACAAAATTTTGTCCCTCTCCCAGCCAGCCGGTTTTGCGTACCTAAATGCAATGCCGATAATTATTTCCACGACCGCCGTCACCAACACGTGTGACGTGTTGCCGTCGCTCGCCTGAGGCACGCGTTCAGCCTCCCCCGAGACCAGCCTCGCCTGGCCGCCCTGGCTTGCAACTATTAGCCCCCGTGCGCCCGTGGGGCCTTTGCGATATCACTCGCAATTTGCGCCAGAGCAACATCTGTATGCCCCAGTGGTGGGGCATCCCCCCCAAGTGGGGTATCCATAAAGTTGTCATATCCGCCGTTTAACCAAATACATAAGTCAGATAAAAGCAACGTTTAGATCACAAATCAACAGTTGCCATAGTGCCTCATACGCCACATACAGGAGGCAGAGAGGCAACATTCCCCACCCATAAGTGGGGTAAATGTACTAACAAGCGCACAAAATGGCCGAGTCGCAGATTTGTTTCCCGTCAGTGAATGTTCTTGACAGTCAAAATCTGAGCGCGGTTTAATTCCGTACCATTGACACGATACATAATTACGCCCGTTCCAATGTCCGCATCCGATAGACCGCTGACGGCTCTCAAGGCCATCCGCGTGGCGCGCAACCTCAGCCCAGACAAGCTCTGTGAAGCCGCTGGGATTTCCCGTTCGTACTTCACCCGCCTGGAGCAAGGCGGCGTGCCGACGCCGGAAGTCGCGGCGAGTCTGGCGCGCATTCTCAACTCTGGAACGTGTGGCCGCGATAAAGACGGGGCACCCTCGGAACAGAAGACGAAGCTACTAGCCGCCTGCAAAGAGCTTCTCGACCGCATGGGCGGCGTGTACATGATCGTGTCCGAGATCCACCTACTGTATCCGGAGCGATTTGCTGCTCGCCAGCCAGAGAAGGACACCGCCTAATGACGTCGCCAGCCCAAAAGTCTCCAGCCGGCGCGCGTCCGGCCATGAACACGGACCCCATCATGAAAATGCTGGCAACGTCCGGCTTCTACAAGTCAGGGTTCAGTCGCCAGCTCCGCAACAACCTCGTTATCGGCTTCGCCCTGGTCGGATCCGTGGCCCTGAACATTACGCAATTCGTGACGCGACCCGCGCCGGTCCTGGTCGGCATGACCGAAGGGGGCCGACTGATCCAGATCGTTCCGCTGTCGAAGCCCTTTGTCAGCAGCGAAGCCGTCCTGCAGAAAGTACAGAAGACTGCGACCGGGGCCTTCTCACTCGACTTCGATGACACCAATCTCAAGGCGAAGTTGGTTGCGCTGCGGCCACAGTTCACCCGCGACGGATACGCCTCCCTGATGGAGCAGTACGACACGTCAGGCCTCATCGAGAAGATCCGCTCGCGCCGGTTGGTGACGTCAGCCGTAGCCACTGGTGCGGGGGTGATCGCAAACGAGTATGAGCGGGACGGCGTGTACACATGGGAAACCGAGATGCCCGTCGCCATCACCATCACCGGCCAGAGCGAGCGCAAGACCTACGAATGCCTGGTCAAGCAAACAGTCAAGCGTCTGCCGGTCGAAGACAACCCGGCAGGCATCGCTACCCAGTCCCTGCGGCTTACTTGCAACACAAAAATCAACTAGGTGAAGTCATGCCACAAGAAGCAGAAGAATTCTCCCTGCCGACGTCGCTGGATATCGTTCAGCACGCCGCCTGCGGGGAACACGGTCATCCTCTCAGCACAGCAATGCAAACCGACTGGGCAACCCAGCTCGACCTCATCGACGTCTTCGCGGCATCACGGGATACCCTGACCGAGCTGCAGCAAAGCGCACCGTCGCGGCGGTGCCATGATTGGCTGCAAGGCATCATTGACACCCGCTGCATGGTTGCCGCCGTAACTGGAGTGCCATTCTAGCCATGCGCCTTTCGATCCCGCGGCTCTACGCAATGTTGATCCTGTCGATTTCGACTGCCTGTGGCCACGCCGCCGCGCAAGGCAGTCCGGGCGAGTCGAACAGGCCCGGAACGCCGTCGCCCGCCGCAGGAGCGGACGATGCTCCGCGCGCACTCCCGCCTCTCAAAGCACCTCCGGTTGGCTCGGCCAACTTCAATAGCGCCGTAGACACGGTCTCGCCACTGTCGAACAACGAGATCTTGGACCTGCGCAAACGTGTAGACAGCGCCCGACGCGCCGCCGCGACCTATCCGGGCGTGCCGCCGAAGCCGGTCATTTCGACCACCACCGTCGATCTTTCGCCTGGCTCGACCCCCCCGATTGTGCGCGTGAGCAACCAGGGCGCGGCAGTTTCCCTGGTCGATATCACAGGGGCACCGTGGGACATCTTGGAAGTCAACAACCTCGCCAAGCGCTCTTTCGAAGTGAAGCAGCCGGCCAAGGATGTTCCCACTATTACGATCACGGCCATGGGCGACTACGTGGAAGGCAACGTCGCCATCTTCCTGAAAGGTCTTTCGATCCCAGTGATGCTCCGCATGGTCGCTGGTCAGCGTGAAACCGACTATCGGCTGGATCTCCGTATTCCCCGGCGTGGGCCCAATGCCACTGATCCGATCGCCGGCACGCCATCGATCAACCTTCCTGCCAACTATCTGCAGACTTTACTGGATGGCATCGACACGCCGAATGCGAAGTCGATCCGCGTGGAAAACGCACCGCCTGGAACGCGCGCATGGATGGTCGGAGGCAACATGGTCCTCCGCACGAGTCTATTTCTGAACAACCCAGCCTACCAGGCAACGATTGCTGCAGCGGACGGTACGCGGGTGTACGAGATGGCTCCCACCCCCGTCGCCACGCTCAGTGAGAACGGCTCGCTGCGCAACGTCTACTTCGACTTGGAATGACCATGTCTGAACGAAAGAAGCTGCATCCCGGATTCAAGAAGAATGCCAAAGTCATGGCGGTCGTTACAGGTGTAGCGGTGGTCGGGGTAGGGGTCGCATACATGGCGATGCAAGGGCGCGCCTCCCAAGCCGCAACGGTTGAGGTGCCGGCACTTGACACGCAAGGCGGCAAGAAGACCGAAGAGACACCGAACTACTCGCGGGCGCTCAATCGCGCTAATGACAAAGGCTTCCAGCAGGCCGAACATGCGGACGGTACTTTTATTCCTACGCTATCGGAGAACAGTGGCAAGACGACAAACCTTGAAGACGAGCTTGCCAAGCGTGCCCAGGCCACCCCTCCGGCGCAGCCGCGCGATATGGCCCGCCCGAATCAACCCTATGCGGCAACAACATCGGCTGATTCTCAACAAGCACAGCCGACGTCAACAGGTCTGGGCGACCAAGTGCAAGGGCTGCGAGCATTATGGACACGCGATGAGTCTTCGCAGCAGATCCTGAACATTGCCGCGCAAGCCGGTGACGCACGCAACACGAACGCAGCTGCAGCGACTGCCGCCGCGGGAGGAAACACGACGATAGCAGCGGACGATACCAACACGAAGCGCCAGGCCGTTCCCTATATTCGTGGCTTGGATCAGATCCCTGCGGTGTACCAAAACAGCATCGATACCGATGCACCGTCCGATGTTCTCGCACGCGTCGAGACCGGCAAATATGCTGGCAGCGTGTTCTACGGCACGGCGCGCCTCTCCAACGAAGTCGTTGTCACTGACTTCACCAAGATGAAGGTCCCGACTGGCGAGATGATCTCCATCACGGCAGTGGCTCTGGACGAGGAAGAGATGCGCACGGCCCAGCCGGCAGACATCGATCATCGGTACGTGCAGCGAGTTGGCGTGCCGGCTCTTCTTGGCGCGTTGGGAGCTGCAGGTTCGGTTTACCAGAATGCAGGGTCCATAGTGCAACAGACACCGCTAGGGGGCGTGACCACGACGACGAACCCGAATCCGAGCGGAAAGCAACTTGGCGGCGCAGCGGTTTCATCCGGCCTGCAAGCTACGCAGCAAGTGATCCAGCAGGAGAATGCGACCATCCCGCCGCGGCGGGGACGGATCAAACGAGGCACGCCGATCATGGTGCTGTTCAAGGCCGATGCCTATCTGAAAGAGTAGAATTCGCATACCGATTCTTACGTATAATTGCATGGATACGCACTAGAGGCACCCGATGAGCCAGACCAACCACTTTGACGCCCACCTCGAAACCAGCGAGCACGACGACCCTCAGCACGATACTTCGCAAGATTACGTCACCGACGTTTCAACTTCGGAGAAGCCGAAGCGCAAGCTGCCGACAAACTATCTGATCTACGGTGCGGTAGCCGTGGCTGTGCTGGGCTTCTGGGGCTTCAAGAAGATGACGAAGCCGTCCAGTCCGGCTGGCTTTGCTGCCAGCGCGCCTATGAACGACGGCGGCATGATGGGCGCTGCTCCGAATCCTGAACGCCCAACATCGGACTCATTTGCTCCCGTCCGTCCAGCACAGCAAGAGACCGCGCCGCAGGGCTTCGCGCCGAGTGGCGCAGTTCCCGCGATGAGCAATAACAGCCTGCAGGCGTCCGGGGCAGGGTCGGTGAATTCCACTTCGGCGAGCGGCCCTTCCGTCGAGTCACTGGCGGCTAGCGCAACCAATGACGCAGCCGAGATCGCAACCGGCAAGCCTGGCCTCAAAGATGCGGACCGAAAGGAGATGAGCGCCGCCGATGCCGCCATCCTGGAGCAATTGAAGGCGCAGACGGTGCAGCTTGAGGACATGGGAAAGCGACTTTCCGCACTCGAAACTCGCCGCGTTGAAGCCAAGACCGAATCGAAGCCTGCCCGCGGTAGTAAGCCAATCTCGGACGAGGACCGGGCGCGAGAGAAGGCTGCCGGCGTAGTCCGCGCAAAGGCGAGTCGTACTCGCACGAGTTCGAAGGAGGAAGTCCAACTTGGCTACAGGATCAAGCAAGTCATTCCCGGACAGGCCTGGCTCGAGGACGACACGGGTAAGCAGTACGTGAGAACCAAGGGCGACAAGCTCGGCGGAAGCGAAATCGTTGAGATTGACGCCGACAAGTTCATTGTTCGCACGACTGCTGGCGTCATCCGCTGATGGATCTGACAACAATCGTCACCCAGCTCGGCGCCACGATTGTCGAGTTCCAGTCGCTCGCCGCAGCCGCCGCCTATGCAGTCGGCCTCTGGTACATCGCTAAGGCGGTGAATCGAGGGATTAAAGCATCCAGTCAGCCGGGTGGCGGTGAAACGTCTGGCGCAGCGATCTTCACGACGCTTCTTATCGGTGCGGTGTTGCTCAATCTCACCAACACCATGGGAGATCTATGGGAAACCATGACCGGTGAGCGTGGTGCTGGTTTCGGAATGGTGTCCTATTCGGGGGCAAGCGCTGCAGGTGCCTTTGCGCCGGCCATCAACGCTATCTTCACCATCGTTTCCACATTCGGCTGGTGGTACGGATTCAAGGGACTGACCATGTTCAAGAAAGCATCGGAGGGACACGGAAGCGGCGGATACGAAGACTACGCCTGGAAAGGATTCATCCATGCCATCGGCGGAGCCGCGATGGTCAACATCGGCAGCACCGTGGATGCGTTCAAAGAAACCGTTGGCTTGACCTTTTAAATCAATCCTCCCGATGGAGATCAAAATGCAACACTGGATTAACAAGGCGCACATCGCCGCGCAGACGCATGCCCATGCACTGAAGTATGGGACCGCAGTATCCATCATTCTTGGTGGGCTCCTGTATCGCAATCCAACTCTGGCTTGCACACTTCTCCTTTCGACCGCCATCTGCTTGTACGTTCTCGCCTCGACTGGCAAGAAGCTGCGGTTCGAGGCAGGCAGCATGGCTGCAGTCGCCGCCGCTTCGCTCACGCTGACGATGTTGCTCTCGCCCGATGTTGCGCACGCCGCGGGTGGAATTGCTGGGTGGGCTCGCGCCATCAAGGCACAACTTGGCGACGTCTATGACCTGATGATCTACGGCTCCTACGGTGGCGGCATGATCGGCCTGATTACCAGCGTGGTGAACGGCAAGAAGAAGTCGAACGGCGACCAAAGCATCAAGACCGCCAGCATCTACGGCAACGGAATTGGCGGCGTGGCACTCATGATGCTCGGCTACCTGGCGGACTCCCTCGCCGAGTCTGTCGGCGGCAGCTCTGGCCAGATGAACCGGATGCCTGGCGGCCTGTAAGGAGCACAGCGAATGACAGAGAACATCGAGAGCATGGGCGACGAGTCGGTGGATGGCGTTGCAACAGGCATCTCGTGGGAGAGGGCGGCAGAGGGTATGTCGCCTCCTTCTGAGTCGCTGGGCGCGAACTTCGCGGTGCGCCGCTTTGCGCCCATTGTGTTCTCCGTCAAGCGCCACCTCTGGCGCAAGAACGACGACAACATGGAAGCCGCTGACGCCGAGTACCGCGCAAAGCGAGAGTCCCGCCTGCAGAAGGGCAACTATCAGTGCGTCTTCTGCGGCTTCCGCTCCAAGCACACGGAGATCCACCACAAGAACGACAACCATGCTGATAACCGAAGCGAGAACCTGATTGTCGCTGACCCGCTCTGTCATGGCACCCAGCACATCGGCCAGGTGGGCTCGAAGCGGCATGGTTTGATGATTGACGCGGGTGGTCTGCCGCAGGCCGAGCTGAATCACTTGCAGCGAACGATTGCAGTGGTGCTGGAGATCGGCACAGACGCGGAAAAGCACGACGCGTCCACACTTCTTCAACATCTCGCTAGCCGCGGGGAACTGGTCATCAAGGTATGGGGCAGCGCGAACCCGTCCGACTTTGCAAATGCAATGCTTGAACTGAAGGATCACGAGCTGGAAAAGCGGGAAAGCGCTTTCGCCGGCCTCGGTCTGCTCTATCGTCCTTCTCGCTTTGTCGAGTACATCGGTCGTTGGATAGACGAGTTGTACAAGTCGCTTCCCACGAATACCTGGCAGCGCATCCATGACCGTGCAGTCGGCAATCAATAGCGGGGAGGCGCCATCCACTGCAGCGGACAATGACATCGTCATCCCTGAGGTAGGCGTCCTCCTGTACGACAACCCTAACGAATGCACTTCCGGGCATGCGTCCGTCAATGGATCGCCTGCCACCCACGTTCGTCAGCATTCCGATCTGGCAAACAACGTCATCTGGATAACCAATGGCGCTTGGAGCCAATTTATGGTCCAAGGCCATCGCAATGTTCACAACCTCCGGGGCTCCGACTTCTTTCGTACCAATGTCACTCAGATCGGCGCGGATCTCGGCCTGGACATGAGCACGACAAACTCCGCCCAGGTTGCACCGACGATAAGCCTCATCGCCGCACGGACGTTCAAGCTGCTTGCGGAGTGCTACGAGTGGAAGCCGAACGAACTCGCCAACGCGGAGAAACTACATCAGAACATCAAATCGCGGTTTCCGCGCGATGTAAATCTCAACAACCCCGCGCTTGAGCGGGGCCTGCAAGCGGCCTATCAGACCGACTCTGCCACTTCCAAGGCAGACTTCATCGCGGATTCGGTCTTTCTCACGCTTCGCATGAACCGTCTCGCCCATGCGAAACGGGTCATGTCCTGTCCGGTCCCTGAAGACGCATGGGAGTACGTCCCAGGCGTGGCACTACCGAGCGGCCAGCGGGATCGTCTCGCCTTCTGCCTAAGCCACGAACATCCCGTTCTGGCCGAAGTGCTGGTGGACATGTCGAGAGCCGACTCACAGTATGCGGCCCTGGCAGCCTTTGGTCAGAAGGCCAGCAGCCGCATGGTATTGCGAGAGTGGGTTTCTCATCCCGAGCTGCTGTGGCTGTCCCGTTTCGCGCCTCTGGAGATCAAGTCGGTGTTTCGGTCATCACGATACGTTGCCCTGGCGGAGCGAATGCAGTTGCCGGTGGCGCTGACGTCCGACCCATTGCTGGAGTTGTCGTACTCGGCAGGCCTGCTGGCGGAAAACCACTGGATGAGCCTTGCCACCGACGAGTACAACAAGATCACGAAAAGAAAGGCACTTTCCTCTCGTGCTGTCTGGTTGCGCGCAGCAGACCGAGCACTGTGCTTCGCACTGGCGAAGAAGGCTGTCGACAAGGGATTCGTGGTGACGGGCTACGGAACTGGTGCTGTTCGGGTGCGCATCCAGCGATCCGAGTTGTTCCAAGCGCTGGAGTTCGCCATCGAGAACCAACTCGTTGCGCCAAATTTCGCTCGAATCATTCATGCAGGAGACGTCCATGCAGCTGCAGCAGCATGACCACCCCATCAACCTCGAGGACCTAAGCGAGATCCTGTGCGCTGTGGCGATTCGGGCCGGTGATTTTCTCAGCCTCGACGTACTTGCCACGATGTCGCCCTTGCAGCGGGTGATGCACGCTGTGAAGACAGCGAACGAATCTCTGAGCACAGATCCGGTGGTCGCCAAGGTGCTGAGCGAGACGCAAGCAGCACCCCTGCTGAAGAATGAATTCATGAAGAGAAGGAACGCACAATGAGCAGTGCACTCGCGACAAACATAGTGGAAGGCGTGGAATCGATCCTGGCGTGGCTCGCCAGCTTCGGGCTCGGCGCAGATCTTCCGTCGTACTGCCACCTCGAATCCGCCATCGGGCTGGACGAAGAAGATCCACGCACTATTGCGGCGCGTGCGAAGAACCCCGAAGGGGTCAAGGCATACATCCTTCTCACGCGCGAATGCTCCATGCTTACCGCATTCGAGTTGACGGGTTCGATGGACGTGGTCGGCGACGCGGAGTTTCAGTCGATTACCTCAAAGGTTCACGACGCACTAGCGTCCTACTTTCAGCGACCAGGTCATAGCATCGAGATTTCCTTTGAGCGAGATCCCGCACTTATGCGGGCCCATGTCGACAGGATGATGGAACCAGCCTACGCGACGGCCAGGCGGTTAGGTTTGAACGGCTTGTGTGATGTGCTAGATGACCGATGCGCGCGTGTCGCTGCCCTGTGCCAGCATGAGTCCTGCCTGTTGCTCGTCTATACGCATCTTTCGTCCATGTCATCGGATGAACTCAAGCGTGAAATGGCTGACCACCGCCAACGAATTAGGGAGCACGCAGTCCCCGCGGCGAAGTATGCGCAGTCCCCAACTGCATTGATCAAAGGCCTGCTCCACACGCACGAGACTCTGATTGAGGCCATCGAGGAGGACCTCCGCTCGGCAAAGATGCACGTTGGTCGTCTCTCTACTCACCATGCGCTGCGCGAGATCCGCCGATCCTTTGATCGGTGGAATACTGGTCTGGATTGGAAGGCAGCGTTGCCAGGCGACCGCTACACCCCGCGGGCCTCGTCGCGCAAGGATGATGCGTCCAATCTGTTGCTGCCGAAGTTATCTCAGCAGCTGTGCAAGTCTAAAGTCGAAACCGATGGCGAGTTTGTCGTCATCAACGGCCAGTACCATGGCTATTGCTTTATGGAGCTGGGCCCTCAAGATCCGCGCGACTTCATGACGCTATTCCGCCGCATGGGCGATCAACTCCCATGGCGCGTGAAGTGGACCATTGAACCTGGCGGTATTGACTCCATGGCCATGAAGAAGACCATCGTGGATATCACGGCCTTCCTGAGTTCGACCAATGCGGCAATCAAGCGCTCGTTCGATGCCCTGCAGGAGGCAATTGAAGACGGTGAGCATGCCGTCACCGTGAAGATTTGTGCGTCCACATGGGCAAACAGTAAGGCCGACTGCCAGCGTCAGGTATCGACCATCGCGAAGGCGCTGGAGGGGTGGGGTATTACACAAGTGACCACCGACGCTGGAGATCCGATCCAGGGCCTGGTATCAACGCTGCCGGGGTTCAGCGAGAAGAATATCGCGCCCCGGATGGTTGCACTTCTGAGCGACGTGGTTCGGATGCTTCCTTGGCAGCGACCCGCATCGCCTTGGTTCGAAGGTGGCTCGATTCCCCTCCGGTCGCTGGATGGCAAGCTCTACCCCTACCAGCCGACGTCGTCAAAGCAGACCGCCTGGATCGATCTCATTTGGGCCATCATGGGCTCCGGGAAGTCGGTTTGGCTGAACACCCTCAACCTAGGATCGATCCTCTCGCCGGGCCTGAAGCGCATCCCGCTGATCACGATCATCGACGTGGGACCGAGTTCGGCGGGCCTCATCGACCTTCTGCAAAGCGCACTCCCTGAAGACCGCAAGCACGAGGCGATCTACGTGCGTCTGCGCAATACCGATGAATTCGCGATCAATCCTTTTGATACCCAACTCGGTTGCCGCTATCCAACCCAGTTCGAGCGCGAGTTTCAGATTGCGCTGATCAGCATGCTTGCGACGCCGGCAGGTCATACGGATCCGCCTGAAAGCGCCCCGGAACTGGCGGCGATGATGATCGATGAGGCTTACAAACTGTATGCCTCGCCGGGATCCATGAAGCGCTACGACGCCATGACAGACGAGGCCGTCGATCTGGCGCTTGCTGACATCCAGTTCGCATCAGACGACATGACGACCTGGTGGGAAGTCACCGATGCGCTGATGGCCGCTGGCAAGCCGCGTGAGGCCAGGTTGGCGCAGCGATTTGCGGTGCCCGTTCTGTCGGACCTCATTGACGTTGTGCGCAGCGCCCCAATTCGTTCCATCTTCTCACCTAGCGAAGATTCGCAGGCTCGCACGGCTTCCGGGCTGACGCTGATCGACAAGATGGCGCAGGTCCTGACGACTGCACTGCGAGACTTCCGCATCATTTCGAGTCACAGCCGCTTCGAGATCAACGAGAACTCGCGTGTTGTGGCGCTGGACCTGGACGAAGTGGCGCGCGGCGGCGGCGAGGACGGCGAGCGTCGCGCCGGCATCATGTTCGTATTCGCACGGCAGATTGCGGCTCGTCAGTATTACCTCTCAGAGGAGATTCTCAAGCTGTGCCCGGCGCTCTATCAGCGCTATCACCAGGAGCGCATCGAAGAGATCCGCGATCAGATGAAGGGGCTTTGTGTCGATGAGTTGCATCGCACTGGCGGCAAGAAGGCCTTCCGCAAGTTGCTGTCGCTGGATCGGCGTGAGGGTCGAAAGTGGGGAATCCGCGTGTCGCTCGCATCCCAGTTCATGAACGACTTCAACACCGATGGTGAGTCCATCACGGAATCCGCATTCTCCGTCTACATCATGAATGCCGGTACCAGCGAAACGCAGAGAGCTGCGCAAGAATTGTTCGGCCTTTCTGATTCAGCTATCGAGCGCTTGAAGCGGGATGTGCACGGCCCCGGTAAATTCTTAGTTTGGCACCAGGTCAAGTCAGGCGTTGTCACGCAGGTGTTGCACAACGCGCCGGGGGCGATTGAGTTGTGGGCCTTTTCCACAACACCGAAGGATGCAGGGCTGCGTCGACGGCTGTATCGGAACATGATGCCCGCCACGGCCCGGAAGATCCTCGCCAAGGAGTTCCCAGCAGGTACTGCCGAAGCGTATATGGAGCAGCGGCAGAAGGAGTTGAGCGAAAGCGAATCGGATGGCGTCATCGACATCGTCGCCAACGAATTGATTGCGAAGTACCAGGCAGATATTCAAGCGGAAAGGATGGCAGCATGAGCGAAGGAAAGAAGCGGAGCGTCCTGCGCACGGTTGGAAGGGTCATGAACCCTTTTTCACCGCTGACGTCGATGAAGCGGACGGTCAGCAGCGGCTGGCAAACGATTCAGGATCTGCAGGACGACCTTGCACATCAGCGTCGAAATCCTCGGATTCGAACCTTCCGGGAGGCCATGGCAGCGCGCCCCGCGGATGCAGTGCCTCTGGAACAGATCCAACGTACCTGTCTGATAAACAAGCGCATCGCACTCGCGTTCGGCTTCCTGGCGCTGGTGTATGCGCTTGCCAGTCTAGTGCCCGGGAATCTGTTCGGGGCCCTGACCGGCCTGCTTTTCACGATACTCTGCGCAATCCTGGCGACGCGATACGCCCACCGAGCTTGGCAGATCGGTAGGGGCCAGACCTCTCCCGATGAGCCGCTCGGCGGTGTTCGCGACTTTCTGCGCACCGATGGCTTCTTGCGGAAGATCTTCGATCCACAGTTGTTTGACTAGGCGTATGGTTATGTATCGATGCATTCATACAGAACGAGGCAAGATAATGAGCCTTTTCCCGCGTGCACTGATCCGCTCAGCCTGCACTCTCGCTGTTGCTCTGGCCAGTTCGGCGTCGTTTGCGCAGACGTCGGTAGGGGAGATCCAGAATGCGGCCAATCGATCCGGCGACAAGTCCATGGCGCTCCTCGAGCTGGTGTTCGGCAGCATTGTCCGAAACCCGCTCTCAGCTTCTGGCGGAGCGGGTGGCGGTATGCTGGCGAGCATCTTCCTTGTCATCACCTCCTGCATTCTTGCCGTTGGGGTAATCTGGGCGATATATCATTTCGCATCCAGCATGATCGCCACCGGCCAGGATGGTGAGTTTCTGGGCCAGAAGAAGTCGTCACCGTGGTTCATGATTCGCATGGTGATCGGTTTCTGCTCTCTGGTCCCGATTTTCGGCGGCTACTGCGGCGCGCAGGTTGTGATGCTCTGGGGCACGATGATGGGTGTCGGCGTTGCCAACCTCACTCAGGATGCGACCATCGCCGTGCTCAAGTCGGGCGGTTCCATGGTCGCGACGCCAGCCGCTCCAGCTGTCAATACCCTGGCCCAGTCTCTATTCGAAGCGAACCTCTGCGGCGAGTCAGTGAACACCGCTATAGCGCAGATGCCAGCAGAGGGTGGAGTAAGCGCCGATGCGGCGGAACGATTCTCGCCATCTCTCTCCAGCAAGAGCATCAACATCGTGAATGGGCGTGGCCAGTCTTGCGGTGGAGCTAAGCTTGAGCTTCCGCAGCCCGTATCCATGGCAGCCGGGGCAGAGAGTATTGCGGGCTATGGGCTCGATACCTCGACACTATTTAGCCCTATGCAGACCGCGCACGAGGCGGGACTGGCTGCCATGCAATCCACCCTCAGCGGACTCGCCCAGCAGTACGTGAATGCTGTGAACAGTGGTAGCTCTCCGCCCGACGTAAGCGCGGCACTGGCCTCGTCAGCACAAGCGTATGAGAACACGATTCGCCAGGCCATCGCCGGATCCCGCGGATCTATCGATTCGCTCACCAGCAAGATTGAGCAGAATCTCAAGCGCGACGGCTGGATTATGACCGGGGCGTGGTATCAGACGTTCGCGCAGGCCAACGCACAAGCCACGGCACTTGCAAACGCCACAGCCTCGGGCGTGGCCGGCACCGACCCGAATAACCTGGCATACCCCCAGCTTTACCGCAAGGTTTTGAGCGCATACCAGCAACAGCGTGCGATGGACGGGGCGAACGCATCCAGCACTGCGAATGCTGTCGCCGCATTGAAGACGGAATCCACGGATGCAAAAGGCTTTGTCGCCAGCATCTTCAGTGGGCAAGAGTGGGTCAAGGCCGCCATCAATCTGAACGGGAACAACGGCGGGGGCGGGACTACGAACCCGATGATCGGGATGAAGAACCTCGGCGACTACATCCTGATCGGGGGATGGAGTGCACTGGGAATGTACACAGCCGTCAAGGGCGGCATGGCAGCCTCCGACTCTCCAGTTGGGAAGGCTTTGACGGGCGTACTGGATGTCGTCACGTTTGGATATGCAGGCGCGGTCAAGAAGGCTGCGATGGGCGTCCTGGAGGCCCTTGGGCCGTTCATCATCATAGCCCTTGTCTCGCTCTTCTTCTTTGGCGCGATGTTGTCGATCTACATTCCGATGGTGCCATTCATCGTCTGGTTTGGAGGGGTTACGTCTTGGTATGCAGTGGTCGGGGAAGCGTTGATCGCGTCGCCGCTCTGGGGTATTACGCACCTTGACGGAGATGGTGAAGGTGTGGGCCAGCGGTCAACGCATGGCTATATCTTCCTCTTGAATGTTCTCTTTCGACCTGCGTTGATGATGATCGGATTCGCCCTCGGCGGTGCGGGCGTTATCGTGCTTGGAACACTGCTAAACACGATGTTTGGTGTTGCCATGGCAAATGCTCAGTTCGACAGCATCACTGGCCTAGTGAGCATCATTGGCTTTATCGCGATCTACATTTCACTGTGTCTGACGCTGATTCACGGCTGCTTCAATTTGATCCACGTCGTACCCGATCAGGTCTTCGCGTGGATTGGTGGGCACATGTCTGGGCAACTTGGCCGCGACACAGAAGACCGCGCGAAACAGGTATTCCTGGGCGGCATCGCAACTGGCAAGGGGGCAGTACAGCAATCAGCCTTCAACGGAGCGAAGAATCTGGGGGACGATCCGAAGAGTCAAAAGAAGCCTCCTGTCGCCACAAAGCCGAAAGGCTTTGTGGAATGAGGCTTCCGCCGCCAAAAACCAAAAAGCCCGCGCGATGCGGGCTTTTCTCTTTGTTAGTGGGCGCTACTACGAGGCTCTACGTCGACGCATTTCGTCATCGTAGGCCGCTTGACCGATAGCCTGTCGATTTGCCTGGACAAGCATGTAGTTCTTCGGGTCTACCTTGCTGAGTTCGGCCAGCGCTGCGTCCCGCACCGCACGGACTCCCCGCAAGTTCGCCTCAGCCTCTCGGAGCTGCGCTTCGAGTTCGCGCGCGTACGCTGCCCAATCATCTGCGCGCCGGCCTTGTGCACGCGCCAGGTTAAGGTTCAACGAATCTAGCATCACGACTCTCCCAATTTTTCCTCCACATCGAAACTATAAAGGTCTCACAGCGCACCTCGCAAGCCGAATTTGCCAGCTCGCCTAGGCCCTTCTGGATGCTGCACGCTCCTTCATGCAAACCGCAGTGGTCATTTAGAGCTTTAGAGCCGTATATCAACCTTGATGATCGCGCCCGGGGAACCTGTGGGCAGCCGCCGACCTGTGGGGAAGGGCAGGGCAACCCGGAGGGTTGTCCTGTGCTTCTCCACGGGGAACCGCGAAGCGGTTAGGCGGGAACCCGCGAAGCGGGCTGTCCATAGGTTGGTCGGGCAAGTCTTAGCCCGACAGGATTTCCACAGCGATGGGCAGGTTAACTACCGGGATATATAGGTAAACCATAAAGGCAAAATACAGGTACTACAGGCTATACGTGCCAAGCCGCCTCCAGCTTGGCTTTGCGGGGATGTGGCGCGACCATTTCACCCCGCATGCGCGACCACTTCACCCACACAGCGCGACCATTTCACCCAAGGGCTCGCGACCATTTCACCTCAAATAGCGCGACCATTTCACCTAGGATAACTTTGATTATCCACAGGCTTATCCAGAGCATAATACCGCGACCATTTCACCTCTTTCTGGTAGCGCGACCTTTTCACCCCGAGTGTACAAACGCGCGACCAAATCACCTCGCCAGGCGGGGCGCGACCAAATCACCCCTAAAAAAGTGATTCATAGTGTACTCGTTCGGAGCGGGCGCGACCAAATCACCTCATGTGTGTGATCTTTAGACGCGCGACCAAATCACCTCGGGTGCTGGAATCAAATTGTGCGGGGTGATTTGGTCGCGCTTTCCCGGCAGGTTCTCCCCCAGCACAGTGCGGGGCGGGCGCCATCATGGGAAACTAACATCAAGAATGTTCATGGGGCGATAACTCGCAAAGGCTGGTGTCATGGGAGCCGTGAGCGTGGACCTTGCCGCCATACCCCTCATGCTGGCAAAGCGGAGTCTTCAATTGCCGCGAACTGGGGATTGGCACTTCGAGCTGAAGTTAGATGGATACCGAATACTGGCAGGCACGGGGAATCAGCCGGCGTTGCGCACGCGCGCGGGCGCCATTGCTACAGCTTGGTTTCCAGAAGTGGTGGAGGTACTGAAGCAATTGCCAGCCGGGTGCGCATTGGATTGTGAGGCGGTGGTGCTCGATGACATCGGACGGTCGAACTTTGAGGCGCTGCATGAGAGGGCGAGGCGCAGGCGCTGGTATCGAGGCGCTCCCCACGTTACGCTTGGCGCTTTTGACCTATTGATTCTCAACGGCAAGGACATCCGGGACTGGCCCATCGAGAGGCGCAAGGCAAAGCTGCATGCCCTTCTTGGCACCGACAGTGGTCTGCTCTACGTTTCGGCAGTCGATGACGGCGCCTGGCTCTACCAGCAGGTTCTTGCCTTAAAACTCGAAGGGGTGGTCGCCAAGCGCGCCGGCAGCTGTTATACCGCTGGCCCCTCGGACAACTGGCTCAAGATCAAGCGCCCGGGTGTGCACGGCCATGGGGCGTTCAAGCGAGACATGGCATAGAAAGCTGGGGGCGCAGCTGCGCCGGATCTCGACTAGCGCAACCTGTGGCCCAAAATCAGCGGAAGACTGAGTTGCTCCCGCTCCGGGTACCGGGTACGAAGGGAATTGATGGCACACTAGTGGCCTTCTTAAGGAGGGTACCGTGAGCCACTACATTGAAGGCAGTTTCACCGACCTGATGGACGATGCCAAGTCTACGGCTGGGTCCTATCTTCGCGCAGCCAAGCGGGAGATCGATGAAGTGTTCGGCGCGGGCTATGCGGAAAAGAATCCCTCCCTCGTGGCAGCGTTCATGCAGACCGCAGCGGCGGATTTGAGTGCGGCCACCACCGGGAAGGTCCAAGGGGCCGCGCTGCAAGAGATCGCGGAAAGCCTTCAGAGCATCGCCAGAGCACTGGAAGGCTGAGCCTGGGTGCGCTGGTTGGCCAGCGCGTCAAGAAGCCAACCAGCTCCAGGCAGTCTAGGACCACCAAAAAAGGCGAGGGGGGCGAAGTGGCGAGAATCACCGAATCCGTCGATTGCGCGCTGTGCCATATGCCAGCGTCGCGCTGGGCCTTGCGGCAGGCCTCGGACGGCTACATGTACGACTGCCCGGCCTGCGGCGGACGCTATAGCCTTGGCAAGGCGGCGTTGAAGCGCGTGACAAACGACGGAGTTCCGCCCGATTTGTTGCAGGCAATGCGCCAGGTCATTGCTCGTGGCGACATTCCGCGGGTTGCCGTCATCGGCGGCATATGGGAATGGCCCCCGCAAATGATGGGACGGCAGGACGCGGATGGCGACCTCTGAAATGCTCCCGTGGGATGACGCTATGCGCTATGAACCTGAACTGCTGGAAACGCATCCTCTGGACCGGCCTATCTTCATCGCTGCAGCATTGCGCGGCTGGCGTCTGCAGCGGACCGCGGATGCGTATGCGCTGTACCAGCGGAGGGGCGAGACGCTCGTTCTGGTGGCCGATGGGTTGAGCTTCAAGGACGTGGCAAACCGTTGTGGCGCTGCAGGGACCACGACTCTGCGCCAGGCCGTGGAGCGAGACGGCCTGATATGGCCGGACACCTTTGAGGAATTCTTGGCGCTGGCCAGCAAAATTTGACATGGCGATAGCTGACTACGCTCTATTGGGGTGCTCAAACAAGCGCCAGGGAGGGCGCGAAGAATGAAGCGACGATTCTTCCTGCTGTTGTGGTGGGCTACGACCCTATGGCTAGCTGTGGTGGCGTTTGGTTGGTGGTTTTGGTTTTCGACGTACGGCAGCTGGCCGGTGCGCTCAACGCTCGTTCCATACGACTATGTGTACGAAGGTTTCATGCGCACGCGTGTTTATCCGCTCGTGGCCATCGCCGTAGCCTATGCCGCGTGCTTCGTCGGGTATGGGAAACCGTACCGGCCGCCACGCATGAGCGATTTCCTGAAGCAGCAGTAGATAGATGGAAAAACGCCCCCTCGAGACAACCTCAAAAAGGAGGTCGCTATGGAACCAGCCGACGAAGAAGAAATCCGGCGAGCCCTGTTCCCGGATATGACAATCGAGGAATACCGAGAAATGGTGCGGCGGAATCGCGCCGAGTTTCAGCGCCTGCCACCAGAGCGCCAGGCGCGGATCCGCGCCACGGTTGGCACCTGTGCGACCTGCGGCTATCCGGACGAGGACGCCTCGCAACCGCCGGGTAAATCCCCCATATGGCAGTGCCCGGCGTGCGGCCGGGCGTTTTACACGTCCGATGATTGAAGAGGGCAAAGCGCCGCCCTCCGGCGGCTTCTTCGTCGCTGTGGCCCATGCCGATAACTGATTGTTATCGGCATGGCGCGTCCAAATGGCAAACGACACTTCCGGCCACAGCTAGGCAACAGCGCCGCCAGAGAAGCCGCGACCATTTCACCCCAGCCGGATCATTCCTGCCGATGTGCACCGCCTGAGCGGGGAGGCCCAAAGAATTGCCGTTCCCACTCGCGTCTCTCGGCGACGCATGGCTCGCCGGCCAGCTCGCGCCTAAAGATGTCCAGGATGAATTCGGTGGAGTTCGCACAGCCGCCGTCCAACGCCACCTGGAGCTGATTGGCGCGCAGGATCAGTAGGCGCAGCCGGTGGATTTCCCATAGCAGCTCGCGCACCTCTGCGGACGGATTGCGTTCGTAGATGGCGCGCAATTGGGCGGCGGTCAGCCGGGGGTATTCGCATTTTCCGTCCGGGCCGATAGGAAATTTCTTCTTAGGCATACCTGTATGAATATACAGGTATTCGACAGCCATCCGATTGCGGGGGTTGGAGGGGGTTCGCGCGACGTATGTTCTCCTGACTGCGACCATGCGACGCCTTGGCCGCGACAGCGAGGGCAGGCCCGTGCTGCCCGAGCCATCGGAGGTTGATCGAGTGATGCGGCAGGCGGCGTGCCGCTGTGGGGCTATGGTCTCCGCGGCTGTGAAGCGTGCGAAGCGCCGACAGATAGTGGTGCGCCTGGCGGGCTGCACACTGGATATCTCACCAACGGTGGCGCTGCGCTGCGCGCAGCGTCTCCTCGGGCGCGGCATCGCCAGGCGGGCCGCGCGGGCAGCGTTCGGAACACCGGGGCGCACCGCGTCCGACAAGAGCGCCGTGACAGCCGTGGATCTCGCCGCCTTGGAGCAGGAGCTGGCGACGGAACTCGAAGCCTTGGGCGACGATATCGATGCCGCAAAGGACGGGATAGCTAGCGCATGGCGCGACTCGCCGGAGCGCCTGGCCATTCTGGCGGACTGGTCCACCCAACAAGCGGCAAGGATTCGGGGCGCGGCGGAGTAGGGCCTATATAAATCGGCTATGCATCGCTAAGCGCGACCATTTCACCCCGGATGGGATTCGTGTGGCCCACTCCCGGACGCTGGCTGAAAATTAACTCGCGAGTAGGAGCTGAGGCAATTCGTCACCGCTACGGCCAGAGGGGAGGGAAGTCGGAGCCACCGGAGTCGGCGAGGGATAGAGCACCAGCCCACTGCCACCCTCCGCTTCGCTTAAGCGAAGCCCGGGGTAGACGAGTTCGACACGTTTGAGGGATTCGATGAACTCGCTTCGGAAGTCTCGAAGTCGACCGTAGTTAGACCCGAACTGCTGATACAGCTGTTCCCAGGTCGGGCGAGCCGGCTTGGTCAGCTTGAACATCCGGTAAGCCAGCCACTGATAAATATCGAGATCCATCGGCGAGCGCTGGAGGGCGGAAACAGCTCGCAGATCCACTGGAATGCAGTGAGTCGTGATCTCGTTGAAGAAATTTTCCGTGAGGGTGATTTCGGACCCGAACAACGAACCCTGTTGCGACGCCTGCTCATCCGGGTCAAAAAAGAGGGAGTATTCGTCTGCAAAGTTGAGAAGATCGGTGTGCTTGAGCTTTGCGCTGAGAATGTCCGCTCGCTTGCCCGTGGCAAGATGGGCTGGAAGCGTTACAAACGCAGCACGGCTCTGCAAAAAGCGATCCGCTTGTTCGATCAAGGCTTTGCCCGCACCGCGCTTGCCTCGACTCCGATCAATGTTCAGCTTGCGGCAAAACTCGGCGAACGTACCACCGGTATGAATCTTCCGGCTGCCCGTCCGAAGCGCCTCTGAAGTCAGCCACATGACAAACAGGCGCGGATAGATGCCGTAGGGAATCCCGTTGATGCCGCCCTGTATCCAAAGAGCGTAGTTTCCGTTGTGCCTGAGCCAGGCGCCGTTGATCAACTGCTCCGGCTTCGGATTTCGGTATGGCAGAGAAGCAGAGACGAGGCATTTCGCGCCGAATCCCACCTCATCACTTCCGGGCTTGCGAGCGGCGATTACGCTTGACGCTTGAATGATCTTTTCGCCCGCACAGACCTTTGTTCTCGCTTTGGCGGCGGGCGCAACCAGTTCCAGTTCGACCATAACTTAATTCCGTATCGATGCTATGACACGTAAACGATAGAGGGAGGGAGGCGATATGTCAAATACACTGCTTTCACGGCTTGGCCGGGGGTGTTGGCAAGCAGTGACAAAAAAGAAGCCCGCCTTGAGGCGGGCTCTCGATTCTCGGTCTGACTTCACCTGGGGGTGTAGCGCTTGCGCGGCTCCACCGCTGCGCGGGGATCAGTTGCCAGGACCGAACCGCCCGGGCGCTCAGCGACGATTTCCTCGCAACCGGCCTCGGCAAGGTCTGCCACGTGTCCGATCAGCCCGAGACCCGCCAGACTCGCCAGGTGGCTGAGTTCCTGGGTAGAGCCTTCCTCTTTCTCGTGCTTACCCGTCTGGGCGCGCGGTTGCTCCTGCTTCATCGACTCAGTCAATTTTTCCTCCCAGTCAACTTTAAGTTTGGCGTTACAATGCGTATCGATACATCGATACGGAACTAATGGAGATCCTAACACATGGCCTCAACGCTCGGAGAGCCTCGGGAGGCGTTGATCGAGTTGCTGCAGTCGGAACTGGGCCGGATGGTTGCAAGGCAGATCGATGCACCGCACCAAGGCATGCCCAAGCAGCAGATCGCCGCCGCGGCCAATCGCATGGCCAAGATGGTCGCAGCCATGTCGCGAGATGACCTGGAAGCATGCCATGTCGAGCTGAACCGCTTTATCGCAGCAGTGCCGTTTACCGCCGCGATACCAGTCGTGATCGCCATCGAGCATAAGTGGCCACATCACGTCGAAACCATTCCGGAAGCCAACCGCCGCCTGGATCGCATTCGGAAGGGAGGCGAATACGCCTTGCTGTTCTCGACCGAGAAGCTACGCCATCTGCTGGTCTGCATTCAAGAGATCGAGGAAACGCAATGACGGGGGTTCAGCGGAAGCTACTTGTCGCTGCGGCGACGGCACTGATCGCAACCACCGCTGCTGCTTCGGACGACGCAGAACTGGAGGCGTGCTTTGCCGCAGCAGAGGCGGAGTACCAGGTGCCGTCTTGCATCCTCCGCGGCATCCACCAAGTGGAAACCTCTGGGTCGAAGAGCACCAATATGGTGTCCCGGCCAAATCGGGACGGATCGCGCGATTACGGAATCATGCAACACAACGACTTCTGGATCCGCTATTTCCAGCGCAACTTCGGCATTACGGCGCAACAGATCGTCCAAGACCGGTGTCTTGCTATCCGCGGCGCAGGTTACGTCCTGCGATATGAGATGAACCGCGCGCGTGATTTCTGGACTGGGGTAGCGAAGTATCACAACCCAGACCCCGTCATCGGTTATGGCTATGTCTTGCGGGTGGCTAACGCGGCAAAGAGGTTCGGATGTCAGATCAAATAAAGAACGACCGCTCCGCAGCCCCGCTGGTCGGCATGTGCATTCTGATCGCGGTCGCGCTCTTCTGGTTCCTGTGGACCTTCCGGCATGAGGCCATGGCGCAGCGACTGCTGATCTGGAAGGGCTACGAGATCTACCCGTGGGCCAAGCTCTTCGACTTCGCAAGGGATCGTCAGTGGCAGCTGATCACATACTTCAAGTATGCACGTGTCGTGACGTTCAAAGAGATCTGGGTTGCTGGGTCAGCAGTGGGATATCTCTGGGCCTTTGTGCCCGTTTCACTCGGCATCTGGTTTTCCATTAAGGCCTTGCGCAACCCGATCCTCAAATCAAAAAGCGTCTACACCATTCAAAGCCTGCTGGAAGCGCAGAGCCAGAACTTTTCTGCGGTCGCTCCGATCCTGCACCGGGATCTTTCTCAGGAAGACCCGCCAGAGTGGGCATCGTCTGTGCACCCGGAAGAATGGGTTGCTGAGCACGGGCTGATCTATTCAGACCACCTGGACGAGGACCGGACTAGAGAGTTGCTCGCGCAGCAGCTCGGGCAACCTGTCGCGGACCGTCGTCAGCTGGCGAAACTGGCTCCCACCGAACGCGCATTATTCGCCGTGCTCGGCCTCCGCGTGTTCTTCAAGGACCTCGAGGCATGTCGCACACTCATGGATGCACTGAACTACAGCGCGTCAAATGAAGGCTCGCGGCCTGACTTCACCTTGGCCACACCTGCGTTCCAGCGTTGCATGAAATGCAAAGAAGTAGATGTCTGGATCAAGAAGCACAGGTATCCGCGCACTTTACTGATGGCGATGCTCATTCAAGCGCGCGAACTAGGCACGCTGCCATCCTCGGAGTTCATCTGGCTCAAACCGCACGACCGGGCACTCTGGTATCCGCTCAACACTGCTGGCCGGAAGGCCCCAATGATGGAGTCGGCTGGGGTCTTTAATCACATGCAAGCCGAAGAGGTGGCATGGGATGCCGGGTGCGTCCTGTTGGAGCCGCACGTCGACAACGCCCTGGCAGGCCTTCGGAAGTATCTCGAGGACACAGGCGTCATCGAACAGTCCAGCAAGCAAGATGAATTCTCGCTATTGAACCGACCGTGAAGGAAAGGAAATGAAGATCTCGTTTGAGCGAAAGCCGAAGGATTTTGTGCGCATCGAGCCGGATGGCTCCCTCTCATCATTCTTCGCCGGTACCGGCCATATGAAGGCGTTGTCGCGTGTTCGGTTGACCTCGGCTAATGAAGCGTCGCTGAATGCCTTCTCTGTCGCTTCCGCCAGGCCCGGGGACACTTCGCAAGACGATGCAGCTACCGCGCCTTACGCCATCGTTTTCGTTACGGAGGATGCGGGCGAAAAGCTACGCATCCTCGAAAGGTTCCAATCGCACGAGGACGCCGAGCGTGCTCATGGACTCATCGTCAGAGCATTCCATCGCCGCTCGTTCGTGGAGCGTCTGAAAGCAAGGCTGCGCACGCTGGGGCTATACGTCGGTGTTCCGCTGCTTGTCCTTGGCATGTACAGCAGTATCGCAACTCTCGCTACCGCGAAATCTCAATCACCAGAGTTGACTGCCGCGATCCTGGCCGAGGCAAACCGAATCGCCGGGCCTTCCGCGCTGCCTTCTGCGCCGACTTCCAATGCCTCGCCCGTTGCGCGCACGGACGGGCAGATTTCTGTAAGCCCGGTCCTCTTTCCGAAAGGCACGCCATCGATCTACGTCTTCTCCGACCCGAAATGCCCCGCATGCAGAGCGTTTGAGCCCGCTATCCAGGAGATTGCCCGGCATCAACCGGTTGTCGTCCTACCCGTTGCCTACAAGCCCGGGTCGGATGAAGTGGCTGTCGACGCGCTGTGCCGGGGGGATTCGAAGCAGCAGGCAGCGGCATGGGGGGACGCGATGGCGGTCGACGTTCGCGGTAAGGAAAGCACGTTGAACGAAGAGCTGTTTCAGAAGCAGGGTCGCGCCCCCGAGTTGTGCGCAAAGGGGAAGGAATGGCTTGAAAAGAACCGCCAGGCGTTTGAAGCGATGGGACTCACGCAAACGCCATCGGTGGTCAACGCAGATGGTCAGCTGCTGGATCTGAATGACCTGGTGAAGCAGTACCGATGATGCGGTGAACGACCGTGAACAACCCATACCAGACCGCGCCTAATCGGGAGCTATCCCAGCAGGGGATCACGCTCGACCCACGCCCCATCGCGCAAAAGATCGGGGATTGGCTCAAGCAGCCACGGAACTATGCAAAATTCCAGCTAGGAGCAGCCGTTGCTTCCGTAGCACTGTCATTTCTATGGCTTCCGATCACAGTAGTGATGCTGCTTACTCAGCTCTGGTACTCGTGGCAGCGTTTCCAGCTGCCGATGCGAATGCCAAAGCATCTCGGCGGTATTGACCCTACGCTGGAAGCGGCGGAGCCGAACAAGGATGGTACCGGGGAGGTGATCAAACGCAAGGAAGCAGACGGCATCCTGCACCTCGGCAATCAGCGTTCCGTCGATCAGGCCGAGCACCTGAAAGAGCTTTGGGTCACGAACTCAGATGCTCGCACGCATATGCTGCTGATGGGCACGACAGGCTCCGGTAAGACTGTCACGCTGCTCTCGATCTGCTTCAATGCCTTGGCGTGGGGGTCGGGCTTCTTCTACTCGGACGGAAAGGCTGATTCCAGCCTTCACGCCGCGGTGTGGAGCATGTGCCGCAGAACCGGTCGGGAGGACGATTACCTTGTCCTCAACTTCATGACTGGCGGTGCGGATCCGTACAAGCGCAAGAAATCCACGGAGAAGCATTCGAACAGCATGAACCCGTGGTACGAGGGCACGCCAGATTTCCTGTCGCAGCTCTCGTCGTCGTTGTTGCCAAAGGCGGGCGGGGATGGGGCGCAGTGGCAGCAAAAGGCGGTGAACATGATGGACGCCGTGCTGCGTACGCTGTGTTACGAGCGAGCAGTTGGCAATCTCACCCTATCCATCGGCGTCATCCGGGAATACCTGGCGCTTCCGAACTTGGTGAAGCTCTACCTGAAAGGTAAGAAAGGCGAAATTCCGGAGTATGCATTCCTGCCGATCAAGGCCTACCTTGAGACAGGCCTGCCTGGCTTCCGCCCAGATCTCGCGGACAAGCCAGACAAGTGGGATCAGGGCGTCTATGACCAGCACGGGTACCTGACCGGCCAATACGCGCGCACGCTTTCCATGCTGATGGACACGTATGGCTACATCTTCAAGGACAAATACTCCGAAGTGGACATGATGGATGTGCTGCTGAACCGGCGCATCCTGGTGGTCATGATCCCGACGTTGGAGAAGTCCGCGCAGGAAGCGGCCAATCTTGGGAAGTTGGTGGTCGCGAGTATTCGTCTCATGATGGCGATGAACCTTGGTCACAGACTCGAAGGCACCTACGCAGAGATCATCGACACCAAGGCAACGAACTCTCCGGCCCCGTACATCATCACGATGGACGAACTGGGCTACTACTTTGCCGAGGGCATCGCGCTCATGTTCGCTCAGGCGCGAAGCCTTGGTTTCATGATGATCGCCGCGGGCCAAGACGTGGCGGCTATGGCAAAGGGAGAGAACAAGGAAGAAGTGGATTCGATGATCGCCAACACGAAGATCAAGTACACGTTGGCATTGGAGGATCCAGACAAGACGCTAGAGGTCTTCAAGAAGGCTGCTGGCCAGGCGATCACCGTCGAGACGGGCTCCTATGAGGGGAGTGTTGGAAACCTCTTTCCAACGAACTTCAATCAGGCGCTAACGGGGTCCATCCAGCGCCGAGATCGCATCGAGCTGCAGGAGTTGAAGGCCCTCAAGGAGATGGAGGGCATCTTGATCTTCAAGGACCAGGTGACGCGAGCACGAAGCTTCACCTGGTTCCACTCGTTCAAGAAGACCAAACTGCCTTTCCGTCTGAACCGCTTCCTGCAGGTAGACCGTCCGCAGTTCTTCGAGCTGAAAGGCAAGGTGAAGCCAATCAAGGCGACGGACCGTCGCTTCACAACCATTGCCCATATCCTGCAGAAGATCCGAGAGGGCACCGCAAAGAAGTACCCAGCCAACGATGACCCCATCGTCGCAGCGGTTCGTGAGACGTGGCTAAGGATCGAGGATGCGAATCCGAACGAAGGCGCTGTGAATCGCGGCATTGCCTACTACCAGGCTGCGGTGGCAGCATTGCGCGCGCACCAGCCCGATGCGCAAGGCCGGTACTGGAAGGCAGCCGGTGGCGAGGAAGAGCAGGCTTCTGAGCCCTCTGCCATCGAGCAGTACGAAGGTGTTGATTTCGCAGCTGAAGCACCTGCTATCGTGCCTGCCGCACCGAACCAGGAGGCGGCTGTCCGTACGGAGCCGTACCACAATCCTCCGCTGCAGGAGAAAGCCGCGTCGAATGCATTTGCAGAGCTGGTGCGTGAGTTTGCCGAGTCTACACAGCGACCTGCATCGGTGCTGTCGAGCATCAAGGAGAAGACGGTCAGTGCTACTGTGCCGGATGACTATGACACGTTGCCAGAATCCCAAGCGGCAAGTGTGCAGGCTTGCGGTGCGGAAGGCGGCGGTAGTCCAGCCAGCAGCGCGAGCGACAGTACAGACGGTGGCCTGAACGAATGGCTCGCACAGTATCAGGACAGCCCGCAGGCTGATGGCGACACGTCCAATGAGCGCGCTATGGAGCGCGAGCACAATCTGACCCCTGCACAGGTCGATCTCGTGAACCCGGAGCCACCGCAGAGAACCGCGCACCAGGTCGAGACCAATCCAGTCGTCATCGGCTTTACGCAGGAGGCGGCAGACATGCTGGTGCGCATGGAAGAGGCGCTTGGCAGCGAGCAGCCACAGGAAGCGGTGAAGGCCACCGAGAGCGAGATCTCAGCGCAGTTGAAGTGGAGTCAGCCTGCTGAAGACATGAGCATCGAAGACATTGAGCAACTCTTCGGAAGCATGCAGGCGAACATCGAGAAATCGGCGAACAAGGCGCGGTGATGTTGAGGCGAGACTTCCTCCGCGCAGCCGTGGCGGCGGCCGCGATTGCCCCTTGTGTGGGGGTGCGTGAGGCATTGGGGCAGGAGGCCGCGATGCCTTCTGTTCTGTGGCTGCGCCGCGGCAAGGACCAGGCGCGCATCGACTTCGCTACGCCTGAGGGATATCGTGCTGCGGCGTACCTACTCCGGGACGTCCAGGCCGGCTTTACTGGTAGCCCGCATCCTGCGTTGCTTCGGCTGCTGGCCTGGGAGCAGGCGTGGCTGTCGGCCTACGGTTACACGATCCCGTTTGTCGTCCACTCCGGATGCCGCGTGGTTTCCACCAATAGCCGCGAAGGTGGGGTTCAGAATTCGCGGCACTTGCCGAATCAGATGGGAGTGTTCCGGGCCGTAGATTTCAGCACCCGCGAGATCTCTGCTGAATATCTGGGGCGCCTGGCCTATTTGGCGCGGCAGGGTGGGGTTGGGTTCTACACCCAGAGGGACTTCGTGCACAACGACGTCGATGAGCGGGTCCGGACATGGAGGGCACGTTAGTGATCTAAAAAGCACTCCGTAATTTCTTCTCACTCTTTTGGATGGGGCTGATTTCGGCTCTCCCTGTTTGCAACCCCGTATAATTGAAGCGATACAGAATCGCGCTGGAGCACTCTATGACCCCGGGCGTAATGTCGGAAAGTTACTTTGGAAGTCCCGCAGAGAAGGAGGTGGCCACAGTCGGTAACGGCGAGCTTTGGCTGGACAAAGCCGCGCTGGCAAGCCGGGTGAAGAAATCTCCCGTGCAAGGTCAGGAGGCCGAAGGCATCACGTTGCGTCACCTGATCGAAGCCATTCGCGCCTTGCTGCGCCGTATCGTGAGTTTCTTTACTGGCAGGCCGGAAGCCGCGAGCGGTGCCAGCGCCGAGGGGCAGGCCGATCCTACCAAGGGCGGTGGCTACGATGACGGCCCTCCCTTGATGGCAACGGAATCCCCCGAAGGCTTCCAAGTCAAGGGGCCACAGGAAATCCTCGACCGGGTCCAGACCATGGTTTCCGGCCTGGTGGAGTCGGCTACTGGACAAAATTTGTCCGCTTCCCTGCGGGCCGCGCTTAGCACGCCGGAACTCGCGGACCCGAAGATTGCTCTTCGGGTACTGCTTCAGTCAAATTGCGATCTGGATCGGCAAATGAATGGTGTGGTCTCGGATCTGGAATCGCGAATCCTGGTCCACATTTCGCCGGCTGCTGCGCGACTGGACATCAGTGCGGAGGATGCCCTAGCGGTGTTTGCCAGCGACATTCGCCGCGGCGGCGGAACGCTAGCTCGCGAATTCGACCCGCAACGCGAGATGACGCCATACGTTGTTGAGTTGGATCGGCTCGATTCTGCGCTAGCAGCGCAACGTCGGGCGCGTGAGCAGATCTGTGCGACCGCACTGGAAGCCGGCTACAGCGAAGCTGAGTTGGCAGGCCTGCTCGACAAGTACGGGGTGGGGCAGGATGCACTCAGGAACGCACTCGCCCTGAAACATCAGGCCACGCAGGAACTGCCGGACAACGTAGTGGAATTGAAGCCGTTTCGACAGCTGCGGCCCGTCTCGGAGCCGCCAGCGGCGGTGCAGGATGTATTGAGCAAACTCGAGGCCGCTGGGCATTTGCCCCCGGCTGAAAAGGCAGGAATCGAGCGCGTTGCCGCCCAACACGTAGCCCTGGTGGGCAACGACGACCTGTTTGAGATGGAAATGCAGGCGGATGACCTTTCCGGATTTGGGAAGGGGAGCCGACCAACAACCTAAATTATGAAAAAGACAGACCGAACCTTGGCCGAACCAATCAAGAATCTTGAGGTCGAGAAGTGGCGCTTGAAGAATGGCCTGACCGTGAGCGCGGCATGTGAGCAGCTGGGCTTGCAACGTGCTAAATTTGCCGAGATGCGATCAAGGCCGCAAGAGCCAATCGAAGACAAGGCGGTCTGTCAGCTGCTGGAAATATACGAGTCTCATCCGGAATCAATGCCGAGTGTCCGGCAACTCGACATTGAGCAATTCATGATCGAACTGGGCTTCGATCCTGGAAATCCGTCAGACAAGAAGGAATTCGCAGTGCTCGTGGGGCGGGAGCCTGCAGCTGTGTACCGTTGGCTTGCTGGAGAGGGGAACTACAGCAAGCCAGTCGAGCGACTGATTGAGGCTTATAGCCGAGTTCACCTCGCTGGAGCAAAGAAGAGGACTTTGCTGCGGACACACGCAATCAAGATTGCCGAACGCCTAGGAATTACAGACCTGTTTGAACGGGCTACCTGGCGAAAAGGCTAACTCGGGGAGAGAGAGCTGAATGACAAAGACAAAAGGGGCACCGGGCATCGACGTGGCCGTTGTGCTGTTTTTCAAGAAGGCCGCGATTCCGGACAAGATTCGAATCCGCGACTTTTCGATGCCATTGGTCAACCGGATACCAGGCTTTATTTCCGGACTGTCGGGGCAGTCCGGTCTTGTCGGCATGATGCATGCGCGCAAGTACGCCGACGAAAAGAAGCTGGAGATGATCGTAGTGGATCTCTCCGTGGAGGTCGAAAAGCCGCTGTATCCGAAGGTGTTGAAGCCAGAAGATCTGCCTAATGTGGACCTTCTGAACCTTATACGGAGCAGCAAGGAGTTAATGCAAGGCATTCGAGAGCATTGGCTAGACTGGCTTTCCGAAGAAGGCCGTCGCGGCGTGGACTACAGCTCTCTGAAAGAGGCGGAGTTGATAGCTCGCCGGCCAGACTTCATCCCACGGCTCCTGCGCTTACCAGGCTTTACCCATGTCCATGTGGTAACGCACCCAGCCATGACTAGTTTCCACACCCTGCCGCTTACGGCAACATCGTTTCCCAGCGATTACAAGCACATAGTTGCCGCCAGTGCACGCTTGCATCCTGATATCGAGGTGATGCTGTAAGGTTTCGAAGACATGGGCAGCGCGTGAACCATCGCGACGCTGCCCGACAACGCCCAGGCCTGCGATTCTTGACTCGTATGCAAATAATTGCCATCATCCAGATTCCGTATCGTATATAAGATACGAAAACGCAAATGAGGGCGAGATGCAAGTCGATGGCACATTGAAGACGCCGGCCACAGGGTCCGCAGTGAAGGCTGGGGGATATGAGATGACCGCAGCAGGAAGGGTGCTGCTCGTGGCCCTCCTGTGTGTGATTGGCATTGCGGGATACCTATACACCGATTCGTATGGAGGGCGGTGGCCTTCGGCTGCAGGGCCCACCTCGCAAAAGGAGCCCGCGCGCGCGCCTCAACCAATAGTGAGCCCGGAAAGGCGAGAGGCTGCAGGGCCCGTGGTACACGCCGATGCGAAGGAGTCTACTCGTGAAAGTCAGCGAGAGGCGACGTCAACCGTGATGCTTGCAGCATTGCGTGCGACGGCGGAAGCGCAGAATATGCGACTGGCCGAGGCGGAACGTACCCTTGTCGATCTGGAAACGCTCTTGGCGTCCCTGCCCAAGGCGACCATCCAGAAGGGGAAGGAAGAGACCTCGGCATCCTCGCAGGCGGCACGAAAGACAGTAGCCACAGCCAAGGCTGCGAAGGTTGATGTGAGTGCCCTGCCCGTTGAGTTCATGACTGCCGAGAAGAGCGGGATCAGCGCATTCGACAAAGAATCTGTCGTGATAGCCGGCAAGCGGCACGCGGTCGGCCACCGCCTTCCCAGTGGCGAACTGCTCGTCGCTGTTGATCCCCAATCGCGCACGGTCGTAACGGACAAGCGCATTGTCAACGTGCCGAACTGAGGCCAGTATGCAAAGCAATCCCCCCATCCTCACGCGCATCCTCCTATCCGCGGGCATCGTACGCAAGAAGCCCGCGGAACTGTCGATGAAATCGATCCAGGATGCAGAGCGCCAGCAAGGGCGTACGCCGCTGGCTGCGTCGCCGCATGCCGCTCAGCCCGAAGCGGGCAAGGCGCTCGTTCCAGCGATCCCGACCAAGGTGAAGATTCCCAGCGTGGATGGAACAGAGGTAGTCCACACGCTGATACCCGCCTCAATGACCGTTGTCGGTGAAATTGAGATTGGCGAGAACGTCGTGTTTCAAGGCCCTGTCCGCGGCAACATCACTGTCACTGGTGATCACCAGGTCATCCTGACTCACACATCGAGCGTGCATGGGAACATCCGGGGGAAGGCCGTCATCGTCAGTTGCCAGGTAGAAGGTGACATCGAAGCCGAGCGCGTGATCCTCACCGAGGCAGCAGCCGTGCGAGGCGACATTCGGTATAGCACGCTGGCAATGGCAGAAGGCGCACGACTCGACGGGCGATTGACCATGGTGATTCCGAATGTCGTCGCCGAGCATTCTGCCAACCCAGACCCCGTCAAGGAATTGGGTATCGATCTCGGCGCGAATGCTCGGGTTGAGGTGAATCGCGACGAAGCTGGCGAGACCACCAACGTGAGCGAGCTGCGCCCCGCAGCGGCAGTGCGGACAGCATGAGGATTCGTGGAGTCGCAGCCATGGCTTGCCTGTGGCTTGCCGCGTCCCTCGCAATCTGGGCGAGTCATCCAGTCTGGCTATGCGTTGCGGCGGAAGATATCGCGGACCGCTTCGCTCCCGTAGTGGGGATTGACGGTGCTCAATTATCCGTCGCGTGCCTTGTTGCCGCACTACTCATGCTGGTGACTGTCGGTCCGCGCTATCTGGTTCACATCAAATTTCCCGGGAACGCGCTGCGCCGCTAAGAAGCCACGCGACCCAGCACAGCCTTCGGCATCAATATCATGCGAGTTTTCCTCGGCTACGACGACTACAAGCGAAAGCACCAGTCCCAAGACGTGCCCGTCTATTGGGACCCGGCCAGCATCATCAACCCTCACATACTCGTGTGTGGAAAGTCGGGCACTGGCAAGAGCACTCGGTTGAAGCAAATGATTGCTGAGGCGGTCGCAACTGCAGGCGAAGAGTTCGAGCGGTACCACAACCTCGACGTGCACGGCGACCTGGTCATCGAAGGAGAGTCTCGTGTCAGGTTCGACGGGGAGACCAGATACGGATACAACCCGCTAGTCCTTGATACGGACCCCAGAACGGGCGGCGTAAACCGCCAGATCAACTTCCTGATCTCCACCATCAACCAGACATCTCGCAAGCTGATGGATCGACAGGAGGCCACGCTACGAAACCTTCTGACGGATCTCTACGCCTTCTATGGAATCCATGAACGTCAGCCTGACACGTGGGTACGGAAGGAGATGACCGAAGCGCTGCGTGACGAGATCTGGGAGCAGCGCCGTTGGGGCGAACTGAACCTCTACTACCCGACGCTGCGTGATGCTATTGGCTTTGCGGAGCGTCGCCTGAAAGCCATGTACGGCGGCTTGAACGGTAGCGAATCCGGCTTCCGTGCCGTGGGCGCGCTGGAGGCCATGAACAGTGCTGCGGCCCGCAAGTACCGGGCCCAGGTGAAGCAGGAGAAGGCCTTTTCCGCGGAAGAAAAAGAGAAGGCGCAGAAGGACTTCGACGCGGCGGTCGCCATATTCCGCGACAAAGTAGACGAGTACATCGCATCCATCGAGAACGGACTGGAGTTCGACAACCTCATCAAGTACGACAGCAAGGAAACGCTGAAAGGCGTCATCGACCGGCTGAAGAACTTCGAGGCGCGCGGCATCTTCAATGCGAATCCGCCACCCTTCGATCCCGCCGCAAAAGTTTGGTCGTATAACCTGACGAGTTTGTCGGAAGAAGAAAAGACGCTCTTTTGCATGGTCCGAGCGCAGTACATCGCCCGTCGTCGGAAACTGCTTGGCCCGGTTCCCCACGTGCGGGAGATCCTGGGCGCGGACGAAGCGCACAACCTTTTCGATGACGACCCCGACAGCATCTACAATAAGATTTGCCTCGAGCTGCGAAAATTTGGATTAGCGCTGTGGGTTGTTTCGCAAGCGCCGTCCCATTTCCCGGAGGCGGTTATCACAACAGTGGGCACCAAGATCCTGTTGGGCATCGATAGCTACTACTGGAGCGCGTCCTGCAAGAAGCTCAACATCGAAGAGAGCGTGTTGAAGTTCATCAAGCCATGGAAAACGATGGCGGTGTACAGGGACTCCGTGGGCTCCACGGCATCGAAGTTCATGCAGGTTCAACTCAAGGCGTTGGAAGAAGCGTAGAGCTGAAATTCTTATCAACTTTAGAAGGAGCAATACATGACGAAAACCGAATTGATCGACGCCATCGCTGCTGGTGTGGACGGTATGACGAAAGCCAAAGCGGAACAGGCACTGAACGTTACCCTCAACAGCATCATGGACAACGTGGCCAAGGGTGACACCTTGAACTTGATCGGATTCGGCAGCTTCAGCAAGGGCGACCGCGCCGAACGTATGGCGCGCAACCCTCAGACTGGCGAGGAAATTAAGGTTAGCGCGGCCAAGACCGTGAAGTTCAAGGCGGGCCAGAAGTTCAAGGATGCCGTCAACAAATAACCACGCGAGTTGACGCCTGATCCCTGCGGAAGCGAAGCAGCGGCAAGAATCAGGCGTCAGGGGTTGGGTACAGAATGCTCCACCACTCGGCAAGACCTTGAGGGAGATCCATGGCCTAGGGAGCGCCAGTAACCGCAAAAGGAACAAGATGCTGATCAATGAAATTGATCACCAACTCGTTGGCGAATGTGATTCGGAAGAGGAGAAGCGCGCGCTATGGCGCGAGAGATCTCTTTGGTTTAGGGCTCGGCGTACCTGGAACGTCGTTCAAGCCATGTTCAAAGGGCAGATCACTGCGCGGAGCTGCGTTCGCGCGCTGCGCTATCCCGCCTTCGTCGTCTTTGTAGCCATGAAGCCATCGCGAGGTGGCGGCTTGCTCCTCGTGTGCCCCGCAGCGGTGGAAGCCGAGTGCACTCCTTTGGAGAGCCTTAGTTGATGAAGAATGTCAAAGGCATCGCCATATGCGCACTCGTCGCGCTGACACTGACGATGTCGGTCCGCGACAATCTGCCGGCCAGCGAGGAGGAGATCCTATGGGTTGTCGCCAGCGTGGGGGGCTACCCATCCGCTGCCACCGCCTTACGCGAAGGTCTGATGCGTGAGCCGGATCCGACGAAGGGGCGCCTGCGCGCGATGCGCGCTCAGGCACTTGCCCAGGCCAAGCCGGCACCAGCCCCGGGGACGTTCTCCGAGACAGTAAGGGACCGCATGGCTATGGTTTCTGGTCTCGCAGCGTGCCTTCTGGTGGTTGCAAGACGCATCTTGATCCGCCGGCTCCAAGGCCGTCAACGTCACCGACCTGTCGTTCAAAAGATGCAATAAACCGCCTGGAGATGTTCTCAGCAGGCTGATCCCTAGACAGTCAACAGGCAAACGGCTATATTTTGATGACATTCTGTATCGTGTGCATGATACGCAAGGCATAGCCGCGTGCCGCGAGCGATGCCCTTCCAAATCGACTTCGGAGAATCGCTATGTCGTACGACCAAGGCCCGCAGCCCATCCTGCGCTGTGTCCGCAAAATCGGGGAGAAGTGGTTCGAGAAGGCGGCGTTCTACAAGAACACCAACCCGAATAGCCGGGCTGCCTTCTCGGGGTATATCGACCTGCTCGGGCAGGGACGCCAGCATGTATTTGGCTTCATCAATGCCCGTCGCGACGGCGAGGGAGTGGTCATCTCGCTGACCGCCAGCTATACGGACCAGGCGTCGGGCGAGATGGGGCACCGCACGGTTGCGCTGGGGAGCGTGGTCAACCAACGCGGAGACGGTGGCGACGTGTACTTCGACACCATCCTCTTCAACCCGCTCAACGACGACGAGCAGCGAATTGAGGATGCCGAACCGGTGGCCGTGTACGTGACTGACGAGTGCGATCCGGACCTGCACAAGCAGTTGGGCTTTCGGCAAGCGCGTATCGCCCGCCCCAAGCGCGATTCGGCCACGGATCAATCTCAGCGATTTGACGACTACCGCTAACCCCGGCCACTCATGACATACACGGTAGGGCAGCGGCTTTCAGGAGGCCGCGCCCGTCTGCGCGCAGCCGAGACGACGCCTCCGCGGCGATACAACGATGGCACGTTGATCTCGGCGATGACCAACATTCACCGCTTCGTTACTAACGAGGCGGATCGCCGCATTCTGCGGGACACCAGGGGGATCGGTACCGAGCGGACCCGTGACGCGATCATCGAAACATTGAAGGCACGCGGCTACCTCAAGGCCGTGAAGGGCGAATTGCATCCGACTGACGCAGGCATCGAGTTGATCGAGAAGCTGCCACCGGAACTCAGGGACCCCGTCACCACCGCGAAATGGGAGATGGCGCTGGGGCTCATTGCAGAAGGCAAGATGCCCGCCGCGAGCTTTGACGACATGATCCGCAAAATGTGTCGCGCACTGGTCGATGGCATGAAGGGGGTCAAGTTCGATCTCTCAAAGATGGGCGCACAACAAGACGCGGATACAAAGCCCCGCTCTGAGATCGATCAATCCTTGCCAGGGCATGGTGTTGCTTGTCCGAAGTGCGGCAAGGGAACGATGACAGGCCGACGCCTGGCCTCTGGGAAGAAGCTGGTGAGTTGCTCCGCTTACCCGGCATGCAAACACACTACATGGATCGACTGACATGAACGCCATCGCGACGATTGCGAAGACAAAGTACCTTTCCATGATCGCGGATCTGGCGGGAGAGCGAGCGTCGTCGCTGCTGCTTCTCGCCAACCAAGCAATGGGCTCTGTCGACCTGGTCGGCTCTCACGGCGACAGCGAAGTCGCGACGTTGCGCCTTAGCGGTGACGTCATCGAGTTCTCCTGCTATCTCGGCGTCCACGGGACCATCTACCCGAGATTTGGCCTTGATGCGGGATCACGCACGCATTCTCTGACAGGGCAGCCATACACCGAAGACAGCGTCATTCGGCTGCTTCGGACATGCATCCGGAGCGCGAGTGCACTGCGCATCGAAGACGACTCCTCCTTGTTTGACCCGGAGGACGAAACCTTCATCGTAGACCCCGCGTTAGAAGAAGAGTTGCACGAAGTTCACAATACCTAAGAAGCAAACATCATGTCCCTGGACGAAAACGTCGAACTCACCCGCAAGCTGCAGCAAGCGGGACGGAATCTGGTGCGGTTGAGCCGCTACGGCGCGCTCGGTATCACGCCAAGCCGGGATAACCTGCAGAAGGCAGCGGACTATTTCGATTCGATCTCCGCGAAGCTCGAGCCAGTTCTCAAGAGCGTTGAGGCTAGCAAGGCCGTTCAGCGCGTGCGGCCTCTCGGCATGAGGGGGTAGTCATGGCCGTGCGTCGCTGGGTCGATCTTTCGCGCTACGATGGCGCAGAAATGCTCATTGCAACCGGATGCCCACCGGACGGCGGACATCGCCTGGCAGTGCGCAACTACATCCGGAGCGATCTTTCGCAGTTCGGCTTCACAAAGCTGCAGGACAATGTGTGGCTCGGAAGCGTCCCCTCGTTCAAGACGAGCGACCTGCGAAAGTGGTTTCCGGGTTTCGACCCCGCTCGCGACGTTCGCGAGTTTGACACCACAACCTTCCTCGTGGGTTACGAGGATCTGGACCTTGCAAACGCCGACTTCCAGCTGGACGACCTGATAGCGAAGGCCGCGGACGCAGGAAACCATCCCAGTCGTGACGAGCAGGCACGCCGCGCCCGCGACGAGGCAACGCCAGAACAAATTGCCGGCGTGCTTGCGGATTTCCCAAGTAGCGGGGCTCTGCTCGCCCAGACGCGAAGCCACACCGACGAGGTACTCGAGAGAGCGCTGGCCGGACTTACGCTGCCGGAAGATGCGGAGGCAAGAGGGGAAGCCCTGCAGCAGCTCCTCGGCCAGAAGCGCCAGACACTGCAAGCTCTGGCCGACCGCTACGATGAGTTGCAGACCCGGGGTCTCGACGCCATCTCGGACTACGACATCCTTATCGCCTTCCAAGGCAAGGCGCTCTTCGCGCTGAGGGGGTCGCTGAACTACCAGCGAAGTCTGATCAACGATGAGCTTGACCAGGTCTTGGCGTTGACCGTAGCCGCCAGAGAAGCGGAGGCACAGGTCCAGGCCGAAGCAGAAGCCAGACAGCGTTCCGGGCGCGAACTCGTCGCCAGTAAGGGTGACGTCCTGGTTGACGAGAATGGCGAGAACGCGTGGCGGGTCAAGCATGATGTTCCCACCGACAACCCGTTCATCGTGTATGTCACGGTGAACCGAGATCAGATGGGCGAGCGGACCAAATCCGTCACTGCTGACGAGTTCCGCACGCGAGTCGCCGAGAACGAGGCGTTCCGTGCAAAGGCGAGCGATCGGACCCACGAGAACAAGACACCGGGGACCAACCTACAATGGGCAACGCTCGGGGAATGGGTGAAGGGTTGGCGAACGCTCGACCGACGAGCCGCTTCTACAAAGCGGCACGAGCAGTTGCAAAGTCATGTCCAAGCGCTAGCAAGCAAGGTCGATGTCATTACCTCCGAAGCGAAGGAGTCAGTCCTTGTTGCCGCGAAGCGGCTGATTGAGCAACTCCAGCCGCCGCGCGGCACGCGCGAGGATCATCCGACCACAGGAATCCTGCACCGTGTCGGCACGAAGCTGAATCAGGTTCGAAACGCAGCGCGCGACGCGCATTACCAAGAGCGGCTGGCCACCGCGAAGGCCATCGGCCAGGCGAACGGCATGCAGAAGCCGGAGTACAGCGATGGCTCCTCGTGGGAGAAGGGGAGTCGTAGTGATGACACCTACGTCGAACTACGAGTCTATAGCCCGTTGCATAGCGGCAAGACAAAATACTCCGTGGTCCGCTTCTTCGGCGGCGAGTATGCGAGTGGAACCTACGATACTCCGGGGCAGGCTGACGAGGCCATTAAAGCGCAGGCCCGGGCGGAGTTCGAGGCTATCGGCGATCCTACCGAGAGGGCGAAGGCACGCATTGCAGCAGCCGACCAGGTCGCCAAGGCTGCCGGCCTGATGCCATCCGGGGAAGTCGGCTGCGACTGGGAACACCCCAGCCGCAGTGATCGACTCTCTCTGTCCGCGCACGCGGGTCCGGGCACCACCAGTGTGTTCACGGTCTCCCGCCTGAAGGACGGCGACTACGAGTACAGCAAGCACGATGACCTAGCAGACGCGGAGAGCGTCTTGACGCAGTGGTCGCGCGAGGCGGATACAGACGACCAGCTGGATGACGATGCAAAGGCGGCGCGGCTGCGTCAATTTGCGATAGCCATGCGCTCCCTTGGCCTTGAAATGGATGGGCTGAACCCGCGCAGCTGGTCAGTGGATCTCGGCAGTGGACACGAAGTCCACGCCGAGCTGGACGCCAATAGCACTACGATCCAAGTACGCAGGCTGGCGTGGGAAGAATGGGTCGAGGAGTGGGAAGGCCCGTACTCAGCTGAGGCCACGCGCCAAGTGGGCGATTTTGTCCGCCGCGCCATGGAGGCGCCCGCGACAGAGGATGATGCAGAGGCGGAGGAGGCTGGCGAGCAGGATTGGCGCGCCAAGGTATTGCAAGAGCGAGTAAGCCGGCGCGTCACGGCATTGCAAGAGCGCGTGAGCCGGTTTGCGTCCGGCATGTCGCGCGCCAAGGACTTCCACCCTGCAGCCCGCGCTGAGCATGGCGTTGGTGTCGACATTGGCGAGCTGTCCGACGTCGCCATGCGCGAGCTTGCGGATCGTATCGTGAACATGCGAGCGCAAGTCTTCGTTGACTCCGGTGCGTTCGGTCTCTTCAAGCGAGGCCTCAAGAGCGGGGATGTGCGACCGATGGATTTCGATGCGGTGCTCAAGAAGTACGAGCAACTGCAACGGTACATTGCCGAAGCCAACCCTTCGGAGGAAAAGATCACGCCTCCCATGTTGGTGATGCCGGATGTGGTGGGCGATCAAGCTGCATCCCTCGACCTGGTGAACCAGTATCGGGACTGGATCAAGGTCGAGACCGAGTTCCAGGTGTCGCGGCCAGTCGTGCCGCTGCAGCGTGGCGATATGTCGCTCTCCGAAGCCTACGCGAGAGTGGTCGAGATTCTTGGGAGCGACCGCTTCATCGTCGGGATTCCGTCGAACGCTGCCGCGATTACGCCAGACGAGTTCGTCGCATTCCTGCGCGAGAGCAAGCCCAAAGCGGTTCATATTCTGGGCGCGTTGGCCGACAGCCGCCTTGCGCCGCGGCTGCAGCAGATCGTTGAGGCCGGCGTGGATGCCGACATCGAGGTATCGGCTGATGCGAATATCCTGCGCAGCAAGATCCTCACGAAGGATGCGCCTGCAGACGGGCGGGCCGCGCGCATTGAGAAGGTGTTAAGCCAGGCGGCAATCCAAGCAGACCTCGCACAGGCGCAGCGTGCCAAAGAGCGGGAAGCTGACGTGCGTGATGCTGCGGGCACTACGACGGAGGATCTCGATGCTGCTGTGGAGGCAGCTCAGGCGGCCGCTTCGTTCGCCGATGCCGGCTTTTCGGTGGAAGCGGACGGTCGATTCAGGAAGGTGCTGTTCCGCGGAAAGCAGGTTTGCTCTGTAGAGGGGAAGCTGACCCGTGGCGTTCTCCTGGCTGCCTTGCAAGGTAACGCCGAGGCCGAGCGTCAGCGTGTCGACGTGCTTCTCGAAGTCGCCAGTATCCGCCGCAGTGAGCACTCCGGATTCCGGGGCCTCACTGACGCCGTCGCCAATGCCGATTTCTTCTTGTCGCAGTATGCCCGTGAGAAGCCAGAGTTGGCCAAGTCCGCAGCCGCCGCGTGGCTTGGTCAGCCGGAGCACTACAGCGCGGTCAGCGGCTTGTCTCCCGACCGGGTGCGACAGCTGGGCAACTACCTCTTCGCGCAGCACAAGATCGCGATGGCGAATCAAGAGGCAGAACGCTCGCGGGCCCTGGCCCATGAGGCGGCGCCTCAACCGGACTCCCAGCTGGCTGGGGATGCCGGGAGCGAGGCCGAGCGCATCACCCACTGGGCTGAGATGTTCGGCGCGATCAAGTACAAACTCGCGACCGATCCGGAATGGCAGGCGTCTGCTGCGTCGCAGGTGTCGGGCGAAACGCCAGACGCTGCAGTGATGGAGCAGCGCGCCAAACTGGTTCTGGAAGCCGCTGTGTCGCTGTTTCAGACAGACAAGGCGAGCGTGGAGGACTACGCCGAGCTGGTCAGGATCTGGGACGAGCACCCGGCGGCGTTTGCCGGCTTGGTGAGCGTCCTGCTCGCTAGCGAGCCGAAGGCCGCGCTCTGGCGCGAGCGAACCGCAGACCTGGAGGAGAATGAGCGCTATCGGTGCGGCCATTGGACAAGCGTGCCTGACACGCTTGTCTCCAGCGAGGCACTCGCCAACACGCTGGCGGCGGCGTACAGAGGTGTCGACTTAGACAATCACTACCAGGTCGTGCAGTCCGGCGATGACTGGTGCGTCGAGATCCGCTTCCGCGGGACCGACCAGTATGACATCTACCGCAACGACCTCGACCACTTCCGCGAGCAGGGAACTCTGGAAACGGCTGGGCTGTTTGAGTTCATCCGGACCGATACGCGCCTGCAAGCCGGCGAGTTTGAGCGGCTGCTCGCCTACGCTGGTTTCGAGTCAGATGCGGGCGCGGAGGACGGTGGCCACCGGCTGAGCGAAGACGAAGCGCGGGCAGCGGCGGTGGCTTACGTCGCCTTTCTCATGAGGCATGAAAGGCTCGCCGTCCCAGAGTCGGTAATGCCTGGAATTTACAAGGGGCACTCGTTCCAGACATGGGCCGGCGCAGGGGCCGGTGTTCGGGCAAAGCACCTGATGGTCGATGCGCCATTGGGTCATCAGTTTCCGCTTGCAAGCCTTTGGAAGGAAGCGCAAGCCGCCATTGAGAGCGAGAAGAGTGCTGCCGTCGCAGCACAGGACCGGGAAGCCTCAGACGACGCGCTCACCGAGGAGCAACCGGTCCGCCGCCGACGTTCGGCCAAGAATCCTGACGCGGCGCGAGAACGCATCGAAGATGCTGGGGAGAAGATCGGGGGAGCCCGCAAGGACTTCTACAGCTCCGCCTTGCGAGTTGAAGATCTGGCCGACATGAACGACCGGGAGAAGCTGGAGCTGGTCACGAAAGACAACGTGTGGCCGTCACGATCACTAGCCGATTATCGCGAGAGCGGCGTCGATGCCAGAGTCGCGCTCTTCGTCCAGACGATGCGCCGCGAGTTTCCCGCCGCCCCCAAGCAACTTGACCATGTCGAGATCTATGTAGACATGGCGCGAAAGCTCCAGGATCTTTCGGTCAGGATCAAGACGAAGGACGATCTCTCCGCATTCGAGGATGGCCTGGTTAGTGCTGGTCTTCTGGTGCGAGAGGAGCGGCCCCATGGGACCTCGCGCTCTATGCCGACCGAGTATGGCGAGATGATCTATGCCGCTTCGCGCAGTGGCTTTAGGTTCGTCAACCGCTACCTGTTCGATGCTGAGGACGGATACAGGGCAGCCGCCTATCCGTATCACTCGAAGCAGTTCAAGATCGGCGACGAGTGGCAGCGTCCGCGAGATATGGATTCGGAAGGGTTCTACGACTTTCTGGAGGCCCAACGGCAGCAGACCGCGGAAAAGCGCAAGCAGACCATGGAAAACCGAGAGAGCGGGGATGCAGACAAGCAGGCACTGGCGCGTCCGCACCTCGCAAAGGTGATCCGCGACGGACTGCCCGATGAGCGCCGTGGTCGCAATATCGCGCCCGATGACCTACTGAATGATTTCGGCTTCCGTGCTTGCGAATTCGGAAACTGGCTGCCGGATACCGAACGACAAGACGTCCTGAACCGCGCCTACGATGCCTTGTGTACCCTGGCGCGCGTGCTTGATGTGAAAGAGCAGGCCCTAAGCCTTGACGGCACCCTGGCTCTGGCGTTCGGATCGCGCGGCGTCGGGCGGGCCCTTGCGCACTACGAGTGCGCTCGAAAGGTCATCAACCTCACGCGACTTCGCGGGGCCGGCGCGCTGGCGCATGAATGGTGGCACGCGTTTGATGATTATGTGGGCGAGAAGCTGAAGGCGGAGGCGTCTGAGAAGCGTGCGCCCATGGCGCCAACGCTCACGAACACATACTTCGCATCTGAATTGTTCCTCGCCGTGCAGCGTGGCCGGCGACGGGGTGACTTCAAGACAGCGATCTACGCGAACTGGAACAAGCTGCCCGCGGACATGGAAGAGATGCGCCCCCTACTGAAGCTGGTCGATTCGATCAGCACCCGGGCGTGGTCTGACGAGGAAGTCCTTCGCGCCGTGCAAAATGACCTGGCGAAAGAGGAGCGTGCGCTGCTTACCTCGCTGGAGAATATCCTCCTGGCCGCGCAGCCTGGTGCGTCAATGGAGATCGTTAAACAGACTTCCCGGAAGTATCTCGACCAGCTACGGCTTGAAGCCAACGATCCGGACGCGCGAAAGTGCGTTTGGACGAAGCATCCGCTGCAGGAAGCTTTGCGAGAGCTTCCGGTGGTGGGACTTACCGGCAAGGCGAAAGCGGACCATGACATTCGCCTGATGGTGCTAGGCAAGCATATCCGTGGCTACATTCAGGCCTACGCGCTTTGCAGCGATGATGCGCTGCGCCGGGAGTGTGCCTATGCGCAGAATCGCGCCTATACGCAGTACGCCGTCAGTGCCCAGCACTTCGACAAGAAGAAGGCGCAGCCGTACTGGTCACAGATGCGAGAGCTGACGGCTCGCGCCTTCGAAAGCTACGTTCAGGACCAGGTCGAGGCAAATGGCTGGCGGGAGGACTATCTTGTTCACGGCACGGAGGAATCCGCGCATGACATGCGGCCACATTCAGCGTATCCCACCGGTAGGGATCGAGTGACGATCAACACCGCTATGAAGGACTTCCTCGACGTCGCACGTACAAAGTTCGAGATGGCGCCACTGGCCAGTCAAACACTGCGGCCAAAGGCCGCGTAGGAGCGAGATGACAATGCTGATCCGGTTCCTGAGCGCGGCCCAGGAATACCTGTCGCCCGAAGAGTGGGACTATTTCAAAGGCCGATATATGTCGGCCACGGCCCCTGCACCAGTAGCTGACGGAGAGCCGGCAGCCGAGATGCGGGACCGCATCCTGCGCAAACTCCGGGAGGGGAGAAGCAATGTCGCAAGCTGTGCTTGAGGCGGACGAGAAGCGACTTGCCGGTGGATCGATCTTCAAGCATCTGGCCATTGAGATGCTGGAACTGGCAGCTGCAGATCTTGCGCGGCCATTGCCGGCGTACAACGACCAAGCACGCGGCGCACATGAGGTCAGGTTGAACCACGAGTCCGCGAAGCGTTGGATCGCTGATAGAGGCGGTCATGCGGCGACGATACCATTCCCCCTTTGCTGCGATGCCTTGGGTGTAGATCCGCGAGTCGTCTCGGGAGCTTTGCTCTCGGATCCCAAAGGGTTGATGGAGAGGCTGCGACAACTCGCCAGGCGGGAAGAGTTGGGGCCGCGGGAATCGGAACACCGGGACGGGACGGTAAAAGACCACTGCACTGTGGCAGTACGCGTTCGTCCGCGTTAGGCTGTAAAATACGTATCACTACAACGGTACATAATAATATGGACGCTTTCCGGATTCCTGTGGAGCATCCCCGTGCGCTCGCCGTCTATTACGAGCGGGCTTTGGGCTGCTCCTTCGTCCTGAACGGACAAGACTTTGGCCACGATGAGGTTTTCCACCATGGCGGCTTCCTGCCGATGGTTGTTGACGTCGCAAGCGTGCTGAGCGAGCGCATCTTCGGTGCGCCCCTCCGCGCCCGATATTCGGCGTCGGAGCAGAGTCTCTTGGGCCGGCGCGTCGAGTTGGAGGACGAGAATGCACAACCCGTGATTCTCCTGCTATCTCGGGCTTCGGAGCTGATCTTTTCTCCTGAGCGGGGGAAAACCGTGGAGTTGTACCCCATGTTCGAGTACGCCTGGTTGCCTGCGGAACAGCGAGGTCGGGCGAGTTGGCAGCCGTCAGTGATCTAGGACCGGGAGAGGCAATGGCACACAATGAACCGAATTTGGCTCGCGTCCGGAGCCTGGCTGACGCATTTGGCGTCGAGCTTGCTCCCAGTGAGATGGCGCTGGTAGCCGACGCGCATGCGCAGGCAACGCGCTTCGGTGCGGTAGGGATGGAGACACAACTCAGCGTCCACGCACTGATCGAGGCCGTTGAACGTCGCGGCAAGGCGGAAATGAACGTGCACGCCATCGAGGGCGCGGTGTACCGCCACAGGCAGGCCGTTGAGGTTTGGCTTGCCGATCCTTGCTATGACCTGCACGAGACCACCGACAGCGCAGCTGACAGGCAGCTGCTCAAAGCCTTTGCGTGGGTGGCAACGGAGGCCGGTGCGCCGAACCTTCGCAACGCCATGTTTGTGCTGCAGCTTGAGCGGAAGGTGGCTGTGCTTGAGACAAAGGTGGAGGGCATGGCCCACAAGCCAACCGACACACATTCGTCAGGGAGCGCCCTGCGTCTGGGGAAGGCATGAGAAGGATGACACTACGCACCCAGTGCGTGACGGTAGCTTTGCTAGCCGCAGTCCTGAGCCCCCATGCAAACGCAGCGCAGCAGGGCTGCGACATGTCCGCAGCCATGGAGCAGAAGCGCCAGGAAGAGCGAGATCGTCGCATGAACGATATCGACACACGCTTCGAAGTCCTGCAGAAGGCCAACGACCTGATGAAGATGTGCTTGGACAACTTCCCCAGCTACCCGACCCAGTTGCCGTCGACCATGATCCTGCAGGAGGCTTTCAGGCGGGTGAAACAGCAGGCCTGCGAGGGGCTGACCAAGAAGGCGCAACAGAACTACGACGCCGCGGTCCAGGCAGCGCGCAATACCGCGAACGATGCGATCAAGGGTGCGACCAATTCCTTGCCCGGTGGCATCGGGAACAATCTGCCAGGCGTCATCAACGGTGGCGGGATCGCCGGCCAAAGCAGCTCGTCATCCTCCGGTAGCGCAGGCGGTTTGGTCGACTCGCTCAGGAGGTTCTTCCAGTGAAACGAAAGCTCTTCGCCCTCGGCGCCGCTGCCGCGGCGATGACCTCGCCGTCGGCTTACGCTGTGTGCGATTCATGCGTTGTAGGGGCGGTCCAGTACGCCGGTGCGTTGATCACCACAACGATCAATACCTCGACCAGTTCGCTCGCCGGGACCCTGACCAACGCAATCAATATGCTCAGTACCAACGTGGCAAACGTTGGCTCCAAGATCTCAGACGCTGTTGTGCAGTCCGCGAATCAGCAGCGCGAGATCCAGATCGAGACGCAGCGGCGAGCCGAGAAGGAACGCGTCGAGCGCGAAACTGAGCTTCCAATCGACCCGTGCTCGAACTCCAGCGGCAACTACGCTAGCCAGGCCACGGTCGCGACTGGCGGCAAGTCCTCTGGATACCGTCGAGGCGGTGGCGGTGGATCCTCGGTCAGCAGCCCCGTGCTCAACAAGGCCTTGAATGATCCGATCCCATCCCCGGAGGTCGCCCGGAGGCAGTCCCACGCGATTCACACAGCGAAATACTGCAATGCGGTGGAAATGCGACTGGGCTACCCGGGTTGCAGCGGCTCATCCATGCCGGATGCGGACGCTAACGTCGAATCCATCCTGACCGGCGCGGGCATGCCTGGCAAGGACCCCGAACTTACTTTCTCGACGGAGCAGGAAGAGGCTGCGCGGGCCTATGCGCGGCTGTCACTGGACCCGCATCCGCCCCAGAACATCACAAAGGCCGAGGCAGCAACCGAGCAAGGCAAGAGCTACATCGCCTTGCAGAAGATGTACCAGGCCAACATGAGTGCCGCGGAAAAGATTCAGTTTGACCTGATCGCTTCGCGAATGCCGTTCCCAGGCAGCAACAAGCTGATTCAGGAGATAAAAAAGGCGGACCACGCGGCGAAGTATTTCGACATGACCGCCTCCAAGCAGGCGAAGAACGGCTCGATGAGCCTCACCGAGATGCTGGACTTCGAGTCGGGTCGGCGCTTCCGGAATCCCTACTGGGTCGTTGCCATGGCGGCGGAAGCGAGCCCGGAGAAGCTGCAGCGAGAAATGATCTTCATGCAGGCCTACTCCAACGAGTTGCAATTGCAGAATCTGCGAATGATGGAGAAGGTAGGCGTGGCCCTTGGCCAACTCCTCGCGGCCCAGACGCGGACGGAGATGCGACCGACCATCGAGGCCCAGCTTTTGCGGGCGCAGAGCACAAATGCCAGATAGTGAGCAACATGACGATTGCCGAACACATGAACGGGAACCAGATTGCCAGCGCTCCGAACAGCGCTGTGCCCAGTCCAGCGGATGCCCTCGCTGCATTTCGCCGCGGGCGCGTGCAGATGGCAGTCGAGTCGATAGCCGCAACAACGCAGGCATTCGCCGCAGTGGTGGATGACTCGGTGTCCGGGGAGCGTGCGGCTTCCGCGTCCGTGAAGGCACTAGTTCAGGCCTTCGTAGCGAGCTTCCGAGCGCTGCAGGAGACACAGGATGCCGCCAAGGCGGCGGGTGTCATCAGCCACGATACCTCCAGCGCGATCAACGGCGTGATGAAGGGCATTCGTGGCGATTTCGAGCAGGGGGTCGGACTTCTCCGGACGGAAGTGGACCGCCTGGAGGCGCATCCACCTGGCGACTTCGGCGATTTTTGCCGCACAGCACAGGAGAAGCTGAGCAAGCTCAGCGTGTTCTGGAAAGACGCGGCTAAGAACGCGCCAGCCATGAGAATGTAAGGGAGCAGACGCTATGAGCAATCCAGACTTCACGACGATGAGCCAGGCTCAATGCGTGACCTGGTATGTCGAGACCGTTGGGTATGACCCCGTCATGGACGCCCCCACACTATCGCTGGACCAACTGCGCCGCGACTGCGCGGAAATGTATACCTACGCTACCTGCAGCGTCGATGCTGGTGGGCGGGGACCGGACGATCCGGAGTTCGACCCGTGCCGCGGTGTTCGAGTCTATGGTGGTACGCCAGTACACGCCTGCGAGCCCGTGGAACGCGAGCAAGAGGCAGAGCAGAGCTCCCGCGCGCGCCCGCGGATCAGAATGTAGTCAACCAGCCAGACCACTCCACTGTCTCGCCTCGGTAGGTGGTCTGGCTGCGTTGATCTGCACCGTCTATTGACACATGCCGCCTAGCGGACCACTGCCTTCATCTCGATGTATTGGTCAACCGCCTTCATCTCTTCCCACACAGATCTAGCGCGCGCCAGTTCGATAGGCGGCACGTCACGTTCGTCGCCTGCAACAAGCAATGGAGCAAGCGGGCGATTAAGAGCAAAGACGGCGGAGCTGCGCGACAGCCTATCCACTTCGCGCGGATCGAGGTGTCCGGCAGTGGCGTCCAGCGCAGCTTGGGCCTCGGCTGCGATGCTAGCAAACGTCTGGTTCTGCCTGTACGCCGCCGACCAGCCCGGCGCGGAGCGGACAACTGCGGCGCGTGTAAGGCTTACGAGACATACTGCACCCCCGTCATCCGAATCCCATATCAAGTGCATGCCGGTAAGGGCCGCATCCTCGTCGTCCCCGACGACCCTAAGCCGCTGATCTGGCGTTGCATGAACGAACAAGTACGCCAAGTGAAGAAACTGGCTAGTAGCCTCATCACGAGATGGGCTGACAACTGACTTTGGCACTCCACTGAGATCCACTACCGATACGATCCACAACTCCGACTGACGTGTTGTCATAGAAGACTCCGTTGGCCTAGTTTCGTTGAAAGTCCAAACTATCGTGCGCACTCCGTCCGCCATCGCAGTTGTGCGCGTTCGAGCCTTACGAGTATGGCACGCAAGGTTCCCTCACCCAAAAGAGCCACATTTTGGTTGTTAAGAAAGCCAAGTTCGGATTTGGCAGCGTGAGTAGTCCCATCGCCGTTACGCGCGCTACAGGTGGGCCATGCAATGCACCAGCATGACCTGCGCAAGCTATTTGAGCACCACCCACCTGTCCCTGTTTGGCCATTGCGCGTCCTGCTGAACCTATCGCTTAATGAAAGGGAACGCTGAAAAATAAAAACGGGGCAAACCTTGGCGGCTTCCCCGTCGCTGACCTCGCATGGAGGACGATACTTCCAGTTGGCGCGCCCTAAGGATCAATCCCCACCATCACCTGGTCAAGCCCCTGTCCTAACGCCAAAGATACGGTTGTTTCCAAAGTAGGGGTCGCACAGATTTCGCCCCCTTTTGTCAGTCGTTCAGGGGCGAGATGACCGAGAGGAGGGGCCCATATCGCGCCCGACAGGCCGAGGCGCTCGCCGCACTCGACACCGCCGACAGTTACAGGCAGACCCTCTACGCCACCGAAAGAGGGGCGCTCCGCGCACTGGACTTGGATGGGGCACTCACGCTCGCCGGCCAGGCGGGTGACCCAAGGCAACGCGGCGGCGGCTGTCCGGCAACCGGCATTCCCAGAGTGGGTGGCGACGCGGGCAGCCTGGGCGTTTCGTATCGTATCGTATAAGAGTAAAATACGATATCAAACAGAAGGGACGCTACGATATGGCACGTCCAGGCATTACCTACGAACAAGTGGCTGCGGTCGCGGAAACGCTGGTCGCTGAGCAGCTGAAGCCAACGCTGACCGCCGTGCGCGAACGATTGGGCAGCGGCAGCATGAACACGATCCATCGCCATTGGTCGGCTTGGCAGGATCAGCAAAAGCCGACGTCACGCAAACTCAGCGAACCGAATCAGCGGCTACTTTCCGCCTTGGGGGCCGAGTTGTCGAAAGTCGCGGAGGAAGCGGCTGCTGAAGCCGAAGCCGCCCTAGCGCAAGCACTGAGCGAATTGGCCGCGATGGCAGCGAACGGCGAAGCACTGGAAACAGAGCGAGAGGACCTCGCACAGCAACTGCTCGAGGTCACAACTGAGCGCGACACGGTAGCCGGCAAGGCGGCCGAACAGGCCGAAGAAATCAAGCGCTTGAAGCAAGAGGCAGCGCGGCAACAGGAGGAGTTGGCCAGCGTACGGCGTACGCTGGCCCAGGCGGAATTGCGTTTGGAAGCAGTGCCTCGCTTGGAGATCGAATTGGCGGCCCTGCGGGACCAACTCGCAAGCGAACAAGCTTTGCGCGTGGCGGCTGACAAAACTGCAGCAGTCGCCGAGGCTCAGCGCGCTGCAGAGGTAACTGCTCGTCAGCGGGCTGAGGCGCGCCTTGGCAGCGCCGAGGAGCGGGAAGGTGAAGCACGCAAGGAGCTGGCTGAGTCGCACGCCGCGCACCAAGCCACGCGCGACAAACTGACCGAGGCGGTCGGCTTGGCTGCCGGGGCACAGGCCGAGTTGAAAGAGCTGCGTTCTCATATCGAGGCCAAAACTGCGGATCACCTTCCCCCTACCGCCCTGAGCGCGGCCACGGGCGACGCCGACCAGAGCAGGCCGCGCGCGGGTAGCAAGCCCTGAGGTCCCATCTCTGCAGCGGCGGCGGCGATCTCGTCTCCGGGAGGGCAGCAGTTCTACGTGCACCCCTCAACGATCCCCCCCAATTGGGGTCTCCTTACAGGCGGTTCTCGCCTTGCTGGAATTCCCTCACCACGCCCTTCCCGTTGAAGCGCAAGACCAGCGTGGATTCCTTCGTGCTTAATCCCATTGTGTTGACGAACGGCACATATGCCAGGGCGTTCGTGTTGACGGTCTGGTACGACCAGATCTGCTCGCCTTTCTCCAGGTACTGCACGTTGCTGGGGCGACCAAAGATGCGCTCCACATCCTTTGTGGTCGTAACGCCGGGCTTGATCATGGAGACCTTGGATTGGTCCGTGATAGTGCTGCTGGAACCAATCGTGGTGCAGCCAGCGAGAGCCGCCGACATAGCCAGTGCAACTGCCAGAATGGATCTCTTCACGAATACTTCTCCCGCATAAGTTTGCTTGTTCTGAAATCGTGCGACGACACGTTCAGTCCTCCCACCATTGGGGGGCATGCCCTAGATGTGCTCATCTGCGTAGTCTTGGATCGCCGACACGATAGGATAGACGACTAACGCAAGGCATCAAGGCAAGAATAAGCGCCAGCATGACCGCCTCCTTTCAGCATTCCTTTCAGACCCGCTCCGTCTTGACAGTGGGGGCGCGCTTGCTCTCCGCAAAGGCAGAGCGAGCGGCCTGGTCCATTGCCCTGACGACAGGGACATAGGTTTCGTCACGCAGGCCTCCAAGCATCCACGAGAGGGGCGCAAATGCCGCGCCGCCGTGGAAGCCGACAGGCTTGGGTGGATCTCTCTCGGCCCGCTGCCTCGCCCCTTCCTCGCCACCGCGGTGCAGTAGCGCAGGGATCATGGCCTCATCAAGCTGCTCACAGAAGCCCACCCAGCCTAGATCCTGGGCACCTTGGGTAACGATGTGGAAGTACGCTATAGGTACCCGCTGCATAGCCGACATCATGTCTCCGGCATTAGAAGGGCGGCCCCTCGTCCAGCCCAGCATCGCCAGGCGGATTGGCCGCGACTGAATTGCGCACCGGCTTGGTAGATGAGCGCGACGGCATAGCGCGCTCGCTGAGTGTGGGATTGGACGCGAGTTTGTCTAGGTCAAAGGCAATAACCTCGGTGATATAGGCCGCCTTGCCGTCGATTTCATACTTGCGTGTTTGCAGCTTTCCCTCGATGCTGACACGGTCATTTTGCGCAAGGTTGCCAGCTTCCTCCGCGACGTTACCGAAACACACGACACGATGCCAGTTTGTGAACTCCGTTGTCTCGCCATTGCGTTGGACACGGTCGACGGTAGCCAGGCGTAGGGTAACGGTCCGATCACCGGTGGGCTTACTGCGGCTTTCCGGCGCGCCGGCGACGGTGCCCTTGAGTCTGACGCTGTTAGTGTCTCGGCTCATGCTCAGCTCTTCCGCGCAATGATGGTGATCTCTCGCTGAGAAGCGGTCAAATCTGCACCATAGGGAAGATGTACGGTACGTCCTTCCCGCATTGAAATGCTCATCTTTGCAACCGAGCTGCTCATTCGGGGAGCCTGTACCTGGTAGCCGCCGTGCGTGATCGTATCCATGCCGATCAACTGGTTGTCTGCGATCTCCAGCTCCGTCGTCAGATCACCATTGCCTGCCAGCGCTGGCTTCACCTTGATGCTGATGCCATCCCATACCTTCCCCGGGCTGCAGGACCACTCCTCCGGGGCGCTGCTCTCGCAGGCGGCCAGGTAGCCAATCTCGCGCCCCGACTTGGACGACGACGACTTCCCGGGAATCGCAGACAAGGTCGTGGCGTGAATGACGCGACCGTTCTCGAGCAAATTGATCTCGTAAGTGAGATCGGACTGGCCCGCATCAGTATTGCCTTGTTCGGCGAACGCATTTGCACTCAGCAGCATGGCGATAGTGGCGGCCAGACTCGCTACGGATCTCTTGTTCTTCATATGTTTTCCATTTGGTATAGATATAACGATACGTAAAAATCACGACAAACAGCGCTTGAGGGAATGCTACGATTTCCCCGGCCCACCAGCAGGACCTAAGACGCAACAGGTTTCACCGGCCTGATCACAGAACATGGCGGCGAAGTCGTCGCCATCCTCGGCTGCCGGACAGATTTGCATGGTGTTCTGTTGGGGCCGTGGCGTGCCGCAGTATTGGCAGCGCCATGCGGCGCCATCGTAGATGCCAGGCTGGTAGTCGTGCCGGCATACGTTGCCGAGTCGCATGGTTAGCGCTTCCTGAGTAGTTGTGAGCCTATGGCCGGTCCGCGCGGCAGCTGGACTGCCCAGTACGAACCAGTATAGCGTACGTATCGCTACTACGATATGCAATGCGCATAACAACCGTTATGTTCAAAGATCCTGCTGGGCCACCTGCCGGCGGGAGGCAAAATTTCTTGCAGCGTTTGTTGAAACATAATTGTTGCCATCGCACTGACTGACATGTCCATTCGTTCTGCCGCCCCCGCGCTCGCTGCTGCACTACTGTTCGGAGCAAGTACGCCGCTGGCCAAAACCCTGACGGATTCTGTCTCGCCACTGTTGCTAGCGGGCCTGTTGTATCTGGGGAGCGGTCTGGGTCTAGGTGGATACCTGCTTCTAAGAAGGCTTGCTCGGAAGGCTGCCAACCAGCCGCCATCGCAACCGCCAATCCCACGTCACGAGATTCCATGGCTGTTGGGAGCGATCCTGGCTGGCGGCGTTGCTGGTCCGGCGCTTCTGATGGCCGGCCTTGTCGTCACGAATGCCGCCTCTGCCTCGCTCCTGTTGAACGTCGAAGGCGTCTTCACCGCGCTCATCGCCTGGATTGTGTTCAAAGAGAATGCCGACCGGCAAATCGTGCTCGGCATGATCGCCATCGTTGCCGGAGGCATCCTGCTGTCCTGGCAACCAGAGGCCGCTGCCTTGTCCCCGGGTGCGCTGCTTATCGTCGCAGCCTGCGGATGCTGGGCAATCGACAACAACCTTACCCGCAAGGTGTCATCGAATGACGCCGTCCTGATCGCGTGCCTGAAGGGCTTGGTGGCAGGTGCATGCAATACCGGATTCGCACTGGCAGCCGGCGGCAAGCTGTCGGCCGGACTACCGCTGGCATCGGCGCTGCTGATCGGATTCGTTGGCTATGGCGTGAGCTTGGCGCTGTTTGTGATCGCGCTTCGCCACCTTGGTACGGCCAGGACGGGGGCTTACTTTTCGGTGGCACCACTGTTTGGCGTGGCGATTTCTTTCGCGTTATGGCCGGAGATACCCAGTGTTCTGTTCTGGCTTGCCGCAGCGCTGATGGCGTTGGGCGTATGGCTGCATCTGCGGGAACGGCACGAGCATGAGCATATCCACGAGGCGATGGAACACACCCATGCCCACCGCCACGACGGGCATCACCAGCATGAGCATGATTTTCCGTGGGACGGGAAGGAGCCGCACACGCATGCCCACAGGCATGCCCCAATAGTTCACAAGCATCCTCACTATCCGGATATTCATCACAGACATTCGCACTGAAGTGGCCGAGATGAATACCGTTCTTACCTAGGCTTCTTCTGCGATCAGGAACCTTTTCGGGTTCTTACCGAGCCATGCCGGTTGGCGACCACGGCCGGACCAAGTCTTTCCGGTTTTGGGGTCGCGGTACTTAGGGGGAAGTTCCGATTTTGGCTTGCTCGCACCGCTGCCCGCTGGACGGCCGCGACGGCGCTTGGAAATGTCTTCGACCGTCAAGCCATACTCAGCCATCAGTGTCTGAATCTTCTCGATGACGCCCGCTACTTCATTAGCGCGTACCTCTTCCAGTTGGGCTTCCAGAGCCTGCTTCTTGGACATGAGTTCCTTATAGGATGCCATGCGAGTTTCCTTTCCAGTCAATGGATGTGAGAAGATAGTTTATGGCTAATTGATCTTAGACGCAAAATTCTTTTGACACTATCATCAGGGGTACAAAATCCAATAGGAAAGCCTCAATGTAATGCCACTTGAATTCAAGAAAAATTGGGCCAGAGGGATCAACGTGAAGCAACAACCGATAATAAGTGAGTAGAAGATGCTGCGCTGACTTGTTCGGGTCATGAGGATCGAACTTGGCGATCTTGGTGATGGTGGCGGGGTCTCCCCTTCGTCCTGCACAACGACTTGCAAAATGATACGCATGGCCGCCCTCCTCTCGCGAACATCCTACGGCGACCAGTCTACGCCTGCAGCTGTTGCAACCGATCATGGACCATTTGGCGGTCAAAGCGGCGGTCCAGCCAATTCAGCCACTTGTCGACGTCATCCCGTAGCTGTTCCAATTCGATGGCGCGCTCGCGTACTCGAGCCACTCCATAAACTCCCATTCGTTCCACGTTTCTCCAAGCTCCAGATATCGTTCCACCCCGCCGATATCCTCCGGTGGACAAGCCCTGCATCCCGCCACACAACGCGGCAACAGCTCGATATCCTCCCTCAGCACGCGTCGCTCGACGCGTATGTCGTGCTGCCACCATGCATTGAAGTCGTACAGTAGGAGAAAGCCTCGTGTTCGCGCAGAGCGAATGCGCCCAGCGTCAGCGCGGTCGCCGTCGTGGAAAATTGCAGAGCGCCTTCGCGGGCCTCACCATATTGCTTGCCGCGAATGACGAACTGGTGCAGGTGATCGTCAGTCCAGCCCATGGCTGCCTAAATGACCCCGTGAAGCCGAGCCAGCGTGATGCTCTCAGGAATGAGCACACGCCGCCAAACCGGCGGGCTCAAGCCGCGCAGGGCAATTCGGAGTTGCAGGACGACGATCGCCGGCTGAGGATCGGTGCCATGGGCCCATTCTAGGTGGCTCATTGGCCTCTCAGAAACGGCGAGGTCGTTGCCCCCTGGCGCGGTCATTGTTAAGCGTGGCCGGCGCCTTGCGCCCGCTGACGCCCCAGGTCGCGCGCCCGGACAATCATCAGTGGCATCGCTGCGTCAATGCAGGTCACCTCTCCCCCTAGCCCACCTCCTCCATCCACACTGGCCTACTATCACGCCGTGCACGGCACGCAGGGACGCCCCGGTCAGCAAATCGGCGGCACCTCAGTCAGCGGCGACATACGCAAAAGGCGCTCATAGCCGAGTTGTCCCGCCAGAGGATCCGAGTAGGGCTGCTCGCCGGGCAATGTCTCTACAACCAGGGCACTCAGCGGCGCGTCAGGGCCCAGTGTCAGCAGGGTTAGACTGGAGGTGAGCTCGGCGCTCGACCATTCGGCCTTGCCGTCGGCACCTGCCATAGTGCTCCCAAATGGCGACCCCAAGTTCGCCTTGCCCCGCCGGATCTTCTTGTAGCGAGGCGGCGTCAGGCGCCGCGTGCCAATAAGGATGTTGCGCCGGTCGGCGTCGTCCGCTTGATGCACGCGGGCGTAGAGAAGCGCCCAGAGTTCGCTTACGGCTGGCGCTGGTCTCACTGAGCGCCCGTCGCGGACCGGATCCGCGAAAGCCGCCGAGATCGTTAGACGGCCCTTAGTACGGGTCACGCCGCAGGCAAGCGGGGGCGGTGCGTGCTGAATGCCAGCTACGCGCAGGGCTCGCCCCGCGAAGCCTTGCGCGGTGCTCCAGATACCGAAGTGGCCCACTCGAAATTCATAGGCGAAGAACCCGAACAACTCTGGCGAGCTGGCTGTGAGACCAGGTGGCAGTGGCAGCAGGAAATGGATCGGGCTTGTGGTCGAAATCAGCTGCTGCATGCTCGCCTGCCCGGCGCGGTCGTCGCCCTGCCCCGGCACGATGCGGCGAATCGGCTCGGGGTCGATAGGAAGCGGCAAGTCCTGGATGTCGGCGACGTCCTCGACCTGATCGGTTAAGACCGGATCGGGGGCGCTGGCCAACACGCGCGCAAAGAACCGGTCTTCAGGATCGTCAGGTGGCCGGTCAAACTCCACCCAGACAGCCTTCTGCCGCTCTTCGCTCCAGGCGTAGGCGGGGTCGCGGCGATATGGGGATAGCGCGAGACCAGCGGAGACGAGCTTGGGCACTTGTGCCGGCGGCGTGGTAACCGGAAGGCGTATCTGCGATTGCAGCGGCGCATCTACTTGGTCGGGAGCGGTACGGAACACGGGCGTGATCACGTAGTCGAGCTCGAGCGGGCGCGGATGCGCGCCCGGAGCAGGCTTGGGATCGATCGCATCCAGGAACAAGAGGGTCGAGCTGTCGCGCTCTTCGTCACCTCGGGCCTCATGGCCAGCACTAGTGCTGCTGGCGATCCGGCCTACCTCGATACCGTCCCTTTGCACGCGGATATAGTCGAGCCCGTCCCAGCTCCAGTCGCGGCGCAGTTTGATCACTGCTGCGACGAGCCACAGACGAGTCATCTCGTTGGCGGTGGCGAAGGTAAGGCTCGCGCCATCGGGCCCAATCACATGACGCAGAAGCGGGCTGGCCCCAATGATGAGCCGCTGGCCTAGTCGGGCTCGAAGCGCAGTGCCCTTGCGGTCGAGGTCGAGCGCCGCAGCCAAGCGCCCGAGCGGATCATCGGCAGCTTGCGTGCCGAGGCCAGCGGCCCTTTGGGCTACAACGAGAGCCGTCGAGGCCGGTTCTGCAACCTGAAGAAAGAATGCCTCGATCAACGAGCCGCCGCCCTGCGCGAGTAGCTCGCGTTCATCATGTGCCGATGCACGCAGCGCCACAACGCGTGACTGGCCGCGACGCACGTCGTCGCCCGCGTAATAGTCGAGCTTGTTGGCCGCCAACGGCGTCAATTGTAGGCGCACATTGCGAGACGTGGGCAACAGGAGTGCACCCGCGGCTGCGACCGGGAGATTGCGTGCATCGGCGATATCGGTCCACTGCAGGTCCAGCGTTAGCGGTCCAGCGACGGGATAGGCGCGGGTAACGGTATATATCGGGCGATAGCGGGTCGCAGCCCCCGGCTCGGGAGTGGCGACTTCGACGACGATTTCAAGCTGATCGACATCCGGATCAGGAAGGCCAGGAGCGCGATTCGCAATTTTTGCTGCTGCGATATCGGCTTGCAGATCTGCCGACGCGCCCCCCGCCATCAAGCAGGCAGGGAAGGCCAGCAGCGGACGCGTGACTTCGAGAGTCTCCGGTGGGTTGAGCGGATCCGGGTCCAAGGGAAGCTGCGGACTGATGGTAACCCCGGCTGGGCGTACGTGCCGGCGGAAGCCGATCGTCGCCACGGGTTGAGGCCCGCCGTTTCGTTGCTCATCCCCAACTGCCGGCCCGCCGCCGGTGAGATCGGTGAAGCGAACCCGAAACTCATAGTTGTGTCCATACAGCAATGCGGTTGCGGGGCTTAGCCCCTGCACAGGTCCGGCGCTTGGCGTCACCCCGCGCAACGCTGCGGTGAGTTGGTCGATGCCGATCAGCGAGGGACCAGACCAGGCGCACAGGTAGATGGGGAGCCAACTGCGACCGGCCATATCACCCATCAGCCGATTCGGTGCAACTTCGACACGCCAATCGATTTCGGCGTTGCTAAGATCGCTGCCTGCAATCTGCACTTCTGTCGATGCCCGCACAAGCGATTCCCATACTGCGGCCCCTGCCTCCCGTACGTCGACTCGATAGCCCATCACTCCCATTGGCGCGTCCGGCGAGGTGGCAGATAGACTCACCTGGCGATTGAACCAGGTGACGATCTGCTCGTCGTCCCAGCCGATCTGGACGCCGCGCTCCTCGGGGGGGCGTTCGCCGTCGTCCTCGGCCATCGGATCGGCCTGCGGAGGTTGGCGCAGATAGACGGCCTTTGCGAAGCCGTCATCGTATTCGACCGCCTCCCGGAAGACGTCGTCCCAGGTGATGCCAAGTGCAACCGACGTGGTCACAGGAAAGAGCACAGGGGTGAAGAGCGAGCGCGGCCCAGTGAGCGGCGGAATGCGCGCCGCGTAGAAGCGCACCGCCCCGGGTGTGCCGACGAGGCCACTCCAAGCGTTACCCGATTTCAGTGCCACATAGAGCCAGCCGCCATCGCCAATGCTGGCCGGCGGCGTGACGGTGAGCGGGCGAACGAGGCCAAGTGCCTCGGCAAGGCTGGGCTGTCGCAGCGCTTGCGCAAGCACCTTGCCCCATGACATGACCGGGGCCTCCACTTTGAGCGACGTGCCCGAAGGCACGGGGGCGTTAATTGCGCACCGATAGGTGTCATCGACCAGCAACTCTGGATTTTCGCCACCGTACCCCGTCGCTTGCCGATAGGCCCGCGGCGCATACTTGACGATGCGCGGTGCTCCGACGCGACCGTCCACAGGCCCGACGCTGGTATCGATGGAAAGCTGAGCATTGAGCGCCGCGCAGATGGCTGCCGAGTGAGGTGGCGCCGGCGAGGCCAGGTCGATCACCGTCGCCGGGGAGCCGAATGTCGGAAGTTGGGACAGATCTGCAACAAAGCGCAGTTCGAAGTCGAAGTCGGTGACAACGAATGGCGTGAGGCCGGCGGCTGGCGCCGAGGTGGGATCGGTCTGCGGCGCTACGAGCAGCCGCAGGGACAGGTCTGTCCCGTCGTAGTGTTGCAGGAACGGGAAGAGCATCAGGCGGATCGGCAGTGACATGTGCGACTCCTATTCCAAGTGGTTAAGGTAGGACGTCCGGAGCATCGCTTTCCAGCAGCGGGCCGCGGGTAACCTCCACCTTCTTGGTCTCAACTTCGAGCGAGATACTGAAGACGAGGAAGACGGACACTTCAATGGCAAACACGAGCTTGGCGATCTGGAAGACGGTCTCCTGTGGCATTCCCTTCATGGCAATGAGTCGCGCGAATTTCCCCTCGAGAGAGAGTTCGATCGACACGATTGGCGAGATGTCGGCGCTGAGCTTGACCACGAAACCGACGCCGTAGCCAAGCACAGTGTCGCCGAACACCGCGAAGAAGGTGATAGCGAACAGCCCTTTAAGCTCAAATGGCCCGGCGTCGAGCTTGTATGCGATGCCAACGCCGATGAGGAATCCATAGCTCGTGCCGCTCTCGGTCGACAATCTGAGCGTGAACTTGATAATCGCGACGGCATAGAGTCCAGGCACCGCCTTGATCGCAAACATTGGTGCGCCGCCGAGCTCAAAGACAGCCTCATCGGCAACCGGTGCGACCTTGATTTCAACCTTGACCCCGGTATCTGAAAAGATGATCGTTGGGATTGGCTCCCCTGGAATAACCTCGAAGTCCTCGCCAGTTGCGTCGACGAAGGGTACCTTGAGTGCCACGGCAAGCGACCACTCGTTGGTCATGCGGACGTCTGGCTTTGCCGAGATGCCAAGATCTTGCATGATGGTCAGCAGGTCCTGGACAATGTCGAACGGCCCCCCGACCTTCACCTTCGGATCAGCAAAGCGGCTCGCGCGCCCCGCTTGCGCGTCAACGTCGGCCGATAGCGACATAAGATCACCCATCGACGTGTGCGCCATGATCTTTAGCGCGTGCGTGAGCGCGAAGCGCCAAGGCACGGGCTGGGCGGTGTCGAGTGAATAGGTAACGGTGGCTCCGGAATAGTCGAGGTCGCTGAGTACGGTGCCTGCAGAGCGGATGGTTCGGCGTGGTAAGCCAACCGAGAAGGTGTCTGGCGCATCCAGTCGCCAACTGCCGTCGGCACGTACTTCCAGTGCGTACGCGGCCGAAGGGAAGGGAATGGCGTCGGCCTGGCGTGGGAACGGCCCTGTCGCCGTGGCCAGAATCAACGGATCGGCGATCACCGGTCGCTCCGTCGAGACGATGCGGTCGGGCGATGTTGCCTCGACGCGCAGGCGACGGAAGAAGGCCCGCTGGGTACCCATTGAATGGAGAATGCCGTAGTCGCGCGACGGCGTTGTCACGTCGAACAAATCCTCGGGATCGGCAAAGCGCCAAGGGGCGCTGCTAGGAGTGCCCGCGGCGCCTTGGCGGATGATAGGCATCCCGAGGTCTGCGGCGACCTGCGTCGGCGCTTCAGCCGGATCTTGGGCCTCTAGGACCGACCAGTCGCCTCCTCCACCGGGAAAGACGAGGCTACCCCACCCCGTCATCGCGAATTCCGGGCCGGCCACTCCGACGCCAACGCGATGAAGGCGCATGCGTTGCCGCCCTCCCCCGATTGCGATGCCAATATCGATCGGTCCTCCCATTGGTCCGGCCGATTGGATAAGCGATGCATAGGCGGCAGGAGTCAGGTCCGGCGTCGATAGCTTGACATAGCCCAGTTGCCGGCGCGCAGGCACCGGCGTGGCGGCCCCGTCGATGACCAAATCCGTGTCGAAATACGCCGCGACGAACATCGCACCGCCGGCTGTAATCGCAGATCCCGTCTCATGGATGTTGGTAACCTGAGTCGCTCGCTGAACGACACCTGGATGTGTGACGATACCGCTCCCCGGAGAGGCGCGGTAAAGACCGTCGCGCACGGCTACCCATCCACTGTCCTCCCTAGTAAAGATTGCATTTCCCTTGCGCTCTAGCGTAATGGTGCGAACAACAGGCACGAAGTAAGGAAGTAGAACGCTTTTGACCTGCACAACCTCTTTGGCAGCGCGGCCATTGACAACCTGGAACTCGGCCTTGGAAACGCCTGTTTCGGGATCGTCCGGGTTAGCCCAGTTACTAAACAGGCTCTCCCCGTGGCCCGACAGGTCAATGCGTGTGACGGGCACCAGCGCAGTGGGTTGTCCGGCTCCGAGATAGAGATTGAAGATCGTGTTGACCGAGCTTCCTAGGATGCTGGTCGGGCCAGAGCCATCTGTCGGGCTTGCGACGGAGAGCTGGACCGTAAAGCCGGGCAGCGCCGATGTCTCCTCGCTTGGCAATCTCGGATCTGCAGCCACTATGCGCAGCTGATGTGCGCCCTTCAGATCGGTGCTGGAAGGCCGCACTTCGCTCACCAACGCTCCGCGGCCTGATGGAGACGGCGCCGAAAGCCTCGCATTGGCCAGCATGCCAAAAGGCAGCGTGAAGCGTGCCCTCGAGGCCTGGGGACTCTTCTGGGCGAAATTCTCGACAATCGCATCGTAAGCAGCGAGCGGGTTGACGGGGATCAGCTCAACACTTGGCACGTCGACCGTAGTTGGTACGCCGCTGTTCGCGAAGCGCACTTCATCTGGGAAAGGCTCTGGCCCTGGCACCGCGCGAACAGGCTCCCATTGGACGGACGGCAGCGTGAGCAGCACAAGCATACGGCCGTCGACAGCAAGATCGAGCCCCTGCACCTGCGGCGCATGCAACGCCTGTTGTTGCCTGGGCGCGTCCTGCCTATCATCGCGACGCGGCGGGCGCACCGCTACACCGAAGCGGCTGGCGTTGGTTGAAACATCGACGAGAATAATCTTGGACTGCCCTTCGAACTCGAAGATGTCGCCATGGGCTCGGGCAAGTTCGCCGGCGGCAATCAATCCGCGCGCGTCCATCGTAGGACTTGGCGCTGCGAAGCCAGGACCAGGCAGAGGAGGAACCACCGCAACGTCAGGTGGCAGGGCGAAGCGCAATTCCTGACCTGTATTGCGGAAAGCGAATTGGCTGAGCAGGTATCCCTGACTTCTGGCGTCGAAGCGCGGCCCCAGAACCGTATTGGTGGCGTAGGGATCGGGGAGCGACGGCAGGAGACCACGCATGCCGTAAGCCGTCAGTGCTAGCCCTTCAGCTATCGCATCGTCTTGCAGCAGAGCTACGAGCAAGAATGCGCGTGGACGCGTTACGCGCAGCACGGCGTTGGTGAGGGCGAAAGCTGCCGGCCGCTCCTGTGGGAGCACGGCGGTCAAGCCGCTCAGCAACAAGGTGCGTTCGCCGCCGACAGTGCTGCTGATCACCAGCCGAGCTTGCGGCAGGCGCGAACCAAGGCAGCCCCCCGTCACGTCGACAGGCTTCGGCAAGCGCACGTCCACAGCGGCAGATAGGGTCACCCATTCGGCGCCATTGGACACCGTCAAGTACAGGACCGACGTCTTGTCGAGTCGTGTGTAGGTGAGCCCCGCCGCCTCGGAGAAAGGCAGCCTCAGGCGCACCACATCATTCTCGGCCCGCGTTTCGCGACTGGTGAAGGAGAGACGCGTCCCATCAAGCAACAGCAGTGTTTCGCCGAGTCGAACCGAACGTCGTTCGCCTTGCCAGGTGGCGACCAAGCCTGCGTTCATCTCGAGCATTAGCGCTCCGACACCACTTGCTTCGCCCAGATTTTCAGGGGCAATGACTGCAGCCGGAAGCGCCAACCCCGCAGCCCGAATTCGCGCTTGGCCGGAAGGAACGAAGAGCATCGAGGCCACATGGCTGATTACAAGAGAGTCGACGTCCGGCTTCATTGGCACGACTATCCGGTTCAGTTCGGCTTGGTAGTGAGGAGTTGCTACATGGGGAGCTAACTCGACTTCTGAGCCCCACACCGAGAGTTTTGCTGTACCTCGAACGGCGATGGTGGCCGCGCCTGCGCGAATCGAAACCGCAATCCCCTCGGGCGGCTCAAACTGCGTCTCGGCAAACTCGCTCCCGCGCGCCGGCATTTCCACGACTGGCGGAGCGAAATGCAATGTCAGGTCGACGCCCACTGAAAGCGGAACAACTGCCTCTTCGTCCCCAAAGGTGACGTCCGCGGTGAAGCGTATGCTACCCCCTGAAATGCGAATCCCTGAGTAGGTGTTCGTCGGCGTTGCAGCGAAGAGATTGGTGGCAAGCCAAAGGCTACCGGCAGCAACGTCGAACGTCGCGCCGGCTCGAAACGTCCCTGCTTGCGGTGCAAGGCCGAACTGCACAATTGGCAGTGTTAGAAAGGGTGGCGCGCCAGCGCTTCGGACGAAGCGGTACTGGCGGACACGACGGAAGACGTCGATCCAAAAGAGGCGACCCGTGCGGTCCGAGAGCGGACCGATATGGTGCTCTGCCGCCATGCCCGCACTCCACGGCGGCATAGCGCCATCAAGACGAGTGGTATGTAGCGGGAGTCGACGCAATGCCACCAACTTGTCACCGACCTCGATTGGTGCCTCGCGCGCGCTCGCCGCCGCGGCGCCGGCTCTATGCAACTCAGTCGAGATTTCGCGGACGAGCGAGCGTGTCGTCTCGTCGAGGCCTGCCGGGTCCAGTTCCGCGAATGGATCGCCAGTGACAAAGTCGAGCAACGCTTCGGCAGATGCAAGATCAAGCCGCTGTGCCGCTTCACCTTTCGAAAGATCGGACGAGCCAGGCGTGTTGCCACCAAGGGCCTGAACGATGTCGAGCGTATTATCGGAATTCATTTCAGGAATCCTTTATGGCAGCAAACAACAGCGTCATGCTCTCGTCGAGGAACAAGGCGGGAGGTCATCCATTCCACCGAGCACATCGATCTATGGAATCGCCAAGAAGGCGTGCAATTTGACTCAATCGGTTCACGTAGCGAAGGACCGGGGCCTCGGGCCAACCAGAGCCTCCGCTCGCGGCGTATTCGCCACGCGACGCCTCGATCTGGCACAGCAGGAGCGCTATTGCGACAGGATTGCGGCCCAGCACAACCGGCGCCTGAGGTGGTCGGAGTGTCCGCCGCATTGCGCGCACCGACACCGTTGGCACCGGCCACCGTGAGTCGAACTAATGTCCATTGCCCCGCCGACCGTCTGGGATTAGCGAGCTCGCAATGAAGGGGGACGTCTACCGGTTCAGGTTCGCCGAGGCGCCTTGAAGCTGCGTCGAAGAACTCGTTGATCATTGAGACCAACTCACATGCAGAAATCAAGTAAGCTCGCATGCTGGTAGCCGGCAAACTTGATCTCTCCCAGGACTGGCCCGATGGCGAGAGCGTCGTGTTGCGCGATGGCATGCCTCCCTCCAAGCGGGCGCGCGAGGGCAGCGAGCGCTTGCGTCGCGGCGACTCACGCAGGATCGCCGCTTGGTTCGGATGCCGCGTAGCCTGCGAGAGCAGCCAACACTCGATATACTCGACAGCAAAGCGAAGCCCCGAAAAGAAAATGTCGCCGGCTATGGACGCCGTGACGTCAACGAGCGTGACGGCGTCGTGGCCCTCCATTTTGAAACAGGCTTCGACTTGAGGTTGGCCCAACGCCGATCGCAACGGCGCAACGTTGGTCAACGCAGCGGCCATCAAGAACAGGCCTCGCTTCATGGCCGGCGCTCCCGTTGCTTCTTGTTCTTGCTAAGGGCGGCCACCGGCGGCCCGGACAATGCATACAGCGTAGAAGACGGCTAGCGGAGTGCAACTGCACGCCGTTTCAATCTGATCTGCATAGAATTTGCTGTATAGAACTCATCTGGACGCGCGTAGCGGCCAGCGCAACTACTTCCGTAATGAGGCGCAATTCACTTTAGTTGGCGCGCCAGCAATGGCAATTCCCGCGCCGAGCCTCAGCCTGGGTCAGGATAGGGAGAAGGACGCTGTGTTGCACGCATTTGAGCGTGCTCCCCTTCAGCCTCGAATTTTTTGTTCCGGTGCCTTAACGGAGTATTAGCGGCTTCGCACAGTCCATAATATTCGCGTAGACGAGATCGCCCGGTTGCAGCGTTGACTGCATTGGAGGCGGCGCAATGCGATACTGATGTCCGGCCGCACCTTGAAACTGGACTACCGCGAAGCGCCCGATCTGCGCCGCCTCCGGAGGTATTTCTTTGCGGCAATCTCTGGGTGCACGGCGATCTCGCGTCCCAAATCAATTTCAGCGATCCTGGCCTTGCGCCAGCCTTCACGGAAGGCGAATGGCCATCCAGATAGGCGAGTACGCTACGCACTCGCGCTCAGTCTGCGCCCTGCAATGCGCACGATATCGATGATCTTGAACCTGATCAATTGGACGGCTTGCTTGCCCACAAGCTGGTCACGATGGAACACGGGCATGGTAGTGGCAGTGCTTATCCTCGCCTGACCAGCCAAGGACACTTGATGCTCGAGACTGTCCGAAACATTCGATAAGGCCTTGGTTGTGACGCCGCGAACCGGCAACCCCAACCCCACGTATGTCTGGGATGGAATGCGGGCCGGGCAGAAACGGACGAACATCGCATTGAGGACGCCGCCCTACCTGTCGATTCGCTTGCAGCTAATGCGGTAGTGCCTTAGGCAGTTGCGTCGCAGGCATTAGCTGAGGACGTCTCGGCAGCGCGCGCCAACTCTTGCGACTGGTACATTATCGCAATGCCTCGCTAGCGCGCGGGGGCAAACCGAGGGTCAGGTGTAGACTTGGGCCGTGGCGCACCCGTTAGAATCGCTCTTGTATCTGGCGCCCCGATGCCCTGCCCTGTCCGGCGGGTGCCTTCCGAAGGAACGTCCTTTGTTTCCTGCTGCTTCGATCCTAGCTCTATCGCCTGCATGCCCCCTGCCCTTCTCCAGGATTCCGACACCCAACTCTTGCGCGAGCGCGCCGAGACGATCCTATGGATCAAGACACAAATGGCCCGATATGGCTTGCATCTGGCCGACCTGCAGAACGCAGGCTGCTTTTCTGAAAGAGCGTCGCTCGCCAATGACTCCGCCCGTCCGATTTGCTTCCGAGACGCTTATGGCCACGCGTGGGATGGTCACGGCGATCTGCCGGACTGGCTGCAGCGCGCCGTAAACGCTGGCCAGTCGATCGAGCATTTTCGTGTAAAGCCATAGGATGCGCTTATCGCGGCTGTGATTGTCAGCATGACTTTGCGGACCAGCGCCCCGCTTGCTTCACCTTGCATAGAACGCCAAGAACAGTTCCCCCATGCCAGACGATACTTCTTCGAGAACGATGCATTACGACCGTCCAGGAGCGCAGCGAATCATCGACGCTTACCGTGAGATCTTTCCTCGCATTACCCCGGAGTTAGCGAGCTACTGGGATACCGCGCGGACGCGTCCATGGTCATACCTAACGTCGGATTTCCATCGGGCAACGCTTGAAAAGTACGAGTCCTTCAGCACAACCGTGGAGAAACTCGATACCGAGGTGCAGAACGGCCGCGCCATATCGGCGCCGGCGCTGGCCGCCCGCATGGTAGCGCTCTGCAGGCAGCACGATCTTGGCTTTAGCTTCGGCATCAGTCCCTGGACGGACCACGCTCTGCATCGCACTTACGGCAAGGCCCCGGTGCGCCGCCTGGTGATCATCGTGGGCCACGACTGGTATCCGATCGTGCCCAAGCGTGAGGGTAAGCCACACAGGCTGAACTGGCCCATGCGGCAGGATGGCCTGCATCTCTTGCCAGACAACGACGAGTCCGTCGCAAGGCGCTATTTCGCCGCCGTGACCGAGCCCCTACTGTCCGGGAAACTGGGCACGCTCCTGTTCGTCAACATCTACCCGGACTACCGCGCGCCCGATGAGCGCGTCACTGGCCCGGTGAAAGCGGGCTACGCTGGCTGTCTGGAGGGCTTCGAGGCGTTGCTGGCCGGCACGCGCCCGCATTACCACCCTGACGACGTAACGATCATCTCCTGGGGAGACTCGCCCTGGCGACTGTTGAGACAACGCACGCGGGTCCACCGGCCGGGGGGAATCATGGCCATCACCGAGCAGTTGGCTGGCGGAATCCTGGAATTTCAATCCGGTGGCCACTCATATCAGTATCTGCCATTCGCCCATCCCAGCGAAGCACGCAATGCCCACATCGCCTTCCATCTGGATCATCAACGTTTGGGGTTCGCGCGACTGGGATTTGGAAGCCCCATGGCCACCCCCGCGCCGCGCGAACGCCCGGTTCGCTGGGGCCGACGGCCGCCCCTGACTTTCACCACTGGCTAGGGCGATTCCGAACTTGGGGTGCGAACGAACCACACGTTTCTTCAAGGCATCGCTTGGCACCCCAACCTCATTGAGGGTGTTTCCCGACTCAACGACTAAATAGTGAGCACAAGCGGACGCTGAAGTTCTCTACCTGGGATGTCTCAAATCGGGTCGGCAAGAGACGACCGTTGAATGTCCGCGGGATCCATCGTCAGAACCCAAATACTTTCATTATCGTGAAAGTATTGATTGGGGATCCGGAACTGAGGGCCAGCGCGCCGACGAAGGCGGCAACCCCCAGCGACCTGGCTGGGGCCGTTTCGGTGGCGGAAGTTAAGCCGTCGCGGATGTTTTGAGCGCTGGTGGCTCGAACGACTGCTGTGCTATAGGCGTTGGAGCGAGCGCGATTACTTCAACCCCGCGGATTTTGAGCGTCAATTCGCAGGATGGGAGTCTGAATGAACCGGGAGCAGATGGGCTGGGATCGGGCACTTTCAGCATAGGGTACCTAGCTGCACCGGAACATCGGAATATCATCGACCAGAGAGCCCACCGGCGTGACTAGCTCGAGCTGGCCAAGGGGGCACCATTGGCTTTGCCCTGCCGGGCCACACACCATGTGCTACCGCACGCCGCGACGAAAGTGCCATTTGGCGCATATTGAGCGCCGTTCACCACTCCGAGCGCCGCTCCAGCTGGTATGCGAGGCCGTCGATCTTCTTATCCTTCCACAGCCCGAATACGTCAGCCCCAAGCCCCAGCTTTCGCTGCGAAATGTACGCCTTGACAGCATCGCGGATGACAGCGGCCCGTGAACGATGCTCGGCCTCCGCTATTGCCGCTAATTCCTCTATTTGCGTATCAGGTAAATCGACCAAGATTCGGCCCACATCTGTCTCCGATTGCGCAATATGCACGATATACCACACTGCAAGCGTCTTCAAACTTGGCTTCCCGTATCGCTGCCGCGACGGTACTAAAAGAGCTTCTCAACTTGTGCGGTTAGTGCAACATCATCTTTCACCAAAGTCGGAACCGTGATTTCGATTCTGCGAGTTGATCATTCAAGAACGCTTTATTCTCCTTCTGCAATTGAATGGTCGCGTCCTTTTGTTGTACCCAGTACTCTGTAGAGCACGAACAGCGCGTTGGGACGCGTCATCTTCCCCTCGTCCTCTTGATCGATTGTAATGCCATCCCCTTCCCTCGCATCACGGACCTCACCGCTTCGCGTGGTCATACAAGACCGCCGAAGGAATCCACCCCGCCATTCGCATCACGTGTGCACACGGCTTGGATGCCGCCAGCGATCGTCACAAGACTGCCGCCGCAAACGTTATGTGACCGGCACTCCTCCTCGACCTCCATTGTCAGGCAGCTTTGGGCCTAGCTCTGCCCGCCCTTACCATCCGCAATAGCAGGGTTCGCGCTATCGATTCGATACCGCTACCGCCGATCGACGTCATCTCCATATAGCCGCCGTCGGTCATGACAGTGACTACACCATCCGATTCATGGACCTCGCCAACGTATCGCTGGCCATCCATTTCCACTTCAACTTCCATGATTCTTCCGTCTTTCAGCGCGGGTCGCGAAGCACCACAAAGCCAGGATCGCAATGGTCGCGACCCGCCTCGATGGCCTCCTCTTCCGATTCGAAGGTTCCGGCATCTGCCAGGTTCGGCGTGTAGCCAACATCTCCACCTTGCGGAAACAGGTAGTCGCTTTCAGTGCGGACAATCCAGCCCTTTCGTTTGCTATCCTGGTTCATTCCTGTCCGCCTTAAATCTTCCAAAGCATTGCCGCGTCAAAGACATAGCGATGAAACGTCCTTCCGAGAATCCATGCACATAGGACACCGTTGCGTGGCCCCGTAGGCTTGCTCTGCAAGTAGTCCCCGACCTCTTCCACCGTCATGCCTGGCCCGCCGCTTTTGAGTCTTACGACGTCACCCACCTGAAATGTACTCATGCGTTCTTCCTGCTCATCTCCTACTTCATTCGATCAAGCCGACCCGCAGGCCGGAGTTTGGGTCCATCACTGCCGAGAGCTTGCCGGCCTAAGCCGCGGTCAGCCAGGCCAGCGCAAAGCCAGCCTGGTTGAGATCGACCTGGCCCTTACGTGCGCGCCACGCCAAGATTCCCTTGGGAGATTGATTCTGGCTACAACGGCCGGAATGGCGTCGAGGAGGCCCTCAATCGACTTGCAAGCGCGGGGCGTTCAAGTTGCAGCATCCTAAGTGCGGCCAGCCTTGATACACCTGTATGCGTCGGCCCGAGAATGATTTGGTGCACAATATTGTCAAGACCGAAGTCATCGCCGGTGACTCCCTCGATCGGCGCCAACTTGAGCTTCAGCTTCGGATGCACTCCGTCTGCGCCAATGTGGTAGCCGAACATAGCGGTAAGACGCCCCGCCGAATCTCTATCTCTGAAATAGACGACACGCCACTCCTTCTCTTCCTCAAATCCGCGATGCTTCGAGAACAAGGCGAACTGCTTTAAGCGCTCGAAGAACGCCGCTGCGGCCATTGGGGCACCGTTCTTTCGCACCTGTTGCCGCTTCAATTCCGCGGCGAGAACATCAAGCCTTTCACTTATCCATGCCCTTCGCTCTTCGGCGGTGCCATAATCGACGGGGGCGATGATAAATGGTGACTGTTCGTTTGCATTGATCTTCTTTGTATCAATAACGATGGCTGCGCCACTACCATTTCCACCGTACCCGCGCCACATCGATAGGCGACCATCGACATCCTTGGCCTCATCATGCTTCGAAAAGCAAACGACATACGTGTCAAACGCGTGCTCACTCTCAAACCGCCGGTAGCAAGCCGATAGGCTTTCGATGAACTCCGCATAGTAGCCATGCTCTTCGCAAGTCGCCCGGAGGAGCGCATGCGATTCCGCCGCGCGCATGCCCTCACTCAACCCGTACCGCATCTCCTCGTAGTCATTCATGTTGAGAGGATTGGAGAACCAAAGCTCTGCTCCCTTCACGATATTGACCAGGTTCGCCACCGACGTATAGTGGGCGAGCAACGGCTGCTCCACAGGAAAGTGCTTGTCCTCGTCCACATCGCCCCACAGTGCGGGCACGAGCGCGTTGTATAACTCGGTTCCATGCATATCGTTCTATCCCGCGTCACATCAGTTCGAACGGTGACAGTACGCCAGCGAGCCCGGCATGACCATCGTCGACTAACCACAGCGTTGGTTGGTTCGCAGGGGCACCACTAAGGAGGTCAGACACTTCGTCCTCCGGACCCACCACGTGCGCCGTAAGGAGGTCGAGAGCATTGTTCTCCAAGCTCGCAGCGTCTTGAATTGATCTGCCCAGGGCAAACTTCCTGTCTTCATGTCGTCGCAAGAATTTCGCCATGGATACCTCTGGAACCAGCTTCCAATCGCCGATCTTGACAGGGAGGAACGTGAACGAATGCATCAACATCAACTGGCGAGCGTATGCAACTGGCTGCCAGGGATGCACGATGATGGGTGACCGGACCATGTAGTCCTTGACCTTCGTTCGTACCAACTGTTGCTCTTTCATCAAGGCCTCCTCTAAACCTATGCACAATTCAATCGCTGCGGTGGTGACATGTCGCGCGTATATGCCGGCGTGCATGGCGTCGTTGCGCGCGATTTGCACGGTTTTGTATAGGGCGTCAAAGCGGGAGAACAGTTGCGGAAATCGGTGAGGCATTTCGCTGAATACAGCAGAGTCTTCCGCTAATGCTCGTATTCGGTGGAAGTAATGATTCATCGTCGCCTCCTTTCCATCTAGGCGAAGACCTATTGCTTCCACAGCGAAGCAGATCTCGCTGAACGCCTCGGCATCAGCCAAAGCTGCATACCGCGATGCGCGCAAGCGATCGCGATAGTGGAGGCGCTCTTCCCACTGAAGAGTTTCCATTGCGCTGTCTTACAGGTGCGCCGGCGGGTCCCCATGGATCGCCAGCAGAGCATTGATCTGGTCGGTGTCTTGACTACGCCAGGTTTCCTGGTGCCGGCTTCCGCCCCCATACCCGGTATGCTCTTCAATGTATCTAACGCTGAGCACCCGATCAGATGGTGGAGTAACGTCACTCCTGTCGAAATCTGTCTTCTCCGTACCCGTCACCCAACCGCTAGTGGTCAAGTGATACTCAGTCCATTCGTAGCTTGCCGACATATGTTTCCCTGCTTTTGCCTTGCTTATCCTCGAACGAGTCGGCCAGCGAATCCGTCGCGGCCGACTTTGAGTGGGTTCATACGTAGATGCGCCTATAACTGCGGGGAACCTTGCTCAAAATCAATTTTATCGCCGCTATTCAGACATTCTTTCCAGGGATGTACCGACTGGACAGGATTTCATCGTCTGCGCCCGTAAATGCTCGAGAGCCTGTTTCTGATCTTTCAGATATCCATCCCGACACCATTCGCCGTCTGGTTGGACTATCACGGGGAGGCCGATAGACTGCCGCAGCGCGTAAGCTAGCTCTAAAACCTTCAGTCCCAGGTCAGCATACCCGTGCTGTCGCTCCCAAAAGAAATCTGAATAATCAGGCGGAGAATCGAATTCCCCGGTCATTGAAATCTTGTGGTTCAGCACTTCGATGTTGTACGGCAAACTTAAAATCCCGTACATGAGATCGGCTGGAAGAGCCTTCCATTCAACGTCTAGCGAAAGTAGGTCGAAGCTCGGCGTTTTGACGGTCGCCATAAGAGTGCCGTCCTTGCCAGCGGGCTGTCCATAGCTGGTGCCATCATCCCCGACAACTGCGACACAACCATCAATGAGGCGGTCCAAATGAGCGACAACGAGGATTGCGAGATACCTGGCATCCCTTTCCAACTTAGCTGCCTCTCGCAATTCCTCTCGCCTCGTGGTCAGTCTCGCGCCTAGCCAAACACCACCAAGGCCAGAGAGAGTTGTGATTACGCTTGGTAGAAAACTACTCCAGTCCGCCATAGCCATTATTATGGGCAATCAGTCAGGCCTGCGAGCGCCGCTTCCAGCGTCTCAGCAGGGTCGACGCGCAGCATACGGTCACATCCATGGAGGTCAATGCCAATTGGCATCCTGCTATCTCCTGCGGCGCACTGCAGGGTGGGTGTTGCACGTCGAAGCGAATCTGCTAGCGGTAGTGCAGGCATGGCTTTTACGGCTTATTTCAAATTTCGAACTTCGGCCCGACAGACGCTCGGGCCGTGTACTTCTCCAGCACCGTGAAAGGGTCGCTCTTGTACGCATCAATCCATATGTGCACCATCGCATCGCACCGGCCCGCGACGATCTCCTTCAAAAGCGCACCATTGTAAGCAACTCCCGGTGCCAGCTTTTCGTTCACCTCGGAATCCGGGTTGAGGACAGCAATCACTTGGCCGTCTTCGTGGCTGCCATGTGCGCTGCCGACCAATAACACGGGCTTTGCTTCACCATCGACGTTCAGCGTAAACAGTCCCTTGAAGCTACCACCATGGTCAGTGTGCTTCAGCGCCCCGAGAAAGATGTCCGTGGCGGCATTCATCAGACGTTCGAGCACCGTACCCTTGCTTACGACGAAACTCATCGATTCCCTCATTTTCAGTTGTGATTCACTGGCACGACGTCGCCCGACTTCGGGAAAAGCGCCTTGTTCTAAATATCGCGGACGCAAGTCCGCGCCCGGTTTCATCCGATCCGCCAGTCGCATACTAGCGATGCAAGCGCCGTGTTCGGTGAAAACCGCACGGGCTTCCGCCACTTCTAAACAAGCGAGCGGGGCTATCCCCCCCGTAGCATGACTCCCATTGATTTTGCGATCACGAAGTCGGCTTGGCCCCGACGCGGCGTAGTAGGAGAGCGACTTCTTCAATCCCAAACATCTCTTCAGTAGGTGGCTCAACGCCGCGCATGATCGCCACAGCCAAGGTGGCATCGCGTGCGGCCACGCGCTCGCGCCAGAGCGCTTGTAGTCCCGCTACAAGCAATGTACTGGTGGGCTCGTCAAGCAATGCTTTCAACTCAATGTCGCTGAGATCGGCACCCTCCTCCGTCACGGTCGCCTGAGGGAGCCCTCGTACAAAATGCTCGGCCTCCTCAGCGCTTGCGAAGACCGTGCCGCCTGCCTTGAACTCCGATCCATATCGACGGGCCAACCAGGTGCCGTCAGGACGGGCAGTGACGTCCCCCGAAAACTGACCAGTCTGGTCCTGGATGGGATATGTCTGTAAAGGATGCTCCCGAATTGCAGTCACCGTCGCGATGAACTTCAGCATGTTTTGTGCTTGCCGTTCGGTAATCTCGCCATTAGCAAGGGCTTCATTGATCGCCACTGTGTCATTGCCGAATTTCAGTTCAGACAAGCGTTTGGCGTTGGCCTTCGGCATCATGTCAACCTTTTTGCATCTGATGGCGGTTCGCGGTTGCTTCTCGACCTCGCACGGCGACTGAATCTGAGCTTGAATTGTGGTGCCACGCCAGAATTTCTTGGATGTATGCGCGGCCCATCTCTGGCAAACCTCGGAAGTCCGAGGACTCACTCGGTAAGAGCCACTTGTCGAGCGTTCGCCTGGAGACGCTGAGGCGTGCCGCGAACTCTTCGCGCGTCATCCCGAGTTGGTTCATTGCGTCACGCAGCAAATCCTGCTGGGTCGCCGGATAGGGCTTCTGCTTTGATCCCATTTATCCCAACTAATATTGGTCTAATTTCCCATCCCATTTTTATCCCCAACGGGGATCAGCGTCAACCCCCATAAATAAGGGAATCGGAGCTGGCGGACGCCTCCCGGAAGTCGCGAGCGGCCGCTGCGCTCTGACCGAGCACAATGATGAAGATGTGCCACCACATGGCGATCTTCTTGCACGACACCAGGTAATCATGGGCTCTGGCGACCCGACTGAACTCGCGCAACAAGACGGCTTTTACGGCGATATACGCCGGATGACACCTTTGGCTTTTCGCCGCGATCTGTGTGCGTCAGAAAAAACAGAGTCCCCGCAGCCTAGGATGCTGCGGGGACTTATAGAATGCTGGGCCCCGGGGAGGGAGGCGTCAGCTGGCACAATGGATGTCTCCGCTTACCCCGCCAAGCTCGGAAGCGTCCATCAGTCTCTAATATACAAGGCGTTATCTAACCGTGATGTTGCGCACGCATTACAAGATGGCAATCCAGGCCGGGTGTTTTTAGCTGGGCTACGTGGCACTGCAGCGTTGCCCGACGCGATCTTGCATTTTGACGCGGTGTCCAGATCGTAGGAAAATGTTGACGGTCTTGACCATCGCTCAACTCGAACTACGGTCCGCCTCCGGGTGTTCTACTTCGTCAACCACTCCGCATAAGCGTTGACGTCGATCATTGGCACGGTGCCGCTGAACTGCAGCATCGATATCAATTTGAACAGAAATGCGGTCGCGGGCTTGCCTTCGTGCGTGAATTCGTATTTGCCTTGCGAAGGCTCCCACACAAAGTGTCCGTGTGCTGCCACGCACCCGATGTCCAGGCGGTCAACTTCGACAGGGCCGTCACCTAACGCCTTCGACAATGCATCGCCGAAGCACGGCGTCCAATCGCTCTCGAAAGTGAGGATGCCGCCCAGAATGGGAATCAGCGGTTTGGGCGGATAGGTCCCCTTCGCATAAGGTATGGGAAGGCTGGTGCGGTGCAGCCTGCGCACCGTAGCCACCTTATGGCGGGCATATGCCACATGCTGAGCGTTGATCGTCTGCTTTGCCTCGAAGACCGCATAGACGCTCTCGGCCGGAACGATAGTCTGCCCTTCGTACTGGAAGATGAATGGCGAGTATTGCCGGTCATAGACCACAACATCTATCTGGTCGCTGAAAACACCCTTGCTATCGACCACGAATGCTTTGTCGGCGCGATAGCGTTGCGGGAGATAGGTGCTGAGCATCTGGAGCCAGACCGCCTCGCTTGCGTCTCCCTTCGTTCCCGGATGAGCAAACGACTTCCGCGCGATCTGCAGGCGGTTTTGGATGTCGTCATGCAAGTTGGCCAGCAGAGCTGGCAGCGACCAATCACTCATGGCTTCTGCTCCTCGAACGGCGGGGTCGGATGCATCTGCTGCGCAATCTCCAGCGCGCGCGCGGGATCAACCCGGCGCGCAGGGTACGCATCCAGCACGATGGACGGAAGAAGGCGCTGCGTCAAATCGGAAAACGTGAAGCCGTGACGCCCGTTGTCCCTACCGGTGACGGACACGAGTTGCTCGATCTGCCCGCTGGTCAGCCCTAGGGCCTGGAGTGCCCCGCTGAGGACGGCATGGCGCTGAATCTCGCTTGGTCGCTCGAACGACAGAATGTCGGCCGCCCGACGTTTGACGGCGGGATCAAGCGCGCCGAGGCGGTTGGTACACATGATCACGGCAGCCGGTAGTTGGGCGTTGGCCAGGCGATCAATACCGCGAATGAACGCGTTGACGCCGGCGCGGTCTTCATGGTGCATCTGCGCCGATTCGCGCGATTGCGCGAGCGCATCCGCTTCGTCGACCAGCAGAATGACAGCGCCGCGTGCCCTGCCGTTCGTGCACTTAAGCTTTACGGCGGCCTCAACCGTGTAGTCGAACGCAGCCGACAGCAATTGCGTCATCTCCCCGACGCGCCCCTGCCCTCTGCTCGATAGGCTTAGTGGGAAGAGCGTGATCTCGATCTTTTCCTGACGGGCGACAGCATCACCGATCGTTTCAGCTAGTTCAGTCTTTCCCGAGCCAACATCGCCCGCGAGTACCACCAGCGGCGGCCGACGCAGCACATGCTTTAGCAACGCCTTCGCATCCGGATGGTGTCTCTGCGCCCAGGCCTCGAGGCCTGCTGGATTGACGAGCAGCCCGAGGATCTTGGTGAGCCGTGCCTTCTGGTCGTCGAGGCCGACGAGCCTCGCCAGCCGTTCCTGCGGCTCGAAGTCCGGGAACGTGAGACGGCGCTCAAACAACTCATCGAGTGCAGGTCTTGCATGTGCGGTCATCAGTAGGCCCTCACGCTGGCGCGGCTCAGCGCTTGGCCGCCCGCTGAATACGTTTTGTCGTCGACCAGGTAGCCCTGCACCGTCGGCTGGGTCATGCCGGTGCGATAGAACGGCATGCGCTTCTTGAACGCATCCTTCTCGCTGATAGAGAGGGCATCCCACGCGGGGGAATAGGTGAGATAGTTGTGGAAGGTCGCCCCGGAAACGTCCAGCCCGGGTCGAAGTCTCCCGGGGTCATCATCGTTTGCCGCCATACCTGCCAGATCACGCGAGGTATAACGAAGCGTAGGCTCGATCCATTGACCGCTGCGCAAGAAGCCGACAGTGAGCGTGCCGAAATAGCCGGCCTTCAGAAGCTCGATTGTCTCGGCCTCATAGCCCGCAATATCGCTGTCGCTCGGGTGGCCATAGAACCGCTGCAAGCGCTTGAGGTCAGCCGCAACCTTAGCCGCCATATGCCGCGCATGAGTAATGGTGAACGTCGCCGACTGGGTGATGGTGAAGCTCGACATGTTTCCCTTATCCCTGGAACGAAGGTCCGAAAACTTTTTGCCAGTAGTAGACAGTTTCCTGCTTGGTGGGCGCCGCCAATGCAGAGTCGATGGCGTCGCCTGCATCGAGTGCAGCTTCACGTATCGCGCTCGCATTAGCATCGGTGTACAGCCGGCTCACATTATTGGCGCCGTTCACGGGGTCGATAATCTTGACGCGATGATTGAACGTCTCCACCGACGAGGCAGGATAGTTGTCCGTGAAGACGATCGTCTCCCGCAGGTCCGTCCGGGCCAGATAGGTGAAGAAGTGCTGCAGTGCCTCAGGGTAGTCATCGAACGACAAGCCCTGGTCACACAGACGCGCGAGGATGAGTTCGATCATGAAGGATTTGAACCTGAACCCTTCGTCAGCCGCCTTCATCCGCGCGGCCCAGAACTTGATCAGACGAACGACCTGCGAAAAATGGTCTGGCTGCGCCCGCTTGCGCTTGCGGATGAATTCGAGATGCAGCGGGATGTTGGTTTTCAGGAATGAGCCGTCGTCTTGGCTCACCAGATTCCCGTACCAGTTCGCATCGCCGTCATACAGGATCGGCACCACATCAACATTCAAGCCGGTGCCGCGAAACGACACGGTGACGCTGTAGGTTTGCGGCTGCACCTGATCCGGCGAAAAGTTCGGGAACGCCTTGCGCAACCGCACCGCGAGGTATTCCAGAAGAGCCGCAATGTCCCGCGGTGCTTCCGCTCCGCTGATATAGCAGGCCACATCAATGTCATTGAGGGAACGCAGCGCCGTGCCCTTCGCGAGGCTGCCCGCCAGCATCATCCGCTTAAGGGTGAAGTCCGGGTGCTCAGACAGGTAGGTCTCAAGCCGATCCCGAAGGCGCTTGGCTTGCGCGCGGTACTCGTCTGCCTTCTCCTTCGGCAGATTGACGCGGTCTTGGGCGAAGCGCGCAACCTCTGCGTGACTGACGTGTTCTCGGCTCATCGGCTAGCTCCCGTGGGGAATATGTCGACCTCGACATGAGGCACATGGCTAGTCTATACTTATTTAACAAAAGAAGTCAACTTTTACATGGCGAACTAGACATGACCGATGAACGATCGCCGTCCGAGCTCTTTCAAGAGCGACTGAGGGCCGCACGAGAACTTCGAAAGTGGAGCCAGAGTGACCTGGCCACAAAGGCAGGCATGCCGCCGAGCTCAATTGCGCACTTCGAGTCCGGATCACGCAAACCTTCCTTTGACACGCTCCGGCGCCTGGCGAATGCGCTTGAAGTCACAACAGATTACTTATTGGGCAGAGTGGACGATCCATCACTCGCAGAGGCTGCCGATCCGCTGTTCCGGGATGTCAGTAAGTTGACGGGGCATGATCGGGAGCTAGCGAAGGACTTCCTGAAAATGCTTGCCGACCGGAACAAGCAAGGGAAGTAAACAATGAGTCTGCTGCTTCGCCTCAAGCTAGCCAAGCAACGGGGGGAGACCCTCCTTGCAGAGCAAGGCCTCACCGGCCTCCCAGTCGATCCATTCGAGATTGCTGCTCGGCATGACATCGTTGTGCAAGCAAAGCCCGATGTGGCATCGGGGGTTTCGGGCATGCTGTTGCGGCACGGTAACTCTTTCGGCATCCTCTATGCCTCTGAGATCCCTAGTGAAGGATTTCAGCGTTTCAGCGTTGCGCACGAACTGGGGCACTACTTCCTCGATGGACACATCGACCACGTCCTCCCGAATGACGGCGTACACGCTTCGCATGCTGGCTTCGCGTCCGTAGATCCGTATGAGCAGGAAGCCGATAGTTTCGCAGTCGGTCTGTTAATGCCTGTCGGCCCATTCAGGCGACTGATGCACCGATCGGCCCTCGGATTGGCGGACATCGAATCCGCTGCCGACACGTGCAAAACGTCGCTAACAGCGACGGCGAACCGCTATGCCGAGCTGACGGACGATGCTATCGCGATCATTGTCAGCACGGGTCGCACGATCGACTATTGCATCATGTCGGAAGCGATGAAGTCGCTACCAGACCTATCGTGGCTCAGGCGTGGCGCCCCGGTACCGTCGAACACCGAGACCGCGCGATTCAACGCCGATCCTTCCCGAGTAGCTCACGGGGAACGGGCGAATTCTGAAATTGACGTGCTTGATTGGCTCGGCGGCAAGCGGTCCAGCATCGTTATGGAAGAAGTAGTTGGCCTCGGTCGCTATGGAAAGACGCTAACGGTGCTTTCGTCACAAAAGATTGGCCATGAGATATACGCTGACGAGGGCGATGACGAGGAAGACCTTGTCGAGAAATGGACGCCACGGTTCCGCCGATAGGATACGACGACTTGCGGGCGGACTCCGTCCGCCCAAGAAATAGGCCCTGACCGTCCAAGGCATACCCGTAGGTATGACCATCGTGGCAAACGGCGAGGGCGAACGGCTACGATCATGGATTACGACCCAGGTTTTGCCGCGATACTCGAAGTTGTCACCGTTGCATGAGTGACACCGTATTGAGCGCACTCAGCGTCTAGGTCGGGACCGGCGGTGGTGTCTCGCACATCGATCGTCAGCATGGCAACCAATTCGTTGTCGTTATCGTGCTGCACCTGATAGTCGCGGTCGATTCCCTTCGACTTCCACTGTTCCAAGGAATTGATCGCGTCGGTGCTCGCCCGATTTGCGCTCTGGAAGCCTGTGTGTGAATTGAGGTCGCGTACAAAGCGCCGGATGCTGGGTTCCCGCGTCATGAAAATCGTAGTGTTACGCTGAAGTGGGTGTCTGGCATATTATGGGCTACGATAGCGCATAAAAGAATGTGACCCTTCCTGACTGAACCACAAAATAGGGCTCACCAGTGTTGCCTTGACCAAGTGCGGCGTACATGGGCCACCCCGTGATAGCATTGTTTCGCGTGAATTCCCCGCGTGTAAGCGTCCTGACGCGCGCCAGAAATGCATCCAACTTGGTCACTCATTGCTTCTTTTGCGATCCCTAGAATGGGGAGTTAGAGTGTCCTTCGATCCGGCACGATTCCGCTGCGGTAGCGTCCAGAGCCTTGATCGCCTCGATGTGATTGTCTACTCGATTTGTGGCAGTAAGGACCGCGAACTCGATTGCTTCATCACGAGCGCCAGCGGCATAGAAACGCAGTAGATAATCGCCGTTCGAAACCGCGATCTCGCTAGTTTCGTTCTTCAGCCACCGTCGATACCACACAGCATACCCTGAGACTTCGCGCACGCAGAATACGCCGGCGAACCAGGTCTCCGCAAAGATCCCCTCGCCGCGTTCGTGATGGAGAAATTTGCTCCACACCGTACGGGACTTGACTTCGTTCTCTTCAATCATGAGTTCTCCTGTCGCATACTTTTCTTTGTCAACATCCCTGGATACACACCGTACAGGAAAAAAGCCAATGATCAAGCCCCTGTTCCCGTGACCGCCACGATCCGCCCGATAGTCATCAACTCCGTTACTCGCCCAGTGTACCCGGACTGAGTAGCCAAGATCATCGTTCGCGCCCTCGCTTCCCACCGGTGAGCCGACAGCCAGTAGCCCTGGTACGCCAGATAGCATGCTCCAGCGCTCTCGAAAGCCGCTCGCCGCTTACGCTGAGTCGCGGCGCATGCGGTGTGGATTGGTCGAGATCAGCAGCATCGCCAACAGCGGCGCCTCCAAACCGCAGATCGGACAGCTATATAGAAGCCGGCGGCAACGATGAAAGACGTGAGGCTCGTGATGAGCAGGCCTATCTTTTCCTATTCGCTAGCGCCTGACTGCAACCGCCCCTGTAGGGCGACAAGACACTATGGCGCCATGATGGCGGACATTGGGGCAACAGTCGCGCTTTCCGCGCGCTCAGTAGCAGTATGCAAAGACCCATTCTTCTCCTTCCAGCACATCAAATTGGTTTTGCCAGTTGAGTATTGACCGGGAGGTTGAATCGACACCGTATTCCATCCAGCGCACGCGCCACCGATCTCGGTTGGCGTGGAGCGGAAAACATAATCGGTGCCACTGTCTACGTGAAGAATACCAACGACACCCTCTGGAAATCTAGCTGATTTGCTATCGCACGCCGCCAACGCTAGCAACATCAATACAAACAGAATTCGATTCATCGCCCTCCCCTTTGGCCATACCGTGTGAACAGACCTTTTCAATATCATTGTCTACTAGCCGGTGAGCAAGCCGAAGCATGCACCCTGCTTTTCAAAGTTAGCTTTCAACACCAGCCAACATCCGAGCGACTTGCGGTTCTAGCAGTCGCCAGACGCCATGAACGTGCATCAAATCCCAATCCACTCGCGCTTGCACGCCAGGAGCTCCGCTGCGGTCACATCAGGCCTCGATGCGGTAGTCGGTTTTACCAGTAACAAATCCAAAGGCCTTATGGCGCAGGCGGACATGGGTGCTTTCGTTGAATTTTGACCAGAGGCGGGAGAACGCATAGTAGTCCGTTTGCGTATAGCCCCCTTCTGCATCCGTGATCGGTGCATCGTTGGTCATGCGCACGCCCAGGGCAAGTGCAATTTGGTACCACAACAAGGCGGTGCGGGCCGCGGCCTTGCGCCTCTGCCACGGACGACTAGCGTCGGCTGCACGCGCAACATGACCACGCGCCACCCAAAGCGCATCGCGCTGGGCGCGGCGCTTGTCGTTCGCTTGACGCTCGGCGTAGACGTTCTTGCTAAGGCGCTGTCGTGTGGCCAGTTTGGGTGCCTGCATGCCACGCCAGCGCCGCACATCCTCCCCCCAGGCGGCACCCTGTCCAGGCTCGCCCCCCGGGGCAAGCTCATAGCGGCGAATTTGACGCTCTCCATCGATGCGTTCGATTTCATAGCAGCCGGGATAGAGCGGCAGCAGGCTCGCCGGCAGCCATTCTGAGACAAGATTGTATGAGTTGGAAACAGGCATTCTGTCTATTCTTACGCGTTAATCGACGCAGTGAAAAACCTAGACCGGCAACGATAAGAGCTTCCCATCGGATTACGCTCGATTTCGAGCTGCGTTGCAAGGGCGCCAAGTGCTCCTTTTCATCATAAAGCGGCTTGATTCTTGGCGTCGTCGGAAAAATGAAGGCGCTTGTTGGATGCGATTCTGGCCTCAAAAGCGGAATTGAGCTGGCGAGCCCGCTTCACGTCGTCCCCATGCAGGTAGATCGATGTCGTCGAAATGGAAGCATGCCGAAGGTTGTCCCTGACGGTCGTCAACTCGGCACCTCGCGCGAGTGCATGGGTCGCATGCGTATGTCGCATCCAATGCGGGCTGGCACGCAGCAGCTTTTCTGCCGCCGCCGGATGGTCGTTGGCGATCAGCGCGCCAGTCTGCGCGAAAAATCGGCGCAGCACGTGCCACAGACGTGTGCTGGTGATACCGGCCTCCATGTCCTGGCCCAGCCCGCCGACGAGCGGCGTCGTGGGGTCCCATCGCGCCGCCGACACCGGCAGGGCGCGCGCGACGAGGTAATGATCCAGCGCCGCCCGGGCCAATGGCGGCAGCGCAACCCGGCCGGCGCGACTGCCCTTGCCGATCAGCTTGAGCCAGTGATCGCCCTGGCCGTCGGTCTCGATGTCACCGAGGGTTGCACCGACCAGTTCGCTCGCGCGCAGCCCGGTGGCGTAGCCAAAGTCCAGCACAAAACGCAGCCGCTGCGCGGCCGGCGCGTCCCAGCCAAAGGACCACTCTAGGCCGTCGGCAAGGGTGCGAATCAGCAGCCATTCGCCTTCGGTGAAGGCATGCGAGCTGTCCAATGCCGCCGTGCGTCCCCCGCCCCGCACCTTGATGCCGGCAAACGGATTGGCCAGCAGATAGCGTTGCTGGATCAGCCAGCGGAACATCGCGCCCAGGATGGACATGGCATGGGCGGTGGAGCGGGCCGACAGGCCGCCCGTGAACGGACGCCAATCGGGCGCGCTCCGCGGTCTGGCTGACCCAACCCAGCGCGCATGGGGCGCCGGCCGCCGCAGGAAGCTGCGGTAGGCCGTCGCATCCTCGGTGGTGAGCGACGATAACGGCCGCCCGCGTTCGATAATCGCCCACAGCATCAGGCGTTCGGCCTCCTTGCGATACGTCCGCTGCGTGGCCGGGGCTTCGTGCAGCGCCAGCCAAGCCTGGATCGCCGCGTAGTCGTTGTCCGCGTTCAGCGTGCAGGTCTCACGCGGCGCGCGGAACTGTCCTTGCGAGCCGTCGACCTGATGCGGCAGGCGCAACTGCTCCCAGGGCACCACGCTGGTGTGCGGCGGCGGTGCGACCAGCGCCCGGGCGCGTTCGGTCAACTGCGGGTGCTGGGCAAAGAAGGCCTCGACCTGCCGGGCCCCGGCCGCGCCCAGCCCCGGGATGGCAGCCCACCAGCGGCGCCGGCGCGGCACCCGCACCGTCAGCGCGGCCAGGGTGTCGATCCCGTGCGTCCGCAGCGCGGCGACCGTACGCGGCGTCAGCCACAGGCCGATGTCGTCGCTGATGGCCGGCACCGGTGCCGGCAGCGCCCGCAACCATTCGATCGCCTGGTCGGCCGCCCGGCCCCGCTGCGCTCGCTCGGCCGCGGCGATCTCAAACAGCCGCGCCAGGTCCTCACGCTGGCGGCTGCGGGCATACCCCGCCAACTGGCGCCGGATCCGACCCAGGACGCCGCGCGACGACTGCCCTTGCGCCCGCGCCTCACCCAAGTAGCGGGCAACGGCCTCCCGGCTGGACAGACCCGCATGCCAAGCGCGTAGCGCGGCGAGCGCGGCGGCATCCGGGAAGCCGGTTTGCGCACTCGGTGGCGGGTCGGTCAGGGTGAGGCGGGATTTCATGCCCGCCAGTTTAGCGCACTAACAGTACTATTACGATAAGGATAGTTATCATAATAGCAGTGTGGCGATACACACTAGGCCCCATGTCACCATAATGTACAACTAAGCCGCTTGGTAGCAAGAGCTCAGGGTCGCCCTAACTTACCATTGCACTTGCACCCACTACAGTTGCTCCCATGAAAGCCAAAAAAAGCCCGCCACGAGACGAAAGGCGGGTCGACGAAATGGAGCAAAGTGAGATGCGAACCAACGCATGAGTTTAGCGGCGCCAGCCACCCTGATTCACCTAGAGGAGCCTCGAGTCTTCTCTCAGGGGCCAAACGGTCTCGATGCGGCCATTGCGCACCCCATATAGCTGTCGATGAAGGTGAACTGTGGTGTCTGCGTAACCTGGAACGATCTCGACACGGTCTCCAACAGCTGGAACAGCGGAAGGCTCTTCAAGTTCTATCTTCCCGTGCTCTGCAGAAAATGAGATGGATGCTATCTGTGGTAGTCCCACCGGAGCTGGCGTACCAGCATCACAGCTGAGGGACTTCTTTCCAGCGTCAACGATGACCCGTTTGGCAGTGGGGCGACTCGTTACAGTCGCCACAAGCTTCAGTGCATAAAAAACGTCAACGTGATACTTCGTTTGATATCGCACGTCGCCTAAAATTCCGCCGCCAACTTGCACTTCGGTAACGCCTGGGACGTTGCAAGTCGTCAGATATGTGCCCGTACCACCGCAACTCACGATGCGCATGAGGATGCCTTCAGCGCGGCAGAGGCGGGCCGAGGCTGTCAAGGCGCCAATCGCTTCCTCAATAGCAGCACGTTTCGATTCCTCGGGTACGATTTGCGTGGTATGTCCTTCCCAAGTCATGACGCCGGCCAGATCTATACCAGGCAGGTGTTGAATCCTGCGCGCTAACTGTAGCACCGGCTCACCGGGCAATACGCCGGCTCTACGGGTTCCGGTGTCGACTTCTATCAGCACGCGCAGTGAAACCCCAGCCTGCTGGGCAGCGGAGCTGAGAGCAAGCGCATTGTCGAAGTTATCCACGCACACTGCGATATCGGCGCGTTGTCGAAGCGACATCAGACGCGCGATCTTGGATGGAGAGGCAATTTGGTTGGCGATCAGAATGTCGCCGATACCTGCATCTACCATGACCGCTGCTTCAGATAGCTTCGAGCATGTAATTCCGATCGCGCCGCGAGCAATCAGGATTTTCGCCAGATCCGCGCTCTTGTGAGTCTTACAGTGCGGCCGCCACGACACTCCGGTGTTGCGAATGACGGTGAGAATCCTATCGATATTCTGATCCAAAATATCGAGATCGACGATCAGTGCAGGCGTATCAATGGATTCCACGGCATCGCCCGGCTTAGGTGTCAAGGTTGGCATTTGAAGACTTCACGTTCATAGCAGCCCCGTCCGCGGGGCAGGCTCGGAATATCGGTGATGTTAGTTGTCCCAGCCCGCCCCTTAAGGTTGCTCTGCACAAACGCGAATCGAGTGTGCTTGGACGCTTAAGAGGAAGCTGAATGCGCCACCGCGCGAACCAAGCAGCCCCGGATTGATGCTGTCCAGCACGCGGCGAGCAGCATTCGCATGCTGCGCACAGGCATCGGCGTGAGCCAGAAACGCGCTCATGCCCCAGCAGCGAGCAGTTTGCCGCGCGCCATCCACAAGTTGGACAGCGCGAACAAGGTCATGAGTTGCGCGGTGTTCTTCCTCAGCCCTCGATAGCGGACCTTGGTGTAGCCGAACTGCCGCTTGATGACCCGGAACGGATGCTCGACCTTGGCCCGGATGCCTGCCTTGATTCGCTCGACCTGATCGACGAGCGCGTCAAGCGGCCTGCTTTTGTCCAGAACGCGCCGTTTGCCTGGCTTCATCGCCACGTGCCAGTTCACGCCCGCCCGCGCGTCGGGACGCTTATGAACGCCCTGATAGCCTGCATCGCCAAACGCGTCGGTTTCCTTGCCATGCAGCAGACTATTGGCTTCGAGCACATCGCTGACGTTGCCAGGCGTGCCTCGCACCGTGTGCACCAGCCCGCTTTCGGCATCGACGCCGATATGAGCTTTCATGCCGAAATACCATTGGTTTCCTTTCTTGCTCTGGTGCATCTCCGGGTCGCGTTCGCCCGCGGCATTCTTGGTCGAGCTCGGTGCGCTGATCAGGGTCGCGTCCACCACCGTGCCCGCGCGTAGCATCAGGCCCTTGTCGCGAAGGATGTCGTTGACCAGCGCGAGGATCTGAGCAGCCAGCTTGTGCTTCTCCAGCAGATGACGGAACCGCAAGATGGTGCTCTCGTCGGGAAGTCGCACCGTCCAGATGTCCAACCCGGCGAACTCCCGATACAGCGGCACGTCATGCAGCGCTTCTTCCATCGCCGGGTCCGACAGGCCGAACCATTGCTGAAGGAAGTGGATACGCAGCATTGCCTCGACCGCGAACGGGGGACGGCCGCGCTTGCCTTCCGGAGCGTACGGAGCGATCAGCATCACCAGATCGGCCCACGGCACCACGCGGTTCATTTCGTCCAGAAATTCGCGCTTTCGAGTGCGCTTGGTCGACAAGTTCAGTCCAAGGTCAGTTTGTTTCATGCGCTACATGCTCGCTGGCTCGACGATTCATTGCAAGCACATCTGGCGGTCAATTGTGCAGAGCATCCCTAGCCCTACTTTCGCAAAGCAAGGCGCCGGATCGGCGCTCTTAGGCTGTAAATCATGACTGAATGGGCTCGGAAGT